>JABDDW010000020.1:0-1041 GCA_013287405.1 Deltaproteobacteria bacterium
GTTCCCTAAAAAGGAACGATTTGTTCCTAAGTATCTTTTTATTTTGAACGCACAGTGTTAATATCCGTCCATGATTTTTGAGCACACAAATTACCGAAGCTTTCTCCATTCGAGTCTCGTTGAGAAGATAGGGAAAAACCCGAACTATTCTCTCCGAGCCATGGCCAAGCAATTAGGGGTTTCGCCTTCTACATTATCGGAAGTGATGAAGGGTAAAAGAAATCTATCCTTCGTGCGAGCTTTGGCACTAGCATCAAAACTTGGATTAGAAGGCAAAGAATCAGAATACTTTTGCCTTCTTGTTCAAATGGAAATAATTAACGATCTTGGTGCTAAGGAATCCATTCAGAATCGAATCGAGGATTTAAATCCAGGCCATAAAGTTAGAAATCTAAGTGTTGATTTATTCAGAACGATTGGTGATTGGTACCATACAGCCATCCTCTATCTGTCTGAACTAGATGGTTTTGATTTTACACCCCAAGAAATTTCAAAACGCTTGGGAGTCTCGATATTTGAAGTTGAGGCAGCCATAGAAAGACTCTTGCGCCTTGATCTTATGAAGAAAGGCAAAAGCGGCAAACTCAGAAAGAATGCCGATTTTCTTTCTGAGGCCAAGGCACCTAATGAGTCGTTAAGGCGTTTTCATAAACAAACTCTTGAGAAAGCAATTGAAAGTCTACAAACACAGACTCCACAAGAAAAAATTGTTCGAACAGAACAATTTGCCATTGATCCTGTCCTGCTTCCGGAAGCAGATCAGATCATGGAAGAGTTTGTAACAAAACTCACAAAGCTCTTTCTCAAAAGTAAGAAGAAAACGGAAGTTTATCATTTAGGGATACAGTTGTTTAATTTAACAAAAAAAAGGACTCAGTTATGAAAGTACAAATAATCCTATTAATCTCTATGGTGTTTGGCTCAACAGGTTTTGCCGGCACAAAGGGCGGTGGCAGTGGATGCATGGGCGAAATTATGGCCACGGCTTTGGGCGTCAGCAAACTCATTGATTCAGCTTCGAAGAACCTTCCCGTCCCTGGC
>JABDDW010000020.1:1051-26266 GCA_013287405.1 Deltaproteobacteria bacterium
GTTTTTCATTTTACTCAAGATGACCTCATGTATGAAGGCAATCATGTTGACGCGTTCTATAATGGAAATAAAATTCAAGTGAGATGCGATCGCCTTGAAGTAAACACGCCTGAAGGTCGAGAGCGAGCCGTTGCTCACGAGATTTTCCGCAAGATGACATTAGAAGGAGATCGATACGAGATTTCTCGGCAAATCCCGGGACTATGGAGCCCCTTAGCCAGTGGAAATTATCGGGATCTTGCTAGCCCTTTCCAACGGGTCTACCTGGACGTGGAATTGGGCCCAGCAAGCAACCAACTCACAATTACGGTGAGTCGTCCGAAGGAACCTAGCTATTCCTGGGGTCCGCTGATTTACACCTGTACTGGGAATCAGTGTCGGGGGCACTCGGATTTTTATCGACCCGACGGCTATTTTCATGAGGATATTGTTCTCTCGATTCTGCAAGATGGCAATTTCGTATGGCACTTCACGGGAACCTACGACTTTGACGGAAAGACCAGCGAACTAATGCCAACTTCTGAAAAATATAAGAGTTTAGCCAAGCCGACTTCTTGGCGGTCACATTAGAAACAATTGCCACCTTCGCTCGAACACTGTTTGGGCAAAGACTCAATTGGTCCTACGGACTCCAAGTAAGTTATGTCTTTGCCTTGCTGCCTAAGTCCGAAAACGACAATTTCGTTTCCATTTTCGTAAGCATTATACACGTTAAAATTGGTTCGACTTAAACGGGGTAACAACGTTATGCCTTCGGTCGAGGTAAACACTTCTCTAACCTTGGGCTTGGAGACATTTTGAATAACCACACTATATTGAATCCCTGCTCCAGTTGTATACTTATATGCAGAGATAACAACAGTGTGATCGGAATTATAAATTTGATAAACGGCGGGCTGTCCAGCAAAAGCTTGAGCGGACAACACCATTGCAGCGACAATAAAAAACATTTTCATTTGGATCCCCTTCTGTTTCATTAAACCTCAAATGCTTATAGTCCTAGGAAGAATGCTGAGTCAAGAGTGAAGCTTGGTTCCTTCGAGCAAAGTGACAATGCGATTGAATTCGATTTCCGAAAGCCTAGCCGTGCCGCGAGCGTTTTCTATCTCGCTGAGCCAGCCGATGCTTCGGTCGATTTTCTCTGCGGTTTCCCGAACACTCAGGCCCGCTAGGTGACGTAACTGTAATGATGAGTCCGTAACTCTCCATAAAAACCTCTCTTTTTAATTGTTTAGGGTGAGAAAAATGAACATGAGGAAAATTTCGTCAAAGTTCGGAAATTCCGAACTTTGGGAAAATTTTTTGAAGAGAGGCGGCAGTGGAAGGGTTTTGGAAGGGAACTAGAGTTATCTAAGGGGTTCTTGGGTGGTCTGGATCAAAACGCTAGAATTGGATCTCGTGTGATTTCAAGTGTTTGGTTTGATTGATAAACCAGAGGGGCAAGCCCTCTGGTAATCATTATTTCAGTGAAATTTGGAGCGGGTTAAGGGGCTCGAACCCTCGACCTGTACCTTGGCAAGGTACCGCTCTAGCCAACTGAGCTAAACCCGCGTATCCCTTATCGAATCCTCATTTTTTTAAGTTTCGTTTTCATACTTTTCTAAATTTCTTTTTCTCTAAAAATTTTTAAACTCGGTTGATTTAATTTTTTTCTCAACCGACTTGTCCCACCGACGACCTTGGAACTTATTGTTCCTTCTCAACTTTTTCGACCACCACTCGGTGGTTCGATTCCTTGGCAAGGTTGCGCTCTAGCCAACTGAGCTAAACCCGCAATAGGGATAAAAATTGAAAAAAGTAGGCAGAACTGCCTCTGGTTGAGCGATAGGGTTATGTGTTTGAGTGAAGCCGTAGATTTACGGCGGATGAATTTTTGACCGCTCTAGGGAATATATCATATCTTGGTGAAATGGCGGGTAGGTCCAGTGGCGAGTCAAGAAGGCAGGTCAGATCATCGCTTTCAAGGGAGTACCACTAACCTGCTATGAGAGTTTTGGGACATCTTCCAGTCGATTTTACAGCCCCGCCGTGTTATGAATGCCCATGCTAAAAAGCGTTGGAGTAGACATGAAGCCCCATATCGTACCAAAAATGACTGTTAAGTCCACAGGTACCATCCTTCAAGTCAAGGTAAGCCTTGTTGAATCAAGCCCACTTATCTGGCGACGCTTCCTTATTCCCGTCGACTTTAACTTGGCTCAACTTCATAATGTCATTCAAATCGTAATGGGCTGGCAGAATAAGCACCTGTACCGTTTTGAAATTAATAATGAAGAATACGGTGAGCACGAATCCGAATTTGAAGATGAGCAAGAGGTCAAACCAGCGCCAAAATTCACACTCTCCGATATTGCCAACAAATCGGAGCGGTTCATCTATGACTACGACTTTGGCGACAGCTGGCACCATGAAGTATTAATCGAGAGAAGTTTCAAGTATGACGACAACTATAACTACCCTGTATGCATCGGCGGCGAAAATGCTTGTCCACCTGAAGACTGCGGCGGAGTTCCTGGATACAAAGAATTTTTAGCGCATTTGCTTGACGAAGACGACGGCGACCACTTGGATACCAAGGCTTGGATCGGCGGTTTCTTTGATCCAAAGACCTTTGACCCAAACCGCATCAATCAAGATCATCTGTGGCAAAAGAAGTGGCTGGGGCATCATTAACCATGTTTGAAATCGAAAAGACTTACAACCGTCCACAAAAAAGCACCGAGTTTTTGCTCGGTGCCCATCAACATAGAGGATTGAGTAAGATTTTTTAAATTTAGCCTAAAACCAATATTTAATCGCTGCTAAAATGTCTGTTTCTTGGAATCCACCGCTCTGACCAGTCCACAGAAGATCAATCTGAGGACCAAGAGAAAAGTTACTTCCCAATTGAAAATCATATCCAGCTACGAGTCCGTAATTGAGATAAGATCCACCAGTAGCTCCTGGAACATTTGTAGAAAAAGTATTGAGTCCTACTAAAATTCCAATACTGAATTGATCTAAAAAGTATTTGAGCGCTAAATCAAGGTTTGAAAGCCCAAGGGTATAAGATGTTCCCGCAACTGAAATCGAATTCGGTGTAAGTGCATTGAACTGGAGTCCTACAGACCAACTGGGGTCAAATTTATAATCGGTTTCTAATCCATAGGTGAAGGGGCTACCTCCGCTATTATTGAGTATCCCTATACCTGCTAAGGCACCGATTTCAAAATTTGACGCCGCTTGAGCACCAGAATTTGATAATATAAAGACTGTCAGTAGAGTAGAGAACAGGAGTGTTATTCTTTTCATGACTAAAGATTCCTTTCAAACAATGTTGCACAACAAATTCTTCTTTTAAAAAAATTCTTAATCACCCACTTTTGGCGGTGGGCGACCAAGAACTGTCAACAAGAAGAGACGCCTTAGAATCATTTCAACCCATGGGGACAAGTTTCAGAGTTGGTATCAATTAGGCAAACCAACCTTCTCCATTCTTTTTTATAAATGTGGAAAGAGTATGGAGGATTAATAAAAAAATGCTTACACTTCGCATTAAATCTGTTCACCTTAATTTTTTCTAGATTTTCGAAGTTAACGCTTAAACGATGGCTGATGGCTGATGGCTGATGGCTGATTTTGTTTCATCATTTTATAGTCAAGGACCTTCATCCAAAAAGTCAATAGTTTTAGAGAGTAATTAATTGACTGATTGCGCCAATGAACTTTCGATAAAGTTTGGGCTTCGCATTTGTCAAGGTGGGCTTTGTTGCATACAGGAAGTGTGGCACAGTAAGTTTAACTTTGGGGCGGAGCAAATGACAAAGTCGGGTCTGATTGATTTGATTTCTGAGAAAGCAAACATTACGCGGGTGAAAGCGGAGCTGGTTGTCACGACTGTATTTGACTCGATGGTTACAGCTATAAGACAAGGGCACCGAATTGAAGTGAGAGACTTCGGCAGCTTTGAAGTACGCCACTACAACCCTTATAAGGGGCGCAATCCTAGAAGTGGAGAAGTCATTGAGGTTCCCGAAAAGGTCATTCCCTTTTTTAAAGTGGGTAGAAACCTCAAGCGCCAGGTGAATGGAAAAACGCCCAAAGAAGATAAAAATTGAATATGAAAAAGAAGAAATCTCGAAAAAAAAGTTTAGCAAAACCCGTGCAGTGGAACTCTCAGAGACAATTTAGAAATCTCTGGAATCCAAAAGATAGTTTTGTCTTTCGGCCAGAGTCCTTTGGTATCGGTTGGGGTATAAATTTTCATGCACTGCTCAGAAAACTCAAGGTATTAAAATAATTGTACCAAGCGAGATCATCTCTTGTTCAAAAACTCTTTAAGGAGTGTGACTTTCGTTTCTTCCTCATTGAGTTCGCCTTGCGCTGCCTTTTTGACATCTTCATTTTGACCAAATTCGAGTTCTAGCTTTGAAACTTCTAGGACAGCCTGATGATAACGAATAACAAGATTAACAAAATCTGAGTCAATATTATCACTTAAGGACATGGCTTCCAAGTCATCAATTGTTTTCTTTTTCTCAGCCTTGAGCTTTGAAATCCCTTGGGACGGCAGGGTGTGTGCAGAGGGGTTGCGAGAAACTGGTGCAGACGGTGCCATTAGAAATGGTAAGGTGCAAACCATGAGTAAAATTGCAAAAGGTTTTCTAGACCAATTAAAATTTTTCATTTCATTTCTCCAATACATCTTCAGGTTTGGCAAACCACACATAAAGCGTAGGTAGAAGAAAAAACGCCATGATGAGATCAGTTAAAAGCCCACCGACGATGACAATTGCCATTGGTCTTTGAGAATCAGAGCCTATGGCATGTGACATTGCCGCTGGAATCAACCCGAAGGTCGCAACTAAGGCTGTCATCATTATAGGTCGTAAGCGTAAGCAAGATCCTTGGACAACGGCATCCTTGATATTAAGACCTCGTTGGCGCAACTGATTGATATACGAAACTAGAAGAACCCCTGTTTGAATGGATACCCCAAAGACAGCAAGAAATCCGATTCCAGAAGACACGCTGAAGTTTGTCCCAGTGAGAAAAAGGGCAAGAACACCGCCGATCCTGGCAAGAGCCACATTTGCCATTATAATCAGCGCCCATTTTATAGAATCAAACATCCAATACAGTAAAAGGAAAATTGCTATGATCGTAAGGGGTATGACAATAGCAAGTCTTGCCTCAGCCCTTCTTTGACTTTCAAACTCACCGCTCCAATCAATATGGTATCCTTCTGGCAACAAGACCTTACTTTTTACTAGCTTTTGCGCCTCACTGATTGTACTTCCTAAATCACGACCACGAACGCTGAACTTAATGGCAATAAAGCGACTATTATTTTGGTGATAGATGAGTGAAGCCCCATCATCCATTTCTATTTTTGCAAGTTCTTCAAGCGGGATTCTAAATCCATCAGGAGTAACGACCGCAATTTTTTTGATGTAGTCGATTTTCTCACGATATTGGGGCTGATACCTGACAGCAATATCAAATCTTTTCTCACCGTCAATAACCTGCGAGGCAACTTTACCGCCGACTGCCGTTTCAATAACGTCTTGTACGTCAGATACATTGAGTCCGTAGCGAGAAATTTTGTCACGATTAACGGTAATATTCACGTTTGGCTGTCCTAGAACCTGAAATACTCCTAAATCTTCAATCCCCTTAACGTGAGAAATAGTTTCCTTAATTTGATCTGCCTTCTTTGTTAGTGTTTTTAGGTCTTCACCGAAGAGCTTCACGACAAGCTCTCCTTTAACACCAGACATCATCTCTTCAACGTTATCTGAAATGGGCTGAGAAAAATTCCAGATAACTCCTGGAATATTATTTAATTCCTTGGTGAGTCCTGTAATCAACTGATCCTTATTTTTAAATTCTCTTCTCCATTGACCTGAAGGTTTAAGGTCGATGAAACATTCTGTATTGAAGAACCCCGTTGCGTCGGTTCCATCATCAGGACGCCCAACTTGACAAACGATAAGAGGGACTTCTTCAAATTTCATGGCGACATGACGAATTTTTGCCACAACATCACTGGCTGCTTCATAAGACGTGCTTGGCGGCAAAGTTCCTCTCAGCCATAGATTACCTTCATCAAGATGCGGTAAAAATTCAGAGCCAATGAAACCAAAGCTCAATATCAGGGCAACGGCAAACGAAGCTATGGCAATACCTAAAACAAGTTTTTTTCGTGAAAGGCTAATCTCTAGCGCTTTGCTATAAAAGGTTTTTACTTTTTCAAAAACTGGATTATGCCACTCCTTAAGCTCACCTTTGAGGAAGTAGGAACATAAAACTGGAACCACAGTTAGAACTATAACTAAAGACCCAAGAAGTGCAAAAGCAACGGTCCAGGCCATGGGACTAAATAAACGACCTTCAATACGTTGAAGAGTAAAAATAGGAAGATAGGCTAGAATAATAATGGCGATGGCATATACGATGGGGCGTTCAACTTCTTTTGCAGCTAGAGCGATAAGTTCAATGATATTTCCTTCAGGCTCTCCTTTTGTTTTTTTCTCTTGTTTGTGTCGAAAGATATTTTCGACCATGACGACGGCACCATCAACAATCATTCCAAAATCAAGCGCACCTAATGACAAGAGATTTGCTGGGATTTTTCTAATATCAAGCAATATTGACGCAAAGAGAAGGGAAAGTGGAATCGTCACTGCCACAATTAAGGCGCTTCTTGAATTTCCGAGAAAGAAAGAGAGAATGACAATAACCAATAGCATCCCCATGACCATGTTCTCTTCCACAGTATGGGTTGTCAGGTGTATTAATTTTGAGCGGTCAATATAAGTTTTTAGTTTTATGTCTTTAGGAAGAAAATTCTCCTGAATTTCTTTAAACTTTTCATGGATCTTGTCTAATACTACTTCATCAATCTCACCAGTTCGTGAAAGGACTTTTCCCCAAACAATGTCGTCTCTCTCGTCAATGGAACCATCTGTGAGATGTTCCGCCATTGAAACTATGCCGAGTCTTGGCTGAGGTCCAATCACGACAGTCCCAACATTCTTGACACGTACTGGAGACCCAGAGCTTTGTTTGATAATGACGTTTTCAAGGTCGGTAGTTTTTGTAGTTAGACCTATACCTCGAACATTAAAGGCTTGAGAGCCTCTGGTTAAAAACCCACCGCCTGAATTTTGATTATTTGATCCTAAAGACTGAACAACGTTGCTTGTTGAAAGACCGTAATTAGCGAGGGCTGTAGGGCTTAAATTGATTTGATATTGCTTGACTGTCCCGCCGAAACTTGAAACGTCGGCTACGCCTGGGATTTCCTTCCATCTTTTTTCAAGCTCCCAATCCTCTATTTCTTTTAACTCCATGGGAGTTCTATTTTTTGCATCCAAAATATACCAAAATAGTTCACCTACAGGACTACTCATGGGAGCCATGTTGGGCTGAACACCATTAGGTAAAGTTGCCTGCGACAACTTTTCCATTACATAAAGACGAGCCATAAATGGTTCAGTTTTTTCATCAAAAACAAGCGTGATAACGGACAACCCTGATAAAGAAACTGATCTTAATACTGTGCGATGAGGTACACCATTAAGGACAATTTCTAGTGGGACTGTAATTTGTTTTTCGATTTCTTCGGCAGCATGTCCAGGCCACTGGGCAACGACTTGAACCCAGGTATCGGCAATGTCTGGATACGCTTCAATAGGTAGATTTTTAAACGAGATGATCCCCGCAATCATCAATGCTATGGTGAAAACAAGGATCAAAACTCGCTTCCTAAGTGAAAAAGAAATGATTTTGTGGATCATTTTATTTTTTCCGATGAGTTAAGTGCATTATCAAGAAGCCAGGAGCCATCTGAAACAACTTCATCGCCATCCTCAAGCCCTTTTGCAATGGCTGTCATTCCGTCTTGTTCATTGCCCAGTTGGACTGGAACTCTGACAAAGTCGATACTGTTGACATTCGTCTCTGGACTTGATTTAGAGATGCGTTTAAAAATCACATCTCCACCTGGAGTGCGGACAATGGCTTGAGTGGGAACTAGAAGGGCCTTTCTTTCAGAAAGAGTCACACTGCCTTGTACATACATATCTGCCTTAAGAGTCCCATTTGGGTTTTCCACCAAGGCTCTAATTTTTATGCTTCGAGATACTGGATCAACCATGGGACTGATAAATGAGACTTTCCCGTTGAGTGGTTTGTCAGACCCCGTGACGGCTACTAAAACATCCTGGCCTTTATGAACTTTTGGTAAATCTTCAGGATAAAGGTCTCCTGTAAACCAGACTTTATCCATATCGCCAATCGTAAATAGAGTGTCTCCTACGTTCACAAGGTTTCCGAGGATTGCACCCTTAGCGATGATATATCCACTTCGAGGAGAGCGAAGATTCAATAAAGGTGAGTTTTTAGAATTAGGGTTACTAGCGTCAGAGTTTTGTGACGGGTCCATGGACGTTTCGGCTATGGCATCAATGTCTTTGGAGTTCAAACCCAAAGTTTCAAGTTTTTTTCTAGCTAAACGTGCAAGATCCGCAAAATCGTCAGATTTGCCAGTTGGTTTTTTTGACTGTTTGAGTGCTTGAAAGAACTCCTCTTTTGCAGCAACAAAATCTGGACTAAAAAGGGTTGCTAAAAGTTGGCCTTTTGTAACAGATTCTCCCGATGCAAAATAAATATTTTCAATTCTTCCCGTCACACGCGCTGGAATAACAGTGGTTCTATCTTCAGTGATACCAATTTTACCCATCAAATAAAGACGGTCTGGAAAATCCATGATGCTTATGCGCGATGTTTTAATATTTTCTAGCGCATCTTTATAAACTCGTATTGAGGAATCATCAATTCGCTCAACGGGTTCATGGCTTTGTATCTTTTTAAAGAAGTTGGACGAGGAGCCAAAATAAATCCCGCCAATCAGCGTGAGGGTTAGAATACTAATAATAATGTAGATCCGTTTCATTGAAGTTCCTCACCGATGAGTTGTCCGTAGGCTGAATAGCTGGTCAGATAATTAATAATCAGTCCATAGTAGTCGTGTCTAATCTGCCTTCTTGCGGTCGCTGTGTCGGAGAGAGTTTGAAAATCAATTTTTCCTGAGCTGTAACTGACTAGAGCAATTTTTAAAGCTTGCTCTGAAAGGTCCAAAAGATGATCTTCATAGTTTAAAATTTTCTTGTTTAACGCGTTCAAATTTTCCAATGCAGATTCCAAGGCAATATTTGATTGTAAATGAAGCGATGAAAGATTGGCTTCCGCAGCAGCTTTGTCATGTGACGCGCCCCTGATCGTCTCTCGCTCATTAAAAAAGCCCCAAAGAGGAATTGTTGCCTGAATCCCAACCATCCAAGTCTGGGTTTGTGGTGTAACGCTACCAATTGGAGAAGCTGCTAAAAGATTATAGTTTGTCGTCCCTGCGGTGAGTTGAAAATCTGGAAGAAGAGACATTTTGGCTAGAGAATATGTTTTATCCGCAGCCTCGGTAAGTTCGACCGCAGATTTAATTTCTGGACGATTTTGAACCATCTTGTCTTGGGCTTCAGTCAAACTCATGTGTGGGTGATTGGTTCTCCTAATCTGATCCATAGACTGAACTTGCGTTGGAGCCTCAGAGGGTTTCCCTAAAAAATTATTAAGTTGTGCTCTTGCAGTTTTTTCTGCTGTTTCAAGATCGGCAAGATCATTGAGATTTGAATAGAGTGCGATTTCGGCATTAAGCAAATCAACTTGGGTGATAGCTCCCGTTTCGTAGCGTCTTCTAGCTGTGGCCATAATTCGTTCGTAAGAAGCCTTTGTTTCAGAATTCAACTCAATATTTTTTTGAGCCAGAGCCAATCCAAAATAAGCACCCTTCACGGTATTGGCGACATCAAGCTCTTTTGCCTTAAGTTGATAATAGATACTCTGCGCTTGATGACCGAGGGACGCATGATTGACCCAAGCTTTTCCTGGGAAAGCTAATGGTTGATTGATTTGATATACCGTGCTTCCAGAGTTTGGAACGTTGAATGCTTTGTCTAAATCGTTATATGTGATTGAGGCCGTTGGCTCTGTGGGTGCGAGACTTTGCCTTGTTTTTGCTTGGGCAGATTCAAACTGATTTTGAAGAGACCTAATGTCTGGATTAACTTCTCTCGCAGTGTCTATGGCTTGTTTTAGACTTAAAACATCAGCAAAGGAAAGACTTGACCAAATTAGTATTGCTAAACTTGTGAGTAAACAGAGTTGCCCCTTACCATTTCCAAACATGATTGACACACCATCTCAAAAATTAAACTTCGGTTTTAACTTCTTTAATTTCTGGTTTTGCAAAAATTTTAGGAAATCTTTTTATGTAATATGCGACTACTAACCCTAAAATCACATAGTCATCCATAAGACCGAAAACAGGGATATGGTCTGGGATAAGATCAAATGGCGAAATGAGATAAAAAAGAGCGCCATAGGCTGCAAACTTCTCAAACCCGTTTAGGTCTTTTGATGTAATCGCCTTATAAAGTGTTTGGACACGATACTTCCACTCTTCGCTAATCTTATGATAAGTGGAAAGCTTCTCTTTACTTCTATCAACAGAGGCCCGTTTTCTTTCATTAGAACCAATCTGAGCAATTCCCTCAACGATACTGTCAGGCGATTGGTCAGCCTTTTTTAGAAAATCCTCTCCCATGCCCAAATCTCTAATTGCAGCATGAAAAAAATTATCGTTACCTTCTTTTAAAGTAAGTAACACCACTTCTGAATCACTAGAGAGCTTTCCTTCGGCGACAAATTCAAGGATGGTTTCACGAAGAGCTTTTGCATAAAGGGAGGGTAGTTTTTCTCCTTTGGGAAGCTCGGTCCATCGCCTTATTGTTCTTCCAGCGATTCCTAATCTTTCACCCAATTGTTCTGGTGAAAATTCTAGTTCTTTAAGCAATATTGACAAATGTCCATAAGTCATAACATTAAGTCTAAGTGCCATTTGCATAAATTACAAGTGCATTTTGAGTTGTATAAATGATAATTTATGGAAAATATGTCTAACTTTTAAACATTATTCTGATGCTGTACTGATTATCACGTGACATTTGTCCATTTCGTTAGACTTCGGTAAAAAAACGAATTTTGGCAGTCATTTTATAAACTGCAAACCTGTGGAAGTAATTCACCCTATAAGAGGTTAATAAACATCTTTAAGTCGATTTTGTGGTCTCGCCATGGTAGGAAAATCTATGCAAGAAAAAATAATGGGTAATACGGTCTTTGATAATACTCTGAGTAAAGTTCCAGAACTAACGCTTGTCTTTTGGACCATTAAGATCGCGGCAACTACGCTGGGTGAAACTGGTGGCGATGCAGTTTCAATGTCAATGAATTTAGGCTATCTCGTTGGCACGGTGATATTCGCCACCATTTTTCTGGTTGCAGTCACTATCCAGGTCAAAGCTCCGCGATTCCATCCAGTCATTTATTGGGTCACAATAGTTGCGACGACCACTGTTGGCACTACCTTGGCTGATTTTGCAGATCGCTCTCTGGGTATTGGCTATACTGGCGGGTCAACATTACTGCTCATTTTGTTGCTCACATCTCTTGCAATTTGGCATCGAAAACTTGGCTCCATTTCCGTCTCTACCGTTAGTAACCCAAAGACTGAGATGTATTACTGGGTCACAATCATGTTTTCGCAAACACTGGGTACAGCTCTAGGCGACTGGACAGCGGATTCGGCTGGTTTCGGATATGGTGGCAGTGCAATCATATTCGGGGTATTGCTGGCAGTCGTTGCTGCGCTTTATATTTGGACGAAAATCTCTCGCATCTTTTTGTTTTGGGCAGCGTTTATATTAACCAGACCACTTGGCGCTGTGGTCGGTGATTTCCTTGATAAACCACGCGATCATGGAGGGCTGGCGCTGAGTCGCTATACTGCATCGGCAGCTTTACTTGTATTCATGGTCGCTTGCATTCTGATTTTCCCGCATCGCGCCGCCAGAAAAGCACACTGACTTGAAGGTAGTTTTTCTGAATTGCCATGCCAGAGCCTCAAATTTCCTATTGCAAGTATGCGGTCTGGTTCTTTTGTTGTCCTTTGTAGAGTTTAAGGTCTTTGCTCAAGGCGGTCCGCCTTTGGTGACAGATGATCCAGGGACTCCAGGGAATGCTCATTGGGAGATAAACACGGCGGCGCAGTGGACAGTCGGCGACCAAATAAAAAATCTTCAACTTCCGCTTTTTGACATCAATTACGGATACGGCGATCACATCCAACTTAATCTCAACACGGGTTTGATTACTGTCAGTCAAAATAACGGCAGTACCACAAGTGGGCTCAGCCTTGCTTCCCTTGCAGTCAAATGGAGATTTGTTGATGAAGATAAAGCGGGTCTTGCCATCTCCACGTACCCAAGGTTTGACTTCCACGACGGATTTTCAAGTGTCGATCCAGTAGTCAACTCTCCAGGTAGTCGTTATTTTCTCCCTATAGAGTTTTCCAAAGAGTTTGGTCAGCTAGGAGTCAATCCAGAAATTGGCTATGCGACCTATACGCAAATGGCTTCTGAATGGATTTATGGAATTGCAATCAGTTATGCATTTGAAAAGGAAAAAGAAGCTTTGTTTGAAATCCACGGGCGTTCGCTCATTGGTTCAGCCGATCAAGAACTACTTTACAATTTTGGTACCCGCTATTCATTGACCAAAAGTATAAGCCTACTTGCCACATTAGGTAGAACCTTTATCACTTACAGCGATGAGCCAACATCCTTGAATATCTATTTGGGTTTTCAAATTAGGATTTAGTGCGTTGCCTTGAATTTCTGAACAAAGCTATGATTAGAATCGGCGAAGGCTACCCATATGTCATGTGTATTGGGATCAAATGCTAGAGTATGAGCGCCTTTTGGCGAAGGTACCTTAGCGCCCTCTTTCAAACCTGAGTCGGTCACTTGAGTTACCACAATAAAACCCTTACATGCGCTGTAGATGGAATCTTTATCGGCATCAAAGACGATTTGATCCACTCCATTTGATATATCGGCTGATGAAGTGACCTTACCCGTTTTTATGTCAAGGGCGACAATTTTGCCGTTGCCGCCAGCCGAATAAATGCGACTGCGCTTGCTATCAACCGCCAGACCATGCGGCGAAGTTGCAGGCAGCGTTGACCATGTTGCATCAACTTTATTGGTTGTTGGGTCGATCCTTACCACTTCATTCTTGTCTTTGATGTTGAGATATATCCGATCAGTCGCTGGATCGTATTCTAAAACTTCGGGCATCCCTGGAATGGAGACTTTGCCAACAAGCTTTGAAGTATTGGTGTCGATCACCCAAAGGTAATCGCCATCGTCTTTGGCGGCGTACAACATTCCATTTTTATCGTCGAATGCAATTGCGTCTACAGGCCCGTCAAGCTTCACTTCGCCTGTTTTTTTAAACGATTGAGAATCTATGATTACAATGCTTTGTTCAGTTTCATTGCCAAGGAAATATCTATGGCTTTGGGAATCAACTGCGACGCCTTGAGCATGACCCACTTCAACTGAATTTAATGGATTACCTGTTTTGAGATCAATAATTTCAAGTGTCTTTGCTTGTTTGTGTGCCGCAAGTACCCGACTCCGCGAAGTATCTGTAGCCATAAAGTCAAACTTACCAGCAGGGCCTCGCAAGGTAATCGGCTTTTCCCCTATCAGTGAATTTGCTGCAAATGCCGTAGGCAGTCCAAGAGTACAAATTAAATAGACAAGTAGAGCGATTGATCTTTCCATTTCCAGATGGTTACAGGGTTCTTAGAGTGAGTAAAGCACTATTTGGTTTGGGTTAGATCATCTTTTTAAGAAAAAGGCCTACTTCCAGCGTGGATACTGCGCCAACAATCGAACCTAGCAACCACGCCACACCCAATGCTGTCAACACTGGGGCACCAAGACAGGTAAATATCCCTAGAACAGCAAGTGCCAGTATTGGAAACTGGACGAGTTCATTTTTCTTCAAAACCCGAACTTCTTCTGGTCTCAAAACAAGGGTTGCTATCAATGCACTCAAGCCTAAAAATACGGCTCCGCATCCCGCCATACAAATGTTATCGCCAAACTTCATAAGTACGCCCATCAAACCCATACTGCTTTTTAAAAAACCGATCCCAAATTGAGGACAAAATACTAGGGTAATAAAACCTGTCGCAAGTTGAATCAAAATCAGCTTTTTAAAAACAGAAAGGCTAGACGGATTTAGATCATGGCGAACACGCGACAAAATTAGTTTCGTTACTCGATTAGGTGGACTGATTTCTTCTATATTTTTGAATTCTTCAAATTCTGCTTTTTTCATTTTTTACCTGCAACAAGCCTTAGTTTTTTTATTGCTCTGCTTACCTGCTGTCGGATGTTTGCAGACGAGGTATTAAGTTCCTCAGCAATAACATCAAATTCCTTATCTTCTTCAAACCGCAACTCCAAAATCTTTCTTTGAGGTTCAGAAAGATTGGAGATGTCAACTCCAGATCCCGAAGTTGAGCGAGTGAAATCTTGAAAGCCTGATAAATCCTCTGTTCCAATCTCACTGGCAAATTTCTTCTGTTTCCTTATATGGTCAATCATTGTGGTACGGGCGATGACAAACAACCAAGGGACAAACTTAAAATCTTTCTTATATTGAGATCGCACCTCATGAAGCTTCATAAATACAGCTTGATGAATGTCCTCAACAAAAGAACCGCTGCCCAAACGCTTTCTTAAAAATCCAAACACCCTTCCCGAATAACGCCCGTAGAGCATCTCGAAAGCACCAAAGTCACCTTGTTGGTAAGAGCGCATAAGCTCCTCATCACTTAATTCAGTCATTAAAGGCGCACTAGCTCCATTTCAGTAGGTACTACGTTTGAGATTTATTTTTGTGACAGTGTCACAAAATAAACTTTTACCCGTATTAGCTTATAGAGAATTTGAGGTCGAGGCAGCTATTAAAGAGGGTTAGAATGAATTTTAGACGCACTAGGATACTTTTGATGGGTTGCATAGTGCTTGGCTCCATTAATGCCAAAGCTATGTTAGTCGCCTATCAAGATTCGCTCGGAATTATGGGAGTGAATCAGTCGTTTCATACAGAGTTTTTTCTCAACTATTCTTTGACGCCTCATTTTGCTGTGGGTGAAAGAACAATCAGATTTGTCACCAGTGACGGAGCAAAACAGTTTTTTGTTCCCGAAGCCGACTTCCTTGTATATCGCTGGAACAATCCCGACTCCCAAGCAAACTTTTACGCTGGAGCTGGGTACGGGGCTGAGTCGTTCTTGAATCAAACTCAAGGAGTCGCAATGGCAAACGTCGCTCTCGATTGGGAGAGTCGAAGATATTACCTTGATGCGGAACTTCAAAGTCTATACGCAGCAGACACAAGAAATTATAACTCATCTAAGTTTCGTGCTGGTTTTGCTCCATACCTGGCACAGTTCAATGAACTAAACACATGGTTCATCCTGCAATTTGAAACGATGCCCTTCGTTCCAGAGGATCCCTTTCTTACGCCTATGGTTCGCTTGTTTTATAAAAATGTCTTAATTGAGGTTGGCTCTGACTTCCAGGGTAATTGGATGTTTAACTATATGATTCACATTTAGGAGAGTGACATGAAAAATCTTTTTATATTTATTGTTGGTTCACTTGTTGGTTCCTCATCTTTTGCTAACGCAAAGGATTTAAAGGTGACGGTGAACGGAATGGTCTGCTCATTTTGTGCTCAAGGGATAGAGAAAAAACTAACAAGCCAAGCTGCCGTAAAGAGCGTTGATGTAAATTTAGAAAACCATCTGGTTAAAGTCGCACTCAAAGATGGGCAAGACCTGAGCGATACAACCGTGACCCAGATTCTTAAAGACGCTGGCTACTCCGTTAGCAAAATTCAGAGGGATTGATGAAGGACAAAGTATTGGCTTTTCTCACATTGTTTACGTCGGCGAGCACACTCATTTGCTGTGCCTTACCCGCTCTCTTTGTGACGTTGGGTTTAGGAGCAGCATTTGCAGGGCTTGTGACAAAAGTGCCTCAACTGATTTGGATTTCTGAACACAAAATCATAGTGTTTGGTTTTGGCGCAGTCATGCTCACAATCGGCGGCTTCATGCAATGGCAAGTCAAGAATATCGACTGTCCGATTGACCAAAATCTTGCTGACGCCTGTAAAACTACGCGAAGTTGGTCGCCAACTCTGTATTTTCTTTCTGTAGGACTTTATCTGGTCGGATTTTTCTTTGCCTTCGGAACTACACTCTAAAAAACGCCGCTAATAAAAACCTTGGCGAATACCCGACCAGCGGTGTGAGCGAAAAGGTTGAAAAAGTAGAATCTGAATCTGATTTTTAGGTCGTTGAATCTTTGTTTTAAGCAGATTTTATATATGTGAACCCAAAGTATCCAATGGTGGTCTCTCTGCCGTAGGCGAATTTATCGGATTCCATTTCAAATAGAAGTGTGGGTTTATCCATCTCAGTGGCAAAAATAGAAAGACCACCCGAAGCTACTTTTAGCAACGAATCTTTAATGCTGCAACCGTGTACTTTCAAATAAGCATCCTCACTTAGTTCACAAAACCAAGGAAACATGTCGTCCGCGTCGTGATCTTTACTGTAATAAAATGAACCAAGTTCAACTTGAGGCACGTCATTATCTTCCGACTTTAAAAAATATCTGGTGGGCATGAGGTCACATTCCAAGTTGAATTCCTTATTTTTCTGGTTTCTTTTGATAACGTTAGAATGGGCCAACAAAATTGGATAGTAGATCATCTGTTCGGCAAATGAAAATCGAACAGTTACTTTAAGACTGTCCAGAGCGTGTGAAAGGTCTTTTAGTTCTAATAAGTCTTGTAACTTTCCATCATCTTCCTCAGAAAAAATAAAATTCAGTGCCTCTTGTTTTGATTTAAAATCACGTGGCGAGCGAAAGAGCAAAACCTCAGATGTGCCATGGCGTAAATAATATTTATTCATCTTTAGACATTACCTTTGGGTGAGTTGAGAATATTTTAATGACTTCCTCAATCTCCGCAAAGCCCGAATATTTTTTAGGAATTAAAAACATATTGGCGGGACGTAGAAACTGGCGGAAATGTTCTTCCAACAGAGTAATATCTATTTGATTTATTGGCTCACTCGTTTTCAACCCGATGGATTTTCTATGGGCAATCTTCCATCCTTTTTCGTTGGGTTGGTCAATTTCATGCTTGGTTTGTCTATATTTTGAGAATTTTTCGTTGCCTTTAATTATCATAGCTATTGGCACACGATCTTCTTCGATGAATTCTCTGATTTCGTTTAAAGTAAGGAGATTATTATTGGCGCACATGGAGAAGGTCCAGTGGGCAGGGCCGTTGTCGCAGGGGATAAGGATTCTACCCGTTTTCTTATGTTCGTGTACCGATCCTCTTGGAAAGGTTGAGTTTGTTTTCCGTATGTAAAGGGGTAGGTCTTTTGCCGTGATCCACTGTTCTATAAGGTTGTCCCACCAAGCAATGGAATCTGGGTTAGCCTGTGCCGCATGGGTATGCTCCTTTAGTTCTGCCGCTGCCCTCTCAAGAAGTTCTACGAATTGACCCAGCCTTGGCTCAAATATAGAAAAATTCTTTAAGCCGCCCTTATTTAATTGTTCAAATGAAATATTTTTTTTCTCGCCCATCTAAGTTTATCGGTTTGTTCCTTTGTTTTATTCACTAGACTTTCGTTTGAGTTGAGAAGAGATCGAGGCTAGAGAGCGAACTTGCTTTTTGAACCAGGTTTTGAATTGCTGGAACCTCGTTGTCTTTTTCGGCGGCTCCATAATGTTTAGTGATTTTAAAGCGTCTGAATGATTCGTCGCGCCAGTATCAGTAAGCATATTCAACAGTACGACTGCAACCGCCTCAAGGGTGAGGAGGTCATAATGATTAAGTAGATGCCGCTCTCCATTGTGAACGATTTCACTCCGAAGTTTATAAACTTTGCTCAAGAATGTTAAATCAGATTTGAATCCCCATTTTTTTAGTTGCGGAATTAAGATTCCAATACGTCGATTAAATTCCTTTCCCTGTTTTGATGGAAAAAATTGATCCATAAGCAGGCCATCCATTGCACCAACCAATAGCAGTAATTTTGTACCTTCATCTGTATTTGTCTTGCACATTTGTATCAAAACAGCGACCTGCTGTAATACTTCGCTCAATTCGTTGTTGGATGAAAGAACCACCTGCCATTTCTGCAATCTATCTTTTAAATATTTAATGCGAATCAGATCATGTTTTTGGGTGGAATTAAATTCTATCATTCGGTGAGAAACATTCCATTCTGGGGAAAACCATTGATTCTTCGTTCTGTTATAACAAAAAAATATGGGCAAAGTTTCAGGACCTTTGGCAGTGACCATACTCACGTGGGGTGTATGTATGAATGCAAAAATTGTCCAAGCCCATTCCCTTGCCTTTAAGTGAGCGGCTTGAAGATTTGGAGCCGAGATTTCCACTTCGATAAAATGGTGGTCCAAAAGCCAGTCGTATTGTGATTGAAACTCTGAAGGTATCGTAGTCAGTTGGGGAAGCTTAGGCGGATGAATCTTGCATAGTCCCAAGTCCATCATCTGCTTCACAATAATATTTTCGACAGCAATGAATACGTTCCAGTCATTTTTAACAAATCCTGAGAGTGTCTCGACAGCCCAATTGAAGTCAGGGTTTATCTGTGGAATCAGTTCATCAACAATTGATTTAATAAAGCTTTGCCCATGCATTCGGACTAAGCGGATGCCCGTGGGGTGTTCAAGGTCTGACAATTCTTTGCAGAGATCGGCGACTGCCCTAGCTCCTTTTTCATTAAGATAAGTATCTTGCTTTGCAGTGTCATCAAGGTTGGGCAAATAGGCTGCTGGCATGATTCCGTTGGTCGCTGTAGGAGAAGCGACCTTATTCCTATAAATAATATTAAGGCTACGCCTTATCGTTCGGTCTAAGACTGCCTTAAATTCCATTTCGGTCAAATCTCAAGCTCCTCTTTTATTTTATGTGGCAATTTGATTTAGACACCATTGCCATTTAGTTACAAAATCTATTTGTAACCCCTTAAGGTCTACGGCAATCTCCTCTTTCAGGGTTGTAGTTTTCGCGTGACAGTAGTCGCTGGTGTTTGACGTTAAATATATTATTTTTCTTTCAAACCCCCTTTGGCGCAATAAGTGAGCACAGGCTAAGTAGTGTTCGTAAATAATACAGTCGCCGTGCTCTTTGCCCATAGATCCAGGTGGAATCCTATTATTGTTTCGTTTTGATCCACGAACAAAACAATCCTGGTCCTCCGCGATGGTTAACGCGTTTTCAATCACGTTGGAGATTCGAGATTCCAAACCAACTGAGACATTGTTAAGCTGTTCATCGGTGACAACGACATTTTGAATATTCCCATGTAATCGACACAGTTTTTTCAGATTTTCTTGAAGGTCCTGTGTCCATCTTTTTGTCTCGCTAAAAACACCCTCTTTATTTCGGGCAAGTTCCGTTTTGACTTCGTCTGTCAAAATCATCCATACAGTGTCGTGATTCAACATATCTATTATATGGTCAATGGCGGCAAGCTCCCTCTCAAGAGAATCAGCCCCATTTGATCTAGCAAGTCGCGCAATATCCAAGATCGAGCAAGTGTCGATTAATAAAATCGGCCTTGGACTTTCCAAAACTGTGTCAGTGACTTCCTCAATGTTCATCGACCAGACTTTTTCCGATACGCTTTGAGAACTTCTACCGCTAATGAATATTCCGTGGAAAGACTATCAGCAACTTCTGGTGGCCATTTCTCATTCTGAATCAGGAGCCTCTCTAATTCTGAGGGAGAAATTTTCGAATCTTCCTCCGCTGCCGAAATTACAAAATCAAGCCATCTTTCACGGTCAAGAGGATGTGAGCTTCCAGTAGATTTGTTGGCTGCAATGGAAAATGAAGATAGCTTTTTCGCAGTCTCTGCCGAAAAGAAATTTTCCACGTCCTTTTCATCCGTTTCCAAACTAATTTTAAAATTTGGCTCAAGAATTTGAATTTCAGCAAGATCATCACTGAACTTCTTTAGGATAGAATTGTATTGCTCTTGAGAGAGCTTATTTACGTCAATCGGAACGATGTTGGACACATACAATTTATCCTGTTCTTTGAACGCCAGCCAAAGCCTCGCCGAAGGAAGCTCCTTTATCTTGCTAATGAAGCAAAACATTGGCTTTTTCCCGCCACCTTCTCTAGCAAGTTGTTTTTCAGTTTCTTTGTCGCGCTCCCATTCTGCACCTAAGACGGAAGATGCTATATCTGGAAGATTTAGTAACTTGTCAGGACTCCCTTGAATAAATAGTTCTCTCATAACTTTCATGCTTTTGTTCCTCGCTCAAATCTTAATTATTTTTTTCAAAAGAGGTTGCCCAAACAAATCTATATGTCTAAATGTTTCTGTTCCAAAAAAGATTTATTAAAGGCTCCTTGTATATCTATTTTTATTTGGCCAGAAGGAGGGTCGCTCCAATTAAATCCTTCATACAACCTTGAAACCAATTCTTGACAGATTTTTTTCAAGTCGTCATCCGACATAGATTTGCGGATTGTAATTTTTGATGAAATATTGTCGTCAAGAGATACGCGGCTAGTATAAAAATCGCCTCGGCTGAACTCTTCTATTATCAGTTTGCGATCTTTAACATTTCTAAGTGAATATCTTAATGTTAGCTCCTCAATGACTTCTAGTTTTTTCAGGTAAGCATGTCCAAGACGGACAGCCAAAACGACAAGGTTTAAAGTTAGACCAACTCCAACGCCACCTTTAAAATGCTCATCCTCGGAGGCACTGCGAGTAGGATAATTATCTTCCAGAAGAGTAGAGCATGAATAAACAGAGACGTTTGGATCTATTCTGGCAAAAAACCGCCTACCATCATCGTCACTTCTAAAGCTTGATATAAAACCGCCTTCAGAAGCTCCGACTTTGGAATTATTTACGTTGATAGCGTAGTGAGGCCAGACAAGACCAGAGAGTTTATATCCAAGCTTAAAAATCTCTTTCAGTTTGTCGAGATTAAAAACCTGGCCTGTATCTATGTAATAAATCGCTTCTCTTATAGGCGTTGAAGTATCAATATTTGAAAACTGTTTTGCTTGCTTACGCCCTAGGGTTTCAATCGACGGTACTTCTTCGATCATTTTTGGTGTTTGGTTAGAAAAAATCGGCACAATCTCCGAGACACGTTTTCTAGTTTGAAAATTAATCACTTGGTCAAGGATATGACGAATCTGGTATTCGCTTGTGGCTTCGACTGATTCCGTATTGTCTCGAATGTAAAATGCACCTGCTCGTAAGACCTGCTTGTTGTTGGAGTCATTAGTGCTTTTGGCGACGAGAACAGGTGCCGTTGTAATTCCCGCAACGGAGACAAATCCGAATTTCATTGATCGGTGGGTGATGAACTCTGTAGAGAGCGATGGAACAGGCGACAAAAAGCCGTTGAGCATTCCCTTTAGTCGTGCGGGGTCAAGAAGGTCGGACTGAACATCGTCAATGCCAACAAGTTGCTGTTTTTGAATCCCATAGATGACTAACCCACCGCCAGAGTTCGCCATCGCAGCAAATACTTTGACCGTATTATAAAGTTCTTCCTTATCTTTACTGAACTTTGTTTTGTAATCGACCTGGTCAGTCTCCGCAATACGGTTGAGAAACCGTGTCGGCTCACCTATTGTTAGCTCAGTCTGGTCGTTTTTATTTTCTTCAGTCATAGAACTAAAAATTCTAACGCATGGCGCAGCGAGCAAGAAAGGAGTTTTTCAAAAACTCTCGGAGTCAGAAATGGTTTCGCAATACAGCCCCAAAAGTAACGGCCTGTTACTTCGTTAATACAGTTGCAATTCTGTCAGGACGGCAATTCTTTCGTGTACTCACGAAAAGTCATTGGATATTAAGGTACCGTTTAACCGCATTTAAAATTTTATCTAACGGGGTACTTTTGTCGAGGACACAGGCCACTTTCATTTCTGGTGGTACCCATCCACCGTGGGCTGAAAAAACAATAACTGGGATGGTCCGTCTCTCTGGGTGAGAATCCATAATTTTCTTAAACTCGAATCCATCCATCACAGGCATCATTAGATCAAGAATTACCAAGTCAGGCTGATCTTCCCATAGGCGCTCCAAACCTTCTTCACCGTTCTTCGCCGTAATTACCCTGTAGCCTTCGTTTTCAAGAACATCAGCTAGTCCTTGTCGAATGGACTCATCATCTTCTACAACCAAAATTATCATAGGTTTTTGGGAGTCTATAACCACACCCTTTCACTTCAAGCGTCGGCTACTTAGAAGGGATACAGCCTGTCTCTGTAATACTGATTGTATCCCATATCTAATGTAATTTCTATGAAAGAAATTGGAGAAAGAATTGAACAAATACCGTCGAAATATAAAAAAGGGGTAATGACCCATCTGCATAGGGTAGCAGATGCCATAAAACTCGCAAGAGAGACCCAAAAAATCACCCAAGAAGAATTGGCGGAACTGGTGGACGTTGATGTCTCTACCGTAAAGTCAATTGAGCAAAAGAAACGAATCCCTTCGATGGGGTTATTTTTTTACCTTTGTGAAGTTCTCAAGATTTCGGTCAAAATAGATTAATTGAAAAACCTGATTGGCGTGGGGTGCAAGCGTTACCGTCTTTTGGCTATCTCGAAGAGTTCATTGAAATCCTGGTTAATTCCTCCGCAATGCCTTGTGGCGGCATCACCATGTTTACTACTCCCAGGTCGATAGCACTAAAGGGCTTAAACATAAATTTTGCAGAACCTGGTTCTTGAGCAAACGTTATTCCACCAACATCGACTATTGCTCGGAGTCCTTCAACACCATCTGTCTCGCTTCCCGACAGAATTACTCCGATAGCTCTATTTTTATGAGTTTGTGCAAGCGAAAAAAAGAACTCATCAATAATTACATACCGATTTTTATCCTGCTCTAGCGTGGATAAACTCAACTGGTTGTCCCGATTTGAAATGAAGCAGTAAGCTGATGCAATGACATAAACATGGTTAGGCTTAACCAATGTGCCATCTCTAACTGCTTCCACAGTCATCTTCGTAATGAGTGACAGAGCTTCGACCAAACGACTTCCAAATGTTGGGTCTAGGTATTGAACAACCACAAATGCCATGCCTGTATCTGGCGGCAAATGTGCAAATAATTCCGTAAGGGCGTCCATCCCACCTGCTGATGCTCCAATTCCTACAATCGGGAATGATGGGACTAGACCACTCTCTGAGGTTTCTATTGAGGCAGGGGTTTTGGCTTTTCTCACATGAAACCCTTCGTAAGTAGTCGTTCAAATGGAGCGACACACTCGGCAAGTTCCTCTGTGGTTTTACTTGTCGGGAGGAGAGTACCCCTTAACTATGACATGTCTATCTTTAAACGGCTTACTTTAAACGACTTCCCTGAGCAAAAAAGACTCTCTTTAGATGAGATACACGTAGTTGTGGCATCGTGTTAATCATTTTAAAGTGATGAGATTCTAACCCCGTAGCCTTGACTACGGGGTCCAATGCCAAATATTAGAAAGGCTTTTGCAAGAAATCTTCAAATGTCTCGCCAAGCTAGGAACCTGACTCAGGAAGAACTAGCGGAAAGGCTTGATATTAGCGTCAGATATATTCAACAGCTTGAAGGGAAACATACCCCTAATGTCAAACTGGATACCATCGCGAATCTCGCTAGGGTGTTGAAGGTAGCACCGTCAGACCTCATCAAATAATGTATTAATTTCAATTATTAAAACTGAGGCAACCTTTAAGGTACATCGGCTTCTAGCCCCTGAAAAGGTACATGCTAGGAGTACGCGCACGCCCATTAGGGATTTCGTTAAGCGTCAAGTGACCCCATTGCCAAGGTCAAAGCGGTGTCGGGTACTACTTTAGAGGCTATGCCTTAAGGGGTTTCGAGATTAGGTTTTTGTCTAGTCTCCTCAGTCAGTCGGTAGCGCAAAACTTACAGAACTTTGGCTAAAGTCAAAAAACAGGCAAAACCTGCCCTTTACACACGCCACGCTTCGAGTCGGCACCTCAAAAAAGCTACGCTAAACACGTGGCTATTCTAGTTTGGGGTAAAAATAAATTGTTGTGATTGTTTTCGATCCAGAATCGTTAGGAACTCCTCTTAAAAACCACGAACCAACAAACGGCGCACCTCAAATGACCCAACCCACTCCAGTCGCCTCAATTTTATTAACCTCGTCCGCAACAGTCCTTGGCTTGATCTACGTTATGGAGAGTCTATCTCTTACTTCGTGGGTCCCAACTGTCAGGGTTTGAAAATGTTCTCTACCCAATTGATCTGGTAGGGTGATTCGATGCCAACAAATATTACCAATCAACTGATGGGACCCACGAAGTTCGGACCCCACCAGTTACACGCTATTTTCCCTGTCACACACTTGATACCTTCAGCCTCATTTTTAAAATTCCACTCGATAACAGTCTTAAGCCAGGTCCCGCCGACAATCTTTATATTTAAGAGGAGATTGTTTATGAACAATTTTGACACCCCAGAAGTATTTTTACTAAAGGGAGCGGAACGAAAGCTAAGGCTTGGAGAGATCATAATCACAACAATGAAAGAGCTAAACACGGACCCACTAACAAAGTCTGAGCTTCAAAAATTGGTTAAGATTAGAAGAAAGACCTTTCGATGGCTACTTCAACAGTTGGTTAGAAACGGGGTTATTGAAAAGACAGGACATGGCAAAAAAGCACATCCTTTTCGATACCATTTAGCTGACCGCTTTAAAAAGAAACAGTAAAAAGACGGGACCACCTAATCTTTAAGGTTCATCGGCGCATAGCCTCTGAAAGGACTCGTTATGCGTGCTGGGGTGTCTCGAAAAGACTCGCATCCTGGACAAGTGACCCCATTGCCAAGGTCATAGCGGTGTCGCGTACTATTAGGGACCTTGTTATAAATATAACCCATGCTCGCATACGGTTGCCAAGGTTTAGACGGTAGTACAAAAGGTGTTCTTTATAGGATTGGTCTTCATAAGCCAGTCAAATGTAAGAATTACAGATTTGTGGGCTAAAGTCTCAAATAACGTCGATTTTCGACGTTTATACGCGCCACACTTCGTGTCGGCGATCCCAAAAAAGCTGCACCAAACATGCGGCTATTTGAGTTTATGGGTAAAAAATTATGCAGTCAGTCGAATCGAAACTTGTTCTCCGAAAAACAATCTT
>JABDDW010000021.1 GCA_013287405.1 Deltaproteobacteria bacterium
ATTAATAATCTGCCCTTTGGTTTAAGGTCTTCGGCAGCGGCTTGACCCAAATGAAATTCGGCAAGCATATATTTAAAGGGGTCCTGCTTACGGCCCGATCCACGTCTGACAACAGCGTAGTTTCTGAGCATAGAGAACAGTTCTTTGAAGCAGTCGATCTTTCTAATGCCCGTGGCGTCGCGTAACTGCCATTTGGTCACGCCTTCCTTTCCGACACCTCGAAGAACCTCAACTATTTTTTGTCTGACTGTCGCGCTTTTATTAAAATGTTCCATTTCAGTATTCCTTCTGTTTTTTTCCTTCATACCTAGAAGATTGTTATTCTGGGGTCCTAAGCTCGCGCTGTAGAAAAAAGATTCGAGAGTGCGCGTGTGTCGCGTGTAAAGAGGGGGGTCCGCAGGGGGGTCCCGTTAAAGAGTGGGTTATTAGGGGTCCTATGGGTTGGGGTTAACGGCAATCTTATATTTACTATGAAGATAAAGTTACCCAACAAACTTTTGAAATACTTTCCAAAGCCAACCGATCTTAAGGTGGAGTTCTGCCTATTTATCGAATGGCGACTATTTCTGAGGCGTATGCGCAATCCTGACCTGACCATAGAAGAAAAGATTAAATATGTGGAGACGGTTTTGGGTGGAATCTTTAACATTCCGATGAAACACTGGCGCGAGTTTATTCCAAGACCAGTGAAGCAAAAGCGACTGAGACTTTCGCCAAAGGAAATTCAAAGGTTACTTGAACTTACGCTACAGCCGAAAACTAAAAAGACTCAGACACCCAAAGTACAGAAAGCCCCTCTGTCGATGATACAGCGAAAATTCAAACCAAAGCTTATTGTTCGTCGTGATGGTCAAGAAATCAAAAGGATTTAAAAAAGCCCGCCCCTGGTGACTGGACCCTCATATAATGCGCCAATACGAATGGCAAGCGGGGTCCCGCGCTAGAACGTGAACTCAATGTCACTACTGCTAGGTCTTTGCTGGGCAAGCGGCGTCCTATCGCTCATTTAAAAAGACCGGTGGTAACCAGCTTAACGCTTTAAATTAATGTGGTTTTATGTCTATGCCAAAGACACGGCAGATATATAAGAGCATAGGGAGACTTGGAAATTTACGGCCTTGTTCGATATATTGAAGCGTTGTCGGGGCTATTTCCAACTTCTCCGCTGCTGACTCCTGGGTAAACCCAAGGGCCTCCCGTTTTGACCGGATCAGTTTAGTAATCATATCCAAGTCTGAAATAACTTCCCGTCTATACCGTGTGGGGATTCTATCTAAATGGGCATGCAAGCGATGTTTCTTCACATTTTAATAATTGCGCGCTATTACTAGCAGGAACACAGACCGCTGGTGTGAGTTTATAATAATATGGCTAATTTTGGAGTCCGCCTTGCTAAAGGTCCTAATTGTTGATGACCATCAAGATACCGCCCACTTGATTACAGAGATTCTTAGGACCTCCACCCAGGCCAGAATAACCACTGTATTGTCGGGTGAGCTTGCAATCAAAACCCTCAAGGTCGAAAATTATGATTTGGTGATATGCGATTTTCACATGCCAGAGATGAACGGGCATGAGGTATTTCTGGCCATAAAAGATGCGGGCCACGATTGCCAGTTCTTACTTTTTACAAATGCAGACCTAAGAATCCTACCGAAGTTCAACGGGACTGGTTTCTTGGGAATAGTAAAAAAGACGGATTTAGAAGCATTGATTGACCATGTTGCAAAACTAGGTAACGAGAAGGGAGCTTTATGAATTGGCAGGAGAAAGACGATTTGATTGCATTCCTATTATTCAAAGCTAAGGCGTCTGACAAACTTATCGACGAAGCCTCGAAGGTTATCGGGTGTGGCTTTGATTCACTAAAAATGAGAATCAGTAACTTTTCTCATTTGGATTCGGGTAAAGGATTAGATCATTCCGCCGCCCAATCCCAGAAGATTTTCCAAAGATTTAAAAATTTATAAGGCTTTGATTGGTGTACCTGAATAAAATCTCTTTTTCCGATTGAGTTTACAGGTGTTCTTTGACTTATAGTCAGCTGGAATATATATTAGTTTATAAACTAATATCAACCATTTGGGCATAATTGATGATAAGTGGTGCGCTGTTTGAATAGGAGAAGTCACATGAAAAAACTTGGAGAGCAATTAAAAAAGATGCGATTAGCCAAGAGTTTGAGTCAGAAAGATGTGGCAGTTTTTCTAGGATATTCTTCAAGCCAATTTGTTTCAAATTGGGAGAGAAACCTTTGTCGCCCACCTGGGTCTGCCCTTCGGGGTCTTTCAAAACTTTTCAGTGTTAACTACAAAGATTTAGTAAATTCATTTGTTGCCCACTATAAGGCAGAATTAATGAAAAATGAGTGATTCGCTTTCACCAGGCAATTATTACAATTGTGTTTAGAACTCCCAGAACATGGATAATTTCATTGCCATTTTATGATTATAAGATTGTAAATTTCGTCGGTTCCACATAGAAAGAGACGTTTTTCGTCACTGTTTAAAGGTCACTCAAAGGTGCCAAACTTTGGCTCCCCAAGGGGTTTTAGCGTTTGGGAGGAGCTTCTACTATGAATACCTTTCTTGCCGGCCATGAGATTCATGGCATCTCAATTGCTCACCTTTATCTAAAGACCAGGGAAGTGTGAATTACTTTAACTTTTGGAAAGTATGGCAAAATTTTTAATACTTTTATTTAGCGCCGTTTTGTTTGGAGCCGATGTCTCTTGGGCTCAGAGCCAAACTCTTTTTAGAACATATTTGTCCAATAGACGTGACGATGCTGCCAAAGTCTTACTTGCGGGAAGCTCAGAAATCCTTACCGACCGCGTTCGTGAAGAGGTGGCCAGCGGGGACTACATTGAAATTATTGGCCGAGACAATGAAGCTAACCAAGCCATTGATATTCTCTGTAGACTTAAAGGAAAGAACCCCGTTTTTGTTGGTCCTGCTGGTGTTGGTAAGACCACCGTGGCTGAGAAAATTGCCGTTAAGATATTGAGACGCGAATACCCTGACACCGATGTTTATAAGAGAGAACTTGATAACGCTGAAGTCATTATCGCCACACCCTCAAAAATTTCAACGCTCGCTAAGAAGGGGCAAGAAGCTCTTGCAATGGAAATGTATCTTGAGGCCCTTCTTGAAGTCGAGCGCACCTACAAAGAACAAAATCGCGGTAAGGAAAAACCCCTCATCCTTTACATAGACGAGATGCACTCCCTATCAGAAGAGCAAATTGAGGCTATGAAGCCGTTCCTAGATTCAAGAACCCGTGGGATAAGGTTTTTGGGTTCAACCACTTCAAAAGAATTACGTCTTGCGTTCAAACAAAACGAAGCCATGCTAAGAAGGCTTGAACCCATTGGTGTAGAGGAGATGACACCAGAACAAACGGTGGATCTTTTCAAGAAATCATGGGGACCAAAGATCGAGGCGCGATATAAAGTAAAATTCAGTGACGAGGCAATAGAGGCCGCCATTCGTGTGGCTCCAAAACTTAAACCCGATAATGCAAGACCTGATGGTCCTTTTAAAGTTCTTCAGGATCTTGCCATAAGGTTACATAGAAAAAATAAAGGTTCTTTAGTTCAAGTTGACGATAAGAATGTCTATCAGTTTGCAACAGACCTTACAGGGCTTCCCTCAAATCCGCTTAATGGAAAAGAGTTCGCGGGGTATTTTCAAAAACTTGAGACTGACCTCAATCAAGTCGTCGTCGATCAACCCCGAATGGTCCATAGTCTTACTGAACAATTTAGTGATCTCCTAACTGAGTCGGGACGCCCCAGGGTTCTTATGATGATGGGAAACACGGGCGTTGGTAAATCTTTAGTTGGAAAGACTTTCGCACTTAAAGCCTTTGGCAGCGAGAACAGGTTTTTTAGAATTGATGGGACATCATTAGCTAGGGATTCAGAGGGCGGGCAACTTAATAGCCTTTTTGGTGCCGCTAACGGTATCAAGTCTGCTGACCAAACTTCGGGAACACTGATGGAGTTCTTAGATGACCCAGCTCGCGGTAAGTATTCAGGCGTTATTCTTATAGATGAAGCTGAAAAAATGAGCCCCGATTCCTGGCAAAGATTTATGGAAATGTTTGATACAGGGCGCACGACTGGTGGTGACGGCAAAGTCAGGACCCTTTCAAATCACGTCATTATATTAACAAGCAATCGTGGAGCACAACTCGCTTTTCCTGGGAGTGTCAATACTTGGACCGAAGATGACATCAGGCGACGATTAGAGTCCCTCTCATCAGGTGATCTTAAAGACTTTTTTATGCAACCCACAAATGGGGATGATGACTTTAAACTTCCACCGGAGGTTGTAAACCGTATCGACGAGTTTGTTTTAGCTGGTCCCATCACCCGCTCAGGAGCCGTTAAGATTGGACGTTTAGAAGCTGATAATTTCCGTAAAATGATTCTAGAGAAATTCCAGCTAAAATTAGACATTGATCCTAAGCTCATTGAGCACTTGGCTCTCACGGGTTATTCCGTGACTGACGGCGCAAGGTATGTAAGTCGTCAGATCAAACAGTATTTGAGTAAAGCCTTTAGAGATGCAAGAGCCCAGTTTGATCTTGGGAAAAACGATACGTTAAAGTTTGAACTATATCAGAAAGACCCCACGTCTCCTGTTGAAATTAAAATCATCTCTCCCAAGGGACAAAGCTTAACAGTTGAGGCTCCTAAGAAAATTTATCTTGACCCCCTTCAAGACGCAGACCTTGTAAGTAAGCTTCAAAACCTGCCAGGGGTCATGCACGAAAAAATAATCGGTCAAGACATGGCGATAAGAAGTGCTGTGCAAAGTATCACGGCTAAGATGGGGAATGCCGACCGCACCCGTCCTCTTTCGATGTTTTTAGTGGGTTCCACCGGCACTGGAAAGACTGAGTTTGGTAAGGCTATAGCTCAAGGTCTTTATGGTTCAAATTCAAGATACGCTGTCATTCCATTGGGCGGAGTGATGAGTGACGTTGATTTGACTGAAATCTTTGGCTCAAAGCCAGGATATTCAGGACACCGAACTATGTGGGCTTTTGAAAAGGCTTTGACTGAGAATCCAAACGGCGGCGTTATCATCTTCGATGAAATATCCAACATGGGTGGAAATAACAAATCCCTTAAAGAAGCCCTGTTTAAAAAATTCTATGACATTCTTGACGAAGGCAAATGGGTTTCTCCTGCTACAGGAAAAACTTTTGATCTGAGAAATTACTTCTTTCTCTTTACAGGTAATGACGGTGAAAAACTTTTTCAAGGGATTGATGCTGATGATCTAAGAATGGCTCGCTGGAAGGATGCCAACACCAGAGAAAAGATCCGTGGTCTTTTAAGAGAAAGCGGAGTTCCCGAAGCTTTCTTAGGGCGGCCTGACGACATTATCTTAATGAAGCCTCTGCTGCACCCCGAAGCCATAGCCATTACGCAAAAACTTCTTAAGGCTCAAGTGGATCAGTTCTTAGCCCACAGACCAGGGTTAAAAGTTGAGTACGACCAGAATTTTGTTAAGCAATTTGCAGAAAGTTTCTTTACGCAAGATAGCGGTGGTCGTTCTGTTAAATCGGTCCTTGAAAACCGTCTGGGTGAGCTTTTAGTCTCTGCCCTTTTGCAAAATGGCTACAGCGCCCAGAATATGAACGGGATGACTCTTAAGCTAAATCTAACGGACTCTATGACAAAGAAACCCTATTGGCTAAAGCAAAACCCGCCAAGAGAAGTGAAGCTCCAAGTTGAAATCTCAAGATCTGGAAATCCAGTTGGAAAAGTCGAATCCAATCTGACCGAGTTTGCACCTGTCATTCCTATACAAAATACCAAGCAAGCTAAGAGCACAGCTTACCATGAAGCGGGTCACGCCATTGTCAATGAGCCCTTATTAACTGGAGATAAACTTTCACACATTACGATTCGCGGTGGAAGTAAGGGCGATCTCAAGTATTATGGTTATGCGAGATATGAAGAAATACCAGAACTTCATTCAAGCCCTACAAAAGAAGCTGTCTTAGCAGAAATCGCAAGGTTGACTGCGGGAAGGGCTGCCCAAACCTTGGCTGGCTTTTCAGAAGATGCTGGGTGGGCTAATGATTTAGAAAAAATCAGAAAGCTCGGCGCAAGGTATCTCACGACCTGGGGCATGGAACCTACCCTTTGGGGAATCCAGATTGATGCCGACGGAAATCCTGTTTTAAATGACGCCCAAAAAGGGATCTTTGATAGGGAATTAAAGAAACTCATTGACCAGGGTCTTGAACTATCAACGGCGGTTCTCAAAGAAAGATGGCCGCTGGTTCGGTCTGTGACAGCGGAGCTTTTGCAAAAAGGGATGATCTCTGAAGAGCGGTTTAACGAGTTGAGAGCCCAATTTGATGCCCAAAATACAAAACAAGTCAGTATTGAAGAGTTTCTGAGAAGGCAAGAATTAAGGAAAGTAAGCATGGAAACGGGGCAAAGCAGGGCGGCTCTTTGTAATAGTCTTTTAGGGAATTTAATTTTGAAGGGAAAATAAAAAGTGACTAGGCGGGAGGGATTAAAATTTATTTCGATCACGGTAGCGTTGCTGCTCCAGTGGTCAACGCCCTCGTTTGCAGTATGGCCCTTTAAAGGGACCACTGAGCAGAATAGGGTTCAACAGTGCGCAGTTCTGCTAAGTGCCGTTAGTCAGCACAAGATTGACTCCTTTGATGATCTCTTAAAAGCCTTTTCAAATGGCTTTGTTCCCAATCTTAAAGATAAATCCCAACGTGATGCTTTTGAAATATATAGGCGCATGCGTTTTGGCGACCCTAATACAAATCTTAACGCCAATTCTATAGATACTGTCGGGAAAGAACTTCAGTCGCACCCAGAACTTCAGAAAGAAACTTTTAGAAACTTCGATCTTGAAGTTCAAGAAAGAACTTACCCTGTTACTCCAGAATTAAAGGCGTTTATTGACGGCCAAGTGAAGAATGCGGGGCAAGTAAGAAGTAATCTCTTTCAAATCGACGCCAATCTTGGGTATTGGAAAAAGATTTTGCAATACGAAGACCATGAGATAGTCGTAGCAAAACCTCAAAGTAAAGAAGAGCAAAAGCAAGCTCGAAAGCTTGAAAACGAAAGGTTCATTAATTATCTAAATAAAATCATCTCCCCTGAAACCAGAGCAAGCATTGCAGACAGCAAGGTGGATGCCAAAGGAAGGGCTAGAATTTTATACAAAGTCTTGACCAGCCAACGTGACATCTTAAAAGCCCAGAACAAAGACACTCGGCCCATATCTCAAAGTATTGTTGATTTAATTCACACCATTGGGTTTCACGACCCCGTTGTTCAGAGGGATCTAAAGAGCGCAAACGGCATGGACCGCATCAACGCCATAAGACGGGTCTTAAGCGAGCGTGATTCTTTTGCGATGGAACTTGGATTTAAAAATCACTTTGAAGAAATGAAAAATTATTTTGCAGTCAATCTACCTAGTGGTATTGAATCAGCTCAAACGCTAACCCAAGTTCTTCCCAAACTCCAAGCCGACGTGGAGTCCAAGGCTCAAGTCGTAACCACTCAGGCCGCAAGCCGTACAATTAGGCATCTTTCCATTGTTGAGTCTCCCTTTAGGTCGTGCTTGGGTGGGAGTGATTGCTCGTCAAGAACTTATCTCACCCGTGGTCTTGATCCTAATTACCACTACTTCACCATGACCGACTCTCAAGGGTATTCATCAGGTCATTTCACGGTGGTTCTGGGAGACGCTACGGCACAAAAATCAAACGGGTCAAAAGAGAAGGTCAAAATGGCCTTTATTGATAAGGTTCAAAATGTCCCCAATAACGATATTCCATTTATGATGGAAGGGGTCAGGCGTTCCCTTCTTGAAAAGGGCTATATATTAGCTTTGCCTGAAGATGTGGGCGATCACAACGGTCTTTCAAATGAAGATATGACAAGAAGTTTTGTCAAAGCCAACGTCAAAACAGATTCCGATACAAGGCTTGTGAACTTTAAGCCACATGCGCACAAATATGCATTTCCCAATCAATACTCGCGGGCTGAACAAGGGCTTCCATCGAGGCCCGTTTTGCCATTGAAAGATGAAAGCGCCATCACGTTTACACCGGAGAATATGCAAGAGCCGTGGAGCCATCCAGGTTTTGATCTCACAAACTTGGTCGCAGCGTCTTATAAACTTAAAGACGGGACCACTGAAGACAAGCTTCGCTACCTCCCCTCAATGAAGGCTATTCAAGTCGCTGGACTTAAAGTGGACCCTGCATTTGGAAAAACATTAGAGACTTGGCTTGCTGATGAGAAAGAACCCATTCAGCTTAGGCGTCAAATTCTTCTTTACCAGTGGAAGGAAGAAAATAAGAGTTTACCTGATTTGTTAAATAATTTTTCAAAAACTGACCAGATCAATATTTTACAGAACCTTCTTGATACTCCTCGATACAAGGACGCCCTATTTAAACAGAAAAAGGACCTCTGGGGTTTAATGATTAGGGCTAGAACGAACAAAAAAGTTCGAGATCAGTTGGCGCTACAGCTTTATCCAAGATACATGGATCAGATTGATAAAATTTTGGATGCGCCAGACATCGACGACGCCAGAGCGAAGTTGATTATTGAGAGTATGGAAGCGGGTTATGAGGCCACTGACATTGAAGAGGCTTCAAAATTTCCTACGTTTCTTAAGGGTACTTCCATTGAGGCATGGGTCAACCAGGATCTTCCCGATCACTACTTAAAGAATGTTTTAAGTGAAACGGTATTCGGGCGAAATCTTGTTAAAGGGATCACTTCTCAAGATGTTGGGGCAAGGAATTTTGCAGCCGTTATTTTAGGGCGAGCCCTCCATGATGAGAGATTCCAAGATTTTGGCATTGTTAGGGCGCTGGCTGAGATCGGGAATCAATATAATTGGGATTCAAGGGCCTGGCTCAGTGCCACTCAGGATATTGAACTTAAGTCAGAATTTATCTTCGCTCACTATTTCTCGCGTCCTGACCTTTTTGATGAATACATGAAAAGTTTAAATCCAAATGAAAAAATAAGAATTGAGGATTACGTTGCTGGCCGCACGAGTCTTGGAATTTCAAGGCGCATGGCTGAAGAACGTGGCGTCCCTGAGAAGATCATGGAAAAAGCAAAGCCTGAGACCTTTGACTTCGCAAGGCTTACTTTCCCCAAAGAAGGTAAGAAATTTGTGATGGGAAGCCCACCTAACGAGCCTGGACGGCAGAGCTATGAGTTTTCACAGCGAGAGGTCACATTAACTAAGCCTTTTGAGATCGGAAACCTTGTGACCCAGCTTGAGTATTATCTAGCCACCGGCAAGGCACCCTCGAATTTCAAGGGTAAAGAACACGCCGATGGGGACCATGCCACTGTCAATGGTATTGAGATGAATATTAACCACCCTGTTGAACAGGTCAGCGAAGTTGACGCCGAAGAATATTGCAAAATTATAAGTAAACGGGACCCCAAGTATAACTATAGACTTCCTACCGAAGCAGAAATGGAACTCGCTGCCCGTGGTGGAACAAGTACAGCCTATTCCTACGGTGATGACCCAAACAGTCTTGGGGATCATGCGTGGTTCTCTGGTAATTCAGGAAATCGGACCCACGCTATAGCGACAAAGAAGCCAAATCCATTAGGACTCTATGACGTTCATGGGAACGTATGGGTGTGGACCTCAGATTTGTGGGACGGTAACCCTAATAACTCTCCTACTACTAACCCCACGGGGGCTAGTGCGGGCTCCAATCGCGTCATACGCGGTGGTAGTTGGTTCAACTATGCGCAGGACCTCCGGTCGGCCTATCGCGACGGCTACGGGCTTGGCGAACGCAACTACGCTGTGGGGTTCCGTGTTGTGAGGACGCCTAAGTAACCCTTGCCCCTTTTACCCTTTTACACTCTTCAAGGCTGGCTTGAGCCAAAATGGAACTGAGAGACGTAGGCCCATGCGAAGCTGGGCCGTAGTCTTCAGTGACATTGGCGAAGCCAAAAAATTTAAAAATTTGAGGTAGTTATGCTGCGCGTAAGGCGGTGACCATCTAAACCAATCTTGTCTAGAGAATATTATTTGGGTGGGAACACTTTTTGAATTAGCCGATGTTGGGTCTAGATTTGTCAGATTATTGGGGTAGGGACTTGTTCGGTATAGAAATACATATTAGTTTAAAACAAACAGACATCGTAGAGACTTCTTTGAAGCCCGCATCTTTGAGAGTTTGAAGTACCGACATAAACAAAAAGGGGGAGCGGGTGTTAATAAAAGTCATTTCCCTTACGTTTGACTCAATTTATGGTGGGTTTAACGACGGGGCAGTCAGGGAATTTCTAAAGGATAAGGAACTGCTGGGTGTTCAAGACCACCTTATTGTCAGAAACGACGTTCCCTATCTTGTTTTCGTATTGAAATACATGCCCTATAGGGCTGAGACGGACCCCAAGTACTCCGCAAAAGTAAAAGAAGAAGAGCCGTGGCGAAAGATGCTTACAGAGAGTGACATGGGGCTCTTTAATCTGCTGCGGGATTGGCGTTCAGAGAGGGCGAAGAAAGAAGGGATGCCGCCTTACGTCCTTTTTACAAACCAGCAATTCGCCATGATCGTTAAAAAGCGCCCTCAAACTTTGGGGGAGCTTGCACAAATTGAAGGGGTTGGACAAGGCAAAGTCCAAAAGTACGGCCAGGACATATTGAATATCTCTAAGGTCAACTTGGGGGGTGAAAAAGAAAAGGTGAAAGTAGAGGAAAAGGAGCCAGAAAAACCTGATGGAAGTACCACTTAAGGATTTCCAGACAATCCAAAAAGAAGATTTACCGATCTTTGTTAAGTGGATGGATTTTGTCAAATGGCTCTTAACGACAAGTGACCATTTCCCAAAGAAGGCTCGGTTTACGTTTACTGACAGGATTTTGAATCTCGCTTTATCGGTCGTGGAGGATCTAGTGGAAGCAAGATACAGCAAAAATAAAATGGTAGCCTTAAGAAGGGCCAACTTGAACCTTGAGAAAATGAGGGTTTTCACTCGCATTTGTTATGAGAGTAAGTTTTTGTCACGAAAATCATACGAGTACGCCTCTTATTCAATTAACGAGGTCGGGAAAATGCTCGGCGGGTGGATCAAGCAACAGGGCGGCCTATGAAGAGGGAAGGCTATTTATTTGAAAGAATCGTAACTTTTCAAAACCTTCTTTTAGCCTCAAGAAAGGCCATGCGGGGGAAGAAGTTGAAGAAGTCAGTGGGCTCATTTTACTTTGACCTAGAAAATGAAGTCATAGAAATAAAGCGGGATCTGGAAAATAGAACTTACCGCCCAGGACCTTATACTCAGTTTGAAATCTTTGAACCCAAGCGAAGAAAAATTTGCAGTTCCGTCTTCAGGGACCGCGTTGTCCATCATGCCGTCTGTAATTTCGTTGAGCCCTTGTTTGAAGACAGAGCCATTCACGATAGCTATGCGTGTCGTGAGAAAAAGGGGTCCCATGCGGCCATTAAACGCTGCCAAGAATATACGAGGCGGTTCCAGTATTATTTAAAATGTGACATTAGAAAGTTTTTCGAGAGCGTTGACCATGGGATTTTAAAGAGCCAACTTCGGCGCATTATTAAAGATGATAAATTGCTTACACTTTTAGACCTTATCATTGACCACTCTGTTCCAGGTGCCCCCTTGGGTAAGGGTATTCCGATTGGAAATTTAACAAGCCAGCACTTTGCCAATTTTTACCTGGGAGAACTCGACCATTTTATAAAAGATAAGCTTCGGATCAAGGGATACGTCCGTTACATGGACGATTTTATTTCTTTCTCGAATAGCAAAGAGGAGCTTCATGGTCTCCTTTATGAAATCGGTTTATTTTTAGAGAGAGAACTTAAATTAAAGCTTAAGGACAAGGTGACAAGGCTCTCTCCTGTTTCAGAGGGTGCCCCATTCTTGGGGTTTCGGATTTATCCACAGTTAATCCGTATAAAGCGGGAAAACCTAGTTCGTCTTAGGCGCAAGATCAAAAGGAAAGAAAAACTTTACCTTAAAGGGAAGATCACTGAGGAAATGCTTGTTCAGTCGGTGGGAAGCATGACGGCTCATGTGTCCCACGGAGATTCCCTTTCTGAGAGGAGGCATATATTTAATACGTCTTTAAAATTGGCGTAATGACCACTACGGGCTCCAATCGCGTCATACGCGGTGGTAGTTGGAACAACAATGCGCAGAACCTCCGGTCGGCCTATCGCAACAACAACGGGCTTGGCAAACGCAACAACAATGTGGGGTTCCGTGTTGTGAGTACAAGGTTTTTGAACGAAATGGTCAGAGGGCGTGGTTTACGGATCACGTTCGCGTACCCAGGCTTTGTCCAGGTCATTATTCCTGCGCTGATGGTTGATCCGTCAGACGAATATCACTAAAGCTGCACCGTCAAGTAGCCCCCAGCGTGGAAGTCGAAAGCCGGTGCGGCTCCTTATTTTATAAACTAACATATTACGACCTACCGAATTACCATCCTTTAGTTTCAACCCGTATGCTTTCTCCTAAAGCGAAAGGAGAGGGATAATGCCCCGTGTGAATAAAGCGTATGAGGACAAGCACCTTAAAAGAATGGTCAAGCAAGTAGGCGTCATGCTTAGGTACTTTAGGGAAGAGGCAGAACTTTCTCAAAATGCGTTAAGCAGGGAATCTGGTGTTTCGATTTCAACCATCAATGAGATTGAAAATATGATCGTCAATGACATTAGACTTTCAACCATATCGACGTTGGCTAGGAACTTAAAGAAAGACCCTATCCAATTGATCGCTTCGCCAAAGTTTAATCTGCCGGAGGTTGAAGTAGCGGAGTTTAAAAAAGCTGTAGAGATTCTAAGCAAGATAAATAGGCGGCTGGCATAGGTCAATGCAGTCCTAGTCTTAAATTCCGCCTCTGGACTATAGTTTTGTCCAAAATCTTTATGGTACAGATAGTTTAGATTTCCGTGCCTGAATCCGATACCAAGGGTGGTCTAGAATATGAGGAGAATGTTGTGGTCACTCTGCTAGTGGTGGTCTTAATCGTTGGAATTTTGGGAACAGCTTATCTGTTCCTACAGAGATCATTGGACGCGGCGTACTTTAACTCGTTGCCGAAATCGCTGAAAGATGGTTCGGGAAAGCTTCATATCCATAAGAAACTTGTAAAACACATTGAAGCTCAGAAAAATGAACTCTTACTTTCTGCACACTCCAAGTTTTTATCGGATAGAGGGCCTGCCCGTACTTTAGAAAATCCAGAAGTAAGCGCCTATGTTGAAAAGTTTGCTCATGTGTACTTTGACGACTTTAATAATGACATAAGCAGCGGAAAACTTTACCTCCATCAGGAAAACACAAAGCTGTTTTTTGAACTCATGGAGCACAAATTTAAAATTACCAACCGGGCACTTTTAAAGACTCTCTTATACCTTCGACATGAGATTGGTTATTTCAACTATCGAAATTCTGTTGGTCTGATGAAACCTGACAACTTTAAGACGCTTTTGAAACAGTCTATAAAGTATAGAACTACAAATGAATTGGCCTACCTTGATATGTTTTTTATCAAAAGGGCAGCCTGTGAGTTTGGGATAAAGCTACCGCTTTTTATGGCCGATCAAAAACTTATTCAACGCACCAAAAAAGAACTTGAATTAGAGCAATTCGACAAAGCGTTTAGTGCCAATAATAAGAAAATAACAGAAAACTCCCAGCAGCGATTGACACGAGTTTCTTGGGAAGAATTTCTTGCCATTGCTTCTTCGGAAGGTATTAATATCTCGGAGTCAGAATACATAGTTTTGCCAGAGGATTATTCCAGAGATAGCAGGGTGGACAGGTTTTTTAAAAATCATTTAAAGTTTATTCTCGTTCAGCACTTTGACGGCAAATGTGTCGATTGCGGGGCTCTTTCGGACCTTGAGTTAGATCATTTCTGGCGGCCAAAATCAACGGGTGGTAACTTTGCCATGCGCTCTCGGCAACACTTTTATGTCAATAACTGTATTCCTCTTTGTAGGTCTTGTAATGCTTCTAAAGGTGCGAGGAGCATCTTTGAATATTTCGATTCTGATAAGGTTAAAGCACTTCTCAAAACCAGTCATTCATTTGGGTCAACTTTGAACACATTTTTACAAAAATTTGATGACGATAATTTTAACGAGATTGCCCTCCAAGCAACACAAAACTCTACATCACAAGCAATAGAGAAAAAGAAAGCTGCTTAAATATTTGGGAGCGATGACAGTGAACTCTTCGGAAGTACACAAAATCTTAAATCAAGCGCACAAACAAAAAAAGCGCGTTAAGGGGAGAAGGAAGGATGGATCTTTCTTTTTTGGATTCCCACAATACCCAGAATCCCAAGGCCCTACGGTTTTGTGGGACGTATATGAAGGCCAAAGGGTTGATACACCTCCAGAAAAGGTGAACATCGAAGATGTTGTGTCCATTACTATTGATGAATAGCAAAGCGAGCCATGTACGACATAAGAGGAATATTTCTAAGAATTGCAGCGAGTGAGGGTTTCTTAAGGCAGCGGGCAGAATACTGGGGCTTCCTATTGGCTTTTTCCGCATTGATCTCTGGCCCAGAGGGATTCAAAACATCTTGGTGGAATAAGTCGCTGGCACTCTCGGCCTTTGTTGGTATGGTCACGACCATGGTGAATAGACTTCTTTTAGAAGTCACAGAGTCTAATCCAAGAAAACTTAGAGAACGTTTGATCGGCCTTGGGCTTATTTGCGACTTCGTATTCATGTCCATTACTTTAAAGTTATTTTTGTCTTGAGACTAACCAAGGTAATTACCCATGAAGATTGACACTAAAGCCTTAATAGCAAAATCTGAAAAGAATCTTAAGGAGGAGCTTGAGGCCTTACGACTCCTAGTGTTTCCGCAAGTGAATGAAGTCTTGGATTTTAGAGTGGATGATGAAGTTTACAAATTGGAGCCAAAGGCGATCCAAAAACAAAAATTGTTGCCTCCCAGAGGGAACCAGGTAATTTACATATTAAGGTTTATAGATCAGTTCCAAACTGCCGAGGACCTTGAGTTCTTGAGGAAAGAAGCACAACAGGTGAAACAAAAAGACCATGATGGCCACCGGCAAGTCACTGGGATCAAGGATAAGAATTGGGAGTATCAGTTGAAAAATCTGAAAAATGTTACTTTATATACGGGGTCATCCAAGGCTTTTCCAAGTCGTTTGCGCGAGCACATAGGCTGGGCAAATAAGGGAACGGCAACTCTTCTGTTGCGTAAATGGCCATCCCTAATGAATAGGCGCTTCAAGGTTACGTTTAATTATTTTGATTTTGGGCCAGAGATTGGTTCAGCGGCAATAAAGTATATTGAATATCACATGGCAAACGAACTGAGACCCTTAATAGGCCATAATAGGATAGCGTGAAAGACTATATATTTGTAGATTCTTATCAGATAGTCCCCAAGCCGGCATTACAGGGCGGCGCTAAAATCAGCAAGAGTGTGTCCCAAAACCTTACAGCGATATTTGGTTTAGATTTAATGAAGCTTGGGATGAAAGCTCCGTTTGTGAGCCTGTATAGCGGTCTAAAATTCGTTTCACCATTTGTGGATGCCAACGCTGCCCCCGGCATTTTGTGCGGACACCAGTTTGGCTTAGGACCTTTGCTATTTGGCGAAGGCTCAAATTATTCCTGTTCATTTCCTTGATGGCATCAATGACTTTTTGCTCAATGTTATGGGGAACTGAATGTCCGTTCCAGGTTCTAAGTCCATAGCAGGTCTGGGCGGGTCTTCCATGAGGTTTGTGTGGTTCGCGGATCTCGATACCATGAAGGGAGAGGTGCTTTAAAATGGTGCTCTTACCAGCAGAGGCTACTAATGCAATCTGGGCAGCAGAAAGGCCCTGTTTAACATATTTCTGGTATAAGAAGGCCCTATCAGAGAACAGTTGATAAGTGCGAAAGGGTATGGATATATTGAGCTTTGCGCGGAGAACGGGGTTTAGTACAGAGATCCGTCCGCTCCGCCATTTACTACACCGGAAATAAACTAATCAAAACAAAAGCTTAAGTAATAAAGTGGGTCCATACCTAGGACCAGTTTGGGTGTAGTGGGTGTAATGCTTTTCTCGAAGCTTCCGACAAGAAAGATGGGAGAACGAGATGCAATACGAAAGACGCAATAACAACAACGGCCTTTACTTCTCATTTGTTTGGTACGACACCAGAACAAAAAAGAGAATACGTCTCACCAGAGCTGAAATCAAGAAACGCTTCGGCCATGACATCACAACAGAAGATGAAGCCATAGAATGTCTCAAACTTCTCCATGCCCAGTATGAAACTGAGAAAATCAAAATCGAACGCCGACTATCTTGGGAAAAAGAATATTACAATTTCAACAAACTTTTAGACCAGTATGAAAAGGCTCAGAAAAAGAGTGCTCCCAATTCGTGGATGAACAGCGTCTTCTACATGAAGCATTATGTCCTGCCATTTTTTCTGACACAAAAAAAGTTGAACAATATTGAGTTGTGGGAAGACGGTTTTGATGACTTCCGCGAGTGGCTTGAAAAGAAAGCTAAACTCATTCCCCAAATCCGAAAATAGATACGCGTCAACCGGGTTAAGAAATCTGAAAAGAAATTTTTTTGAATTTAGATTCCCGAGAGGGAATCGAAAGGCACCAGTGTGCCTAAAATTTGAACCACCACCTCTCATGCCAGTGAAGTTACAAGCAGCGTGCTGGCAGTCAGGGCTGCTCGGGTCTCTTTAAGGCAGACCAGTGCCTATGACGGAGTGTAGTCAAATGGTTTTTCGAGGTTCGAATCCCCTAATCCGCCGCGATTGACAACCTTCAGCTCAAGCTCTCCTCCAGTTGTGTATGCGGTTGTCAGGGAACTCAGCTATTTCCCAGAATCAGGCTGGGAGCCGTGGCGGATCAGAGGTTGCCGCCCACCTCTCAAGCATAGTTTGGACCTCCTTGTAATAGTGAATTGGAATTCTCATTGTTAACTGCCTCGATCTCTCAAGAAACTTGCCAGGCAAGTAGATAAGACGCTGTCTTATTTTTTTTGCAAAGTGTGGTTTCTCTGGATTTGTTAGATGTGCTATGGCTCTTAAAAAATTATGGGCAACCAAAGCCAAAAGCCCGTAGACATGATTAGCCTTCAAACTCTGGCAGGGAAAGTGTTTGAGGTCATAGTTGATCTTTCCCTCACGAATAAAATTCTCCATATTTCCGCGGCCCTGGTGAAACTCCAAAATTTCTTGAGGAGTTTTAGGATAAATTCCCATGAGGCTCAAAACCCCCCAGTACTTATAACGACCGTCTTCAAAGAGACTGCTCTGTTCCTGCTCTTTAAAAGTTCTCTTGATAATAATGGGAAACATAACCCCTGGGGCCCACCCAGGCTCATACATCCAGTAGCCCACATCAACCTGTGGGAGTTTTTTATCTTTCTTTTTTGCTTCTAGAATTTCTTCATCAGTGTAAGTCCACGGCTTCCAGTTGGTGACTTCATTTAGGTGCTCCATCCACTTGGTGTTGCCATGGGCCGTGATGGTTCCTTTTAGATTTTTGGATAAAGCCACACGAATAAAGTCTTCCCGACAAAAATGCCGAATCCATTCGAATGTAATGCTGAACGTGTAATCGGTCTTGAAGCTCTCCGCTGATCTCGCTCAACATGTCTGCTGCCCCTTCAGAGCTAAAGGTGGCACCACCTCTTAAAACCATATCATAGGCATAACCGCGCTCATCAAAGGCTAATAAACTCTCAAGGCCGATCAAACCATCTCGATTTTTCTCCAACCCCTCCATGAGCTTTCCTGATTGTTCGTGAAACGTTGAGTCCATATCAATGGTCATTGATCCCTTGTGCCCGACTTGCCTGCGACAGGAAATAGCCTGTCTTGTCAAAAATTGACGGAGATCATTTGTATTTTGATCGCTGAATTCTCGTAAATAGTTCCCAAAAGTCTTAGCTGTGGCCAGCCCCCCAAGTTTTTCTTCAACACTAGGGTCATCTTCAAATTGTTCAAGATCATCAAGTGAGTCATGGCCGTACCAAAATCCCGCAATGAACGTCAAAGCCAACTGTTCTGTGGAATAAGAAGAATTACTAATGTGTTCGGGTAAACACTTTTTAAAATCTACAAACTGCGGTGACGCACAGAAGATATCAATCAATGGGCCAAGCCCGGCATTCGCAGTAAGCTTTTCTTCGGTAGGTTCGTAGATAAATTTCTTGGGTTTCCAGGGATTTTTCTGCCATTTGCTGATATGTTTTAACAATGCTGCCCCTCCGTTTTGAAATTGAGGGCAACTTATCATAGAATCTTTAGAACTTCCAGATGCACACCAATTTGGTGAATGAAAAATCACTGACTAAATTCAAATAACTTCTACAGGTAGGCCTTCACAAAGAATTCTCCTAAAAACCTACTTTCAGATGCGGGTCATTCGTTCAAGCAATATCATTTCTTATTCCTCCAAGAATCACGCCATAAAATCCCTAAACACATTTTTAGCCCACCTCTACTCTAAAAAAATAATCCACCGACTTACCAAATGTGAATCCTTCGGCTCCCACCTTGTCAACAAACGCACCATTGATGATGTGGTTCATCCTGATGAAATGGAACTTATCTATAAATCCCTTATGGAGCGTGGTCATAAAAAAGAAGCCATTTTCTTTCGATATCTCTTTTTCTCAGGAATGAGATTTAGTGAAGGTTTAGCGATCAGTATGGTTGATCTTTATCAAGGTGAGTTGCCGTCAAATCAACTTCTGGCAAAGAGAATCAAGATTCACAATATGCTTTATTATGGCTACATTGTTTCAGACTCTCAGGTGGATGAGAAATGGAACCGTCGCCCCTTCAAGGGTAAAAAAGAAATCAGCGAAAATTATGCAAGGACCATCCCAATCACCGACAAAAGACTCTGGAATGACCTGGTGGATCTTGCCGAGGAGCAACACAAGAAATGGAATGGAAGTTCTACTGACAAAAAGAGCTGCTTTCTTTTTCGTGGCATTGATGACACCACTTCATCCAGGCGGCTTGAAGAGGCTTTCACCTCATGCGAATTACCTTATCGGTCTTGGCATTGCCTCAGACACAGCAGAGCCACATGGCTGATTGGTGAAACCGGAGATGAGGTGTTGACCAGGGCATGGCTGGGGCATTCCTCTTCTAGGACTTTAGAAAAATACAATCACATGTATCAGGCCATTGTTAGAGAAGCTAAGTCGAAGGAATATATTGGGCGTGAGTTCAAATTAAAGAAAGTCGACTAACTCTGATACTACTATTTCACCAAACAAACTAAAATTAGCACCTGCGCCCCCAGAGCATTCGCACGCGATGAGCTCCTAGCCAGGGAAATTCCTTGAAAGAGTGTATTTGGTAAAATCAAAGTTAAGCCGGTCAATTCTCGCGCAGGGCTAGAAGTGTATCCGCTTTAAAAATAATTTGAATGTTACCTAAACAAAGCAATTTCACTGGGGATTTTCAAATTCTTATTACCCAGATCCAGGCTCGCAGTGAAAAGCTAAGTCAGAATTCGATATACTATATAAATCCCGGCAGAGGTGTATTTAGCGCGGTTTTGCCGGGAGACTGCGCGGAAAGGAGTTGTTGTGGACAACTCTAAAACCGTCAACGGGGCATCAGTTGAAGGCCAAGATCTCGATGGCTTTAAAATGGTCGAGAAGGATCTACCCAAGCGGATCTACGAACTTACGAAACCACTTATTGGAGCCTACAAAGGGAAGAGTAAGAGCACCCACAGTGCACTCTACACCATAGAGACCCAAGACGGCGTAGTAAGACTCATAGGTTGCACCGACCTTGATTCCCAAATGAGCAAGGTTGAAATCGGAACGATGGTCAAAATCGTTTACGAGGGTGAGTTCAAAACCAAAGCCGGGCATTTTATGTCCCGGTGCCAAGTCTTTACGAAATAGGTCTTGGTCTAACAACTGTGGCGAAACAAGGCCACAACTTTTAATCTACCAACTAAATCTGTCTGATTCGCTAAAGAACAAAATTACACAAATGTTCTTTAAACCTCCAAGCTGTTGATTTCACAAACTGTAACTCACCCAACCCAATTTCCGATGTACGATTCCGAGAACATTTTTTATTATTAACTATAGAAATGTTCTGTTTACGAGGGGGATTTATGATTTCCGCTGACCGAGTTCTTTCAGAGCAACAACTATCAAAACTTTTGAAAATCATTAAAGTCGAAAAAGAAAAATCAATTCTGGCAGTCCAGGGGTCGTCGAAGCGCAACCCCAAAGAAGTCCGTAACATCATCGACTACTTCCTCTTTAGAATCATCAGCGTCACCGGCCTAAGAATCTCTGAAGCCCTCACGCTTCGGTGGTCGGATGTTCATACTGAATTCTTAGTGATCCAAAAACAAAACAGCAAAAATGGCCGGAAGGGCACGGTCTACTTTGGGGATAAGGCCAGTTCTCTTTTTGATGAACTTCGTCGGCTAAAGTCGGAGACAATAAAAAGAGGCAATCCAGATTTAGTTTTCAGTTTCACCGGCATCGTCCCTAGTCGGTCTTATGCTCATTCAAGATTTAAAAAGTGGCTTAGTCTCGCTGGACTTCCACTACAACTCTCAATTCATTCCCTCCGCCACACGTATGCCACCCTCTGTCTCGATAAGGGACTATCACTCGCCTTTGTGAAGAATAATCTTAGACATCAAAGTGTGGCCTCGACAAGCGCCTACCTGCACCTCACGCAAGAGAGCCGTCAGAAGATCAAAAGCCTGTTCTGAAAGAAAAAATCCATTTTGGAATATAATAGAACTTTGGAGTTGTAAAAAACCCTACCAACAAAGGCTTGAGAAACAGACTAAGCCATTAATTTTAATCAGTTTAATTGAAAAGTGGAGTGCCCACCTTATTAGGAGTTGTGTATCCAATGTTTACGAAGAATCAATCCCTTAAGCCCAAGCTACCCCTTGAGCATCAAGCGAGAAACGAAGCTAAAATCAATAAAGCGAGATGGTCCCATGGCTGTTTTCACTTTCTCCTCCAGAGAACGACTACCCAATACAATCACAAGACGACTACCCATCGACGACAGCTCCTGGAATCAGTCAATAATATATCCCTCCCTATCATTGACGACGCCATGCTACTTTCCCTTTATCGCTTAGCTTGCTTCAAATATTTACATTCTTGTTTTCACAAATATCTCAACTCAGGGTTTGAAAGGACCTACCATGAGAAAATGTTCCTCTCAACGCTCCAAAATATTATTTCGACCAACCCCAAATTCAAATACCTTGAAATCTATCCCAGCAGCTTTCTCTCAAAAGATTTATCGCCTCTCCAAAAAATGGTCATTGGAATCCATGTACCAGACTTCTTGATATTTGGTCTTAAGCATCCGGGCTACTCATCCGTCGTTATTGAATTGGATGGCGACTCCCACATCGAAAAGTACTCTAAAGATAAACTTTATTATGATCACCTTCAAGAGCTTGGGATTTTCTGCTGGTCAATTCCCAATGATAAGGTGACGGACGAATCCTACGTCACCAAAGGACTTGAAAGTCTTTATCGCCACCGATCAGGCGCCTTGGATAAGCAGATCAAGAAAAACAAAAGAGAAATTCAGTGCAAGACGATTGCTTGTAACTTAACTCTCCAAGAAATTGAATCCTTCGTTGAAAAACACTTTAAGACGGCTCTCAATTTGAGGGTCGAAGCCAGCACCCTTTTTAAAGATCCAACTTGCCCTCGTAAAATTAAATCCGAATTAAAAAATCTCTTCTCATTGAAATTCCAACGTAAAGCCGGTTGACGTCAGGATCATCGCCACAGCAACCAGAGCCAATCAGGTTGCATCTTTCGGGTACGGCATAGTTGTTTTCATTCTATGGAAAATTTAGGTACCATACGCGGGTATCCCGCCATGGGCCTTCATAATATTTTTAAAAAGGGCGTCATTCTGTCACCTAGACTAGGATGTGCAACCACCAAGAACGATGTCAAAATGTTTGAAAGCGGTATTGAATGGAACTATGGGAATGATGCCAATTCAATATTTGATCCAAACAAAAGACGGATTCTTAATCCATGTGGGAGACTTTTACCGGACTGACAATAAAGACGCCGACGATCAATTCCCTTTATTTTGCAAACTTTTTGAATATCCGCCAGATTTTACAAGATACTTGGTTAATACATACCTTGAAGAAGGTGGGACTTTCTACGCCCTTGAATTTGATGGAACTTTAATTACGTTGGCTGAATCAGATTTTGAATGCGGTTGCATTTTCGGAAAAAAAGAAACTATCAAGTTTTTAGGTTATGAATTTGTTGAGGCTGCATGAAGGTCCAGTTTCAATTCCCACGTTACCCTTTAGCAGTCGTTTTCTCAAGACATTGATTTATAGTTCCGACGAGCGAGTTATGATCCGTGTAGGCACAACTTTTTTGATCTTGATTATAATAGTCTCGCTGCCAGTTTTCGCCTCGAGCCTAAAAATAGATCAATACCTTCGTCAAGCTGGCGCTGCAAATGCGGTGACCAGAAAGTATTGGCCAAATGGTAACCTTGCTATGATTGCGACAGATACTAATGGCGACGGTACTCCCGACGTATTCGATTATTATAATGAGCAAGGCCAGATCGTTAAAAGAACCCATGATCGGAACTTCGATGGCAAAATCGACGAGATCACCATTTTCTCATACGGGGCCGAACCCAAAATCACTATCGAGAGAGATAATGAATTTAAAGATCACTTTGATCAAAAGGAGCAATGGGAGCGAAAGGGTGCTTACTTTGTTGTCTCAAGGAGCATTAGAGAAGGCTCTCGGAATCCGTTTACACTTCAGGAAATCAATCGGGTGGAAGCAGAGCAATTTCAAACTACCAACGAAGAGGGTTGTAATTGCAAAGTCCAAAATTCTTCCAGTTTTGACCAATTTAAAGAGCTTTCAACTATTTTTTTAGGGGTGGGAACGCTTGGCAGTCTAGAAAATGATTTTTACTCTACCAATTATGGTTTCAAAATTCAAAAGAAGTGTGTTGATACGCTTGGAGCTTCAACTATTGATAGCGTCGTTCAAAATATGTTAGCCCAAGGCATTCTATGTCAATGGGCCTTAGGCACGAGTCAAGCACGTCTTAATGTTCATAAAATTACTTCGCTCCTCTACAATACCGCGAACCCAATCAAATTATCGTGTGGTGATGGAGAGCCGCTTGACTCTGGAGAATTGGGGCATGCAACAGCACTTCCTACCGAGAAAGGTTATCCAAGCATAACAGTAAATTTAGACGAAATCTTAAAACATGAGAACATGCAGGGAGACCTTACATTTCTGCGCAAGATGACTCACCCTCTGGCAACCGGTAAGGTCATCGATCAAATAACGAATACACTCTTTCATGAGCTAATGCACCTTACAGGTCATGTCCACGAAGTGGACGTCGAATATCCTTATACTTGCGAAGCTTGTTGCTTTACTGCTGCCGGCATTCAGGCAAAAGTACTTGGGTGCAAAATCTGTCGCGGAACTTATCAAAGTGCCACAGATCCCAAGTATGTAAACGATGCGACGGATTTCTTCCAGAAAGACAAACATAATTCTCTTGCTGACGGTGTCATCGCAAATTATCTAAAAAAGTTTCCGCAGGATCGATGGGCACGCTTTAAGTTGGTTGATTCAATGTCACAACCTGAGTCGGGTCTTGCCGGTGCGGCACTAGCTTCTGCATTGGAAAGAGAATACAAAGATCTTTCACCTGAGGAAAAAAGATTGCTTGTGAGGGCACAAGATATATCCAAAGATCCCTATAGAGCCTACTTGCCAATTTATAAAAATGCGACAGCCAGTTACGTCGCATTTCTCGATGGAGATTATTTAGGAAGTGAACAAGCGTTATTAAAGGTTTCGTCTCCCAATGACGCGCCCGATGCCATAAAACGCGGCATTAAACGCTCAATCGAAAATAGAGCATGGGCACTTTATGACCATTACAAACTTCTCTCCGAAACAGATACAGTCCCGGACCAGCAATTGCGGGATGAACAGAGTCAGGAGAGAATATTCTCGGAATTTCTCAATAAGTAACTCTCTAAATTCTAATCTCCAACAAGGTACGGGAGCTAACTCCATAAAATAAAACACCAAGAGCTTAGGCCTTCTTCTTAAGAATAATCTGTTCTAGTTTCTCAAGTCGTTCTTCAACGGAGTCATGAGAGGTCATAGCTTTGTGCAGATACCAGTTTAAGAAAGTTTGGTATCCCATCCCCTGTTTCTCTCCCTCCATTTCCAGCCACCCAATCACTTCTGGATCAAGACGAAAAGTTTTGATGACTTTCACTTCCTTTTCTTTTTTAGCTTTCTTGGCTTTTGAAAAATCATAATTGTCTCTCATATGTCACCTCGAATGGTATTCCTT
>JABDDW010000022.1:0-1125 GCA_013287405.1 Deltaproteobacteria bacterium
TCTTTAAGATGACGGGCAAAAGTCCAATTATTTTGCACAGCTCTGAGACTGCGCATGGTTATCTTGCAAGAATTTTGGGATATTTTGTAGTGATATGGGCGGTCATCGTGACTATTTTTTGCTGCTCTCAAAATTTCTATCGGGTCCTAATGCCTTTCAACGCCCGCTACAATATTCAGGTTTTCGGCATTGTACTTCTTTTTGTCGCTCTTATTATAATTGCCATTGCCCAGTCCCAAATGGGTTCTTCTTTCAGAATTGGCATCGACGATAAGGAGAAAACTTCCCTCGTACACAGGGGGCTTTACAAGTATTCACGAAATCCGATCTACCTTGGCATGGAGCTTGCCGTTGTCGGATTATTTTTTGTTATTCCAAACGTAGTGACACTTTTGATGGTGGTCTTGGCCCACATTACTCTTCAGATCGAAATTCGACTGGAGGAAACTCACTTATTTTCTCTTCATGGTGAATCATTTAGAGAATACTGCAAGCAAGTGAGAAGGTGGGTTTAAATTTAAAATGAATTTCGAAACCCAAAACCCCACGCAATTTTATGATCAACTTACTGATGACTACAACCTTATTCTGATGGATTTGGACAATACGATAAAGAGTCAAGGACGCTTGATTAAAAAGTTTGTTCAAAAACATATTTCTGACTCCCATAAATTATCGATCCTTGATTGCTTCTGCGGCATCGGAACCCAAGCAATTGGCCTTGCCCTCGAAGGCTACAAAGTCACTGGAACGGATATCAATAAAAAAGAAATCGAACGCGCAAAACAAGAAGCGAAACGACTTGGAGCTTCGCTTTCGTTTCACGTGGCCGATTTCCAAAAACTTGAACAAGTAGTGTTTGATCAATTCGATGTTGTTCTCTCTTTTGATAATGCAATCTCCCATTTGAAAGATGAAAGTGAACTGCAGGCGGCATTTTCTAATATGAGGGATCGCCTTAAATCAAATGGAGTGCTGTTATTCAGTACTAGAAATTATGATGAGCTTCGTGCTCAAAAGCCCTGTGGCACTCTGCCTAGAACAGTTGAAGATCAATATGGGAAACGAGTTATTGTTCAAACTTGGGACTGGAGTGTAGCAGGTGATGCATATGATCTTACGATG
>JABDDW010000022.1:1163-23325 GCA_013287405.1 Deltaproteobacteria bacterium
TTTAATAAGGAAGAGATAAACCGAGCGTTGAAGCTTTCTGGAGCTGAAGATATCAAGTGGTTTTCGACGGAAGAGAGCGGATACTATCAGCCAGTGATCTTGGCTAGATTTTCCGGTCGTGAAAAATGAATCGAGGTCCCTTTATTGATGTGGCTTAACAGTGTCCCTTATACCCATCAAGGATGTAGCCTCAAATCTGTTATGGGTAGATTATACAAATTATATAACTTGAATTCAAAATTAATATTTTGTATAATTACTCATGGGAACGAAAATGCAGAAGGCCATTAACTATCTTAAAGAGCATCCAGTGCTGAACCTCAGCCAAGCTGCCGCCATTGGCATCTCCCGTCATGAACTCAAGCTTTGGGTCGATGGTGGGTCAATTAAACGCGTTGGCCGAGGGCTCTATAGTTTGCAAAATGCCACAGCATCACCGCAGGAGACAATCGCTTTTTTCACTCCACCGTGTGCCATGGCGGGGCTCTCAGCCCTTGAACATTGGGGTTACACGAATTACGTTGTGCGTGAGGTCTGGGTTGCCGTGCCACTAGGCCGGGCCCCCAGTTCTAAAGAAGGCATTCACACCATTATACAAAAACCGGAGATATTTAACCTTGGTCTTACAACGGTTGAAACACCGTGGGGGCCGATCCAAGTTTTTGACCGCGAAAAATCTGTACTCGATGGGCTTCGTGGCAGCTATCTCGACGATGAAGAGAAATTTCGAATGCTCAAACGGTGGCGACGTGATCCAAAACGAAATCGAAAGAACCTAGGCGCATACGCCGCTAAAATTAAAGTCAAAAAAGACTTTATGAACTGGCTCGCGTTTTTGGGAGCTCAAGAATGAATTGGCTTGTCATGAAGGAGCGCCTCGAAAAGGCCATGACCAATCAAGACTCGCACTTCAAAGGCTATAGTCTTCTAGAAGCGCTGTCGCTACTTGTCCGTGAGCGATTCATTACGCGTGCCGCTCAGTCTGAAGTCGGCGACGCCTTTATATTTAAGGGTGGGCTTTTGCTCACAATGATGTACACAAAAGGCTCACGTTACACCAATGATGCTGACGTCACTATCATCGGCCCGAACGATCTACAGACTCTGCAAAAAACTATTGATACCATCATGGGAATTGAGCTTGAAGACGGTTTTAAGTTCACTCGAAACACTGGCCACATTATTTCAAATGATATGCGCGAATACGACGGTGCCCAATTCCAAATTACTTGTGAAATCGAAGGCTACCAGCCACAAAAATTCAATTTGGATATCGGCATTGGCGATGCGGTTAAGCCAATTTTGAGTAAGTTGCCCACCCTTGAAGAATTAAGTGCCACAGCACTTGAAGTGCAAGTTTACCCACCAGAAACAATCGCCGCTGAAAAATTGCACGCTTGTATTTATCATGGGGCTGATAACACTCGTATGAAAGATTATTACGATCTTTATCAACTACGTGAGATTGTCGACATCAAAAAATTTAATGCGGCTGCAAGGGCCACTTTTAAACGGCGTAAAGAAGAATATCCCTGTGCGCTGCCAGAAGATGAAATCAAAAATAGCCAGTTACAAACGCGTTGGGACAGTTTCTTAAAATCACAAAAGTCGAGGGTCTTTCGTGAGATGCCAAAAGACATTGCCAGCGTCATGAAATCCATTCGTGAATTTTACGGAACGGTGAAACCATGAGTCGAAATATATTTTTCTCAGCCGATCACCATTTTGGCCATAACAATATAATTAAATACTGTAACCGTCCCTTCGCATCGACCGAGGAGATGAATGAAGAACTCGTCAAACGCTGGAACAGTGTCGTCGGCATCAATGATATTGTTCACTATCTTGGTGACTTCTCACTTTCAAAAAATCTGGTTGAACCCTTTGCCGCTCGTCTCAATGGCGAAAAGCATCTGGTCATGGGCAATCACGACACTTGCCATCCGACGAATAAAAAGAAAGCCGAAATTGGGCTTGAGATTTATAAGAGAGCTGGTTTTAAAACGATTCAACTTGAAGCACATATGGATATAGCTGGCCAGTCCGTTCTTCTCCATCACATGCCCTATGTTGAAGAAGAACCGAAGCTCGAGTATAAAATTAGGTTTCATAAATACCGTCCGATTGATAATGGCGGATGGCTTTTGCACGGGCATGTTCACGAAAAATGGAAAACAAAAGATCATATGGTTAACGTTGGCGTGGACGTTTGGGATTTTTATCCCGTATCGATCACCCAGATAGAACATATGATTAGCCCCGCATCAAATAATTTGACGTAGGTAAAAATTAACCTAGACGTAGTAGGGCCACTGCTCAATCAAGGGTGAATCAGGGGGGCGGGAGTGAGACATCAGAGCCCAACCCCTTTTTTCGTTTAATTCGTTCAATCAACAGAGTTTACCATTCGTTCTCGGCAAATGTTCTCCTTAAAAAAATAATAATAAAATTGTTCTCTGATATTTAGCATCGAAAATGGTTCAACTGGAGATGGCGATATCGGAGCGGATATTTTTTCCAGAGTCGTTAAGCAGCGAGAATCTTAGGAAAAATCTTGAGCACTTCTTTGGAGAACGAGAGAACAATTTTCGGGTCCACCTCCCGTTTGGTCCACCATTTAACCCACACTGGTTAGCCCCCAAAACGGGGGCATTTTCTAAGTCGTTGTTATCAATCATTAACCCAGAGGCCTCAATAACTAAGCCCCGCCCAGTGAGCGTTAGCGGAAATTACCGAACATTTCCTGACTATGCCCCACTTCAGCCCCACCTGTGCCCCACGTGAAAAAAACCACGGTCATTTCAAGCTCACAAATTCTACGTGAGTAGACCGTGCTACACGTGTGGACTCAAATCCAAGAAGGTTTTCGAGTGAGATCCAGTTCCGCGTCTACGCGTGTGGTGCCATACACACGTAGAAAGGGAATAACTATGTGGGGCTTTAAAGTGACAACACCCCTAAGGACCATTCAAGACGTCATTGAAGTTAAAACGATCTCCCATGAGTTCGTCATTCAGGCCATTGAACAGGGCCTTATTCGTGGACTTTTCAATAAAAGCCAGATCAAAAGTCTCCTCGCAAAAGTAAATGTCGACGACTCAGTTCGAAAGACTCTCAAATCTAATCTCGGGAAGGTGGCATCATGACAAAGATAAAACAATACACCAGCGCCACAGGTTTCCGTCGCGCTCTTGAAGAACGCCTGGGTCAAATTGCAAAAACAGAAGGTGCAGAAATTCAAAACCTCCGTCGGCAGGTGTCTTTTGATCGCTTTCTCACTAGGCTGTTTGCGGAAGAACCTGCGCCATGGATTCTTAAAGGCGGTTATGCGATGCAGCTTCGAAACGTCAATGCGAGGTCCACCAAAGACATCGACCTTGCCGTAAAAGAAGGTAGACTCTTTTCAGAAGACAAAAAAGAACAGATTAACGCCATTCATGAAGTCCTTCAAGAACGCACTAAACTTGATCTTGGAGATTTCTTTGAATTTATAGTAACCGGACCCGTTAGGGATTTGAGTGCTGCCCCCGAAGGTGGAGCTAGATTTCACGTTGAGGCCCGGATGGACGGCCGGTCATTTGAAAAGTTTCAACTAGATATCGGCGTCGGTGATGTGTGGATTGATCCAGTCGAAAAACTTAGTTCTCGTTCTTGGCTCGAATTTGCGGGAATAAAAGGACAGGTTTTTCCAGCAATTTCAAAAGAACAGCAGTTTGCAAAAAAGCTCTATGCTTATACATTGCCCCGGGGCGATACGTGGAGTCTTGATCCGTCGAACCAATCAGTGTGCCTTCTTAGCGGGGCGTTGCGGGAAAATCAGAATACATACGACCATGAATGCAAGTAAAGTTATTGACGCCGTATAGCGACTAAGGGCCAGCCCCCCAAGATCCCGTGATTTATCCAAAAAATCGCCAACCACAGCGCCAAGGGGCCTTGTCAGAATGAACGCCGTCCAGAACAGGAATGTGCGAGAGATTTTCGTCCAAAAGTAAAGGGCCGCGACGACAGCTAGAATAGCTCCGAATATCACCGCACTTCCGCCATATCCAAAACCTGCCGAATCCGCTGTCCAATCACCAAGAGCCGTACCCAATGTTTGGGAGAACATGATTGTGACCCAATAAAAGGCCTCGGTCTTTGGGTTATTAACCGTGTCAACGGAAATGGAACCAAATGTTCGATGCCAAATCACAAGAGATATAAGTAATAAGGTGAGAAGCAACGATGATCCACCGGTATAACCGATACCCAGGGAGCGGTCAGTAAAATCAGCCAAGGTTGTTCCAACTGTGGTTGTCGCAACGATAGTGATCCAATAAATAATTGGATGGAATCGCGGGGCTTTAATTTGGATAGTGACAGCAATCAGAAAAACAGCAGAGAATATCACGGTGCTAACGAGGTAACCTAAGTTCATCGACATTGAAACCGCATCACCTCCGGTCTCACCTAGCGTCGTTGCCGCAACCTTGATGATCCAAAAGACAAGGGTTAGTTCTGGAACTTTACCCAGAGTATTACCAAGTGTTGTGTCCTTCATTTTCATCCCACAGACCACAGTATCGTTTGGTGTAAAAACTTTTTGAAAGTTGGGTTCCTCCATGCAAGTGAGTCGTGTCCCGATTGAAGGCAAATCACTTTTGAGTTTTTGTACTTTCTAACCCATGCCAGCGTGTTAAAACTGTTTTTGTGGGTCGTTTTAAGAAGAACCGTATTACCATCCGCTGGTTTGGCATCGGCCATGAGATAAGTTTCATCTTTCATGTGCCAATTTGTAAGGCCCTCCGTGGAGGGATGCTTTGAAGCGATTTCTAATTCTACGTCTTGATCGAAAAAATATTTAAAACTTCTATCCTTAATTCCAACCAAGTCATTCCATAGAAACCATCCCGGATAGGACAAAATTGCATGATGCATAACAACTATGCCCTGGCTCTTTGTTCCTAGATGTTTCAGTGCGGACTCGCGCTTTCCTGCCCACCACGGGGATGTCGCATCATTGGGGATTTCGGTAATATAATTGTAAAAGAGTATGGCGTCATAACTGTCACGCATAGCTTCAGAAGAAGCAGTGAAGTCGTCCATATGTTGAATGTAGGTATCCATATCTTTCAAATCTCGGAATAAGAGATTGAAATTCAAAACGTCGAAATTGTGTCCACCCGTTACAACAGCAAGTTTTATCTCTCTCACCCACATCTCTTTTTAAGTTTTGGTGTTGGAATTTGGTGTAGATATAATTGATCAGTCATCTTATAGGCAAGCACCTGAAATTGCATGTTAAGGATTAGATTCTAAAAAGTTTTTTATTTCAATAGCGTAAGCGGGGGAGCTGTGTTTTCTGATTGTTTCATAACAACGGCGACCGGACGCAGTGGTCGTTGCGGCAATATGGGTTTATGGGGAGGCCATATTTTTTAAATAGTCCATATAGTCAACCGTGCTTAAAGGTATTGCTGTTTCACCGCCTAAGGCGTCAACATAAGTCCTCTCTTCATAGCGATCAAAGCACTTTATTGCGGTTTCGGTGTGGGGCGCTGAAAGGATGCAGGATTTGTAATAATTTTTGGATAATCCAACTTCTCCTGGATCTTTGAGAACTTCGTAGCACTGACCTAAGAGCAAATAAGCCTTAGCTGTTTGGATCGGATCAGAAATTTGCTGCAAATAAGAATGAAGATACGAGGAGGCTCTAAGGTAAAGAATATAGGAGTTACTATAGTCCCCTGAGGTCGGAGCCTTCTGCCGGGCTATTTGCATAAGAACTATTGCTTTATCGTAGTCGGATCCGCGAAGTTTAATCCGCAATGTATTAGACTTCCATTCATGGATTTGATCTTTCCAGAGTTGGGCCCTTGCCAAAAAATAATGAGGAGCGTTTGTCGTGTTTAAGATTGAATCCACAATTTTTTCACTTTGATCGGGGTCACCTTTTGCCCGAACCGAGATGGCGAGAGCTCTTTGAGCTGCCTCCTGCCATTCTTGGGGGTTGGTGCGAACTAAGTTCTGATCTTTTATTACGTCTTGATAAGTCAAAAGGGCTTCGTCAAAGTGTCTCGCGGCGGCATACCAATCGGCCCTGAAGAGAGGTTTTAAGAGCGCCAAGCGATTAGGGTCAAGAACGGCCACCCTATTTTGGTCATTGGGTTTTCGGACGTGGCATTGAATGCATAACTGCATAGCGCCCAGTGTGGCTGTTCGGGCGTATTCAAATATTTTCTGACAGGATGTCACTACAAAAAGGTTGCACTTTAAGTTGATGCAGCAATGTGATTTTGGATGGTGTCGATGGCCCCTTGAACTGTGTGGCAAAAAACAAGCTTCCCAGGCTGAGGGTTAACGCTGGCCTTTTTCAAGACGAGATGAGGCTGTTTTTGGAGTTCTGTAACCACGACCAAAACTCCCTGCCGCTCTAAACGAGCTAGTGCCCCCCGAAAAGCCACCAAGCCCGTCTCATCGATTATCGGAACTCCACGCATATAAAAAATTATGGCCTTGGTTTGGCTTCCAATAGTTTTCAAAGTGTCCATGGCCTTATCGGCGGCACCAAAAAATAGAGGACCCGCAACTTCATAAAGAATGACCCCTGGGGGGAGTTTCAACTTCAGTGACGGGTGTTCTTCGGAGATCAACGCTGCTGAGGCCGACGAAGCCATTCTTTGCATAAATAAAAGGGAAGCAAGTACGACCCCCACACTCACAGCGATGACCATGTCAAATACAACAGTTAAAAAATAACAAGTGAGTAAAATAGCCACGTCACTCTTAGGAGCAATCTTTACGATTTGAATAAAATGTTTAACATCGCTCATATTCCAAGCAACGATCAGAAGAAGAGCGGCAAGGCTTGCCATGGGTAAGTAAGAAAGCGCTGGCGCTAGAATTAATATTGCAGCCAAAATTGTGGCGGCGTGGATCATGGCTGAAACTGGAGATTTTCCGCCATATCGAATATTAGTGGCTGTTCGTGCAATGGCGCCGGTGGCAGCGATCCCTCCAAAGAATGGACAAATCATGTTTCCAACACCTAAAGCCATGAGCTCAGAGTCAGGATCATGTTTAGTCCCTGCCATTCCGTCAGCGACGACTGCTGACAAAAGAGACTCGATGGCCCCAAGCATGGCAATGGCAAAAGCCGAGGGAAGAAGGGTTCTTAGTGTATCGAGATTGATGGGAATAGACGTCCCCCCCACCCCGGATAGACTCCACGGTGTTGCAAATTGGGGCAAAAGTTGCGGGATACCTGAAAAGGTTGTACCAAAGATAGTGGTGTGAAACCTTGATCCAATAGTAGCCACCTGGAAAGTGGGGTAAAATCTTTGTATGGCCGCTGAAGCCACGGTTACGAAGAAAAGCATGATGAGCGGAGCCGGAACCTTCTTTGTTAGTTTGGGAACCAGAATGAGAAGTACAAGACTTAAAAATCCCACTCCAAATTCTGAAAGGTTGACCGAACTTCCCGCTTGGATCATCGACCAAACTCGGTCGACAAAATGTTCCGGCGTCTTTTCAATGTGAAGACCGAAGATGTCTTTCAATTGAAGGACAGCGATGACAGTTCCGATCCCGGCAGTAAAGCCGACTGTGACGGGGTGGGGGATGAACTGGATCAGTTTTCCCATCCGGGTCAATCCCATGGCGAAAAGAATGATTCCAGCCAGAAACCCAGAAAATAAAAGCCCACCTAAACCAAACTTCAAAAATATAGGAGCGAGAATTACAATAAAGGCGGCCGTGGGGCCAGTAACTTGAAACCTTGAACCACCGAGCAAAGGAACAATGAACCCCGCAACGACAGACGTGTATAGTCCGTATTGAGGTGGAACCCCTACGCCAATAGCCAGGGCCATCGCCAGAGGCAAGGCTACAATTCCCACGACGAGGCCGGCTAGTATGTCAGCTCTTAGACTTTTAGGGGCATAACCCTCCTTCCACACAACCCTCAGTGCCGAGGCGGGAAGAGTTTTTAATGGAGGTACTTCGGAGGCCAGATAATGGCTACGAGCCACGTTCAACTCGCTTTCTTTTGATCAACCTGAGTATATAAAATGCCACCCATTAAATCTAGGCTTAGGAACTAAGTTATTCATGAGTGAGTAATTAAGATGGGCGTATGCCCCTGGCGCACGACTTTTGTCGTAATGCTTCCAAGTCCTGAAAAAAATCCTTCACGGCTGTGGGGCGCCATGGGTTTAATAAGATCGTTTTCGAAATCAAACGGAACTTCTCCCGTCATAAGAGCCGTACTATTTACCGAGTGAACAAAGATGAGAGATGCCCTTTGAGTTTTTGCTAAGGCAAGGGCCTGCTTGACGACCAGCTTCGAATAGGGAGAAAAATCAACTCCAACAACGACTGTTTGAAAACGTTTCTGGCTCATAGTGGCCTCCTTTATGGGCTTCTTCATTGCAGCCTCTATACCGCTTTAAGACACTCTAAATTAGCCGTGGCCCTCTTTTTGTGACTCCCCATGCAAGACGCGAGACATTTTGTCAAATCTGCTACCCCTGACCTGCGTTAACACAAAAAGTGCTAAGAGCAATGCGAGGACAATAAGAGAGGTTCTTTCTGCAGAGTGAGTTAAACGTTTGGCTTCTTTTATGGAGTTATCGATGGATCTTGGGGTGTAGCCTAAACCTTGGATGAATTTGACGATCCCAAGAGTTGGTGAAAGAACAACAATTGTATTTGAATGGACAAAGTCCACACCTTCGGTCATATAGCGAAAATCTATTGTGCGGAGAATTGAATTGGTGTCTCCGGCTGAGGCCTTGAAAATGGACCATTCTTTTGGAACTTGAAGGGCCTTTCTAAAATCTTTTAAATCTTGAAACGTATCATCGGGGTTAAAAGAAAAAAGAACAACGCGATAATCATTGTTGCTGAAATTTTTTAGAACATCTTTAAGATGAGAGATGTTGAGGGGGCAAGTGGACTTGCAATGAGTATAAAAGGGAACAAAGAGGAATGCTTTTTCTTCAGATGAGGAGAGTTTTACTTTTTGGTTATCCTCGTTAAGAAACGATACGTCTGGTAAACGTTTGCCTATAGTTTCATTTTCGTTGGGTTGAGATAACGACACTTCGACATTAGCAAAAGCTTGTGAACACAAGGCAAGAATTGTCAAAAATAATAGTGAGCGCATTTTATTTCTCTTTACTCACGGGACTATCGGGTCCGAAAGCCGGAGAACCCGTAATCCCAGCTTGATAAATTTCATATAGTGGCGGTCCATAAGCCACAATAAGGGCTAGAACAGCAGCCACAAGCCAAGGTCTGATATTTTTGACCCAAGAAATATTCTCATCATGCAAAGGCTCCGAGGTCGGGAATGAAACCCTTGGCTCATGGACTTTCTTTGAAAAAAGTGTAGTGAAGAAGATGACAAAGTAGATCACCATGGCCATAGTCATGATTCCGCCACCGATGGCCGTTACAGCCGTTTGAATCTGCCAGTCAGGCCTAAATAAAGGTGAAGAAGGGTTGAGATAAGTGAGGCCTAAATTAGTTCTACGGGGCTCTCCATGAACACCTCCGTAGGAGAGGCCAATGGAAAAGAGAAAAATTCCTATGGTCCACATATATGGAACCCAATTAATAAAAAGTTTGAGCTTAACTTCTTTTCCAAGAAGCTGACTTACGAGAATTAAAGTCATTCCTATAAAACTTAAGAAAACTGGTCCCGCTACAGTCATGTGAAAGTGACCAGGCATCCAAGCTGTGTTGTGTACGACCTGGTTCATTCCGTAAGAGGCATTGATGATTCCCGTAATTCCCCCAAAAACAAAGAGAAAGAGGCCGCAAAACATATAACTAAAAAGCCATCTATCTTCTTCATTTGTATAGGGAAGTTTTCTCCACCAAGAGAAAAGTCCTGTCCCCCCATTTTGACGGGCGCCGTATTCGAGGGAGGCTGCTAATGTGAAAGCCGTAATAAAACTTGGAAGGGCAACGGCGAAGGTTAAAAGACCTTGGAGCATCTTCCATGTTTCTTTAATTCCAGGCTCTGTATATTGGTGGTGAAGCCCTACGGGTGCTGAGAATACAATAAACATCAGAAATGCAAATCGTCCTGCAAAATCAGAATAGAGTTTTGCGCCTGCGACCTTAGGCAGCATAACGTAAAACATAATGTACGAGGGAAGGAGCCAGAAATAAACAAGGGGGTGACCAAAAAACCAGAATAAGGTCCGAGCTAAAACCACATTCACAGTAGGAACCCATCCCAGAGACCAAGGGATCAACATAAAAATAACTTCGACGGCCACTGGCAATGTGGCAATGAACCAAACTATAAAAGTGGCCATAATGCCAAGAACTCCCATAGGGATTTTCTCACCTGGATTTTCCTTTCTCCATTGGAGGTAGGGCGGAACCCAGCTAAAGAAAGCGATCCACGATCCAACAACGAGAAACACCAGGCCGATGTAAAAGAGGGGATGAGCCTTTAATGGTGGATAAAACGTGTACAAGACAGATGCTTTTCCGGCAAACATGGCCCAAGCCGCGAGTAAAGTTCCAATAAGCATAAGAACGAGGGAACTCACAGCGGCCTTAATGCAAATTTCTTTTTCAAGGTAGTATCGGATGAGGGCATGGCCAAAGGCCACGGCGAAAAAGGTTGTGAAAACAACAGCATTGATAACCCCGTGAAGGGTGAGGCCTTGGTAGTATTCAATTCCTCCAACAGCTTGGCGTTGAATGAGTCCTGATCTATAAAGAACTTGCATAAATCCGTGATAGATTCCAAAGACCAAAAGAACTGTTGGAAAGAGCAGCTCCACCAAAATTACATTCTTCAAACCATCTTCAAAAACGACCTGCTTTTCATCTTTAAACATGGTCTTACTCCTTCAATGTTTTGAGGTAAGTAATAATTTGGCCAATCTCTTCGTCGGTCACAGGGAGCTTGGGCATAACGGGTTGAAACCCGTTGACGATCTTGGCGGCAGGTTCTTTGATCGATTCTGCAATATAGGCATCGTCGACGATAAGAGTTTGGCCAGTGGACATTTTTTCTTTTCTTCCATAAAGATTTAAAAATGTAGGGCCCGTGGCTTTATCTCCGTTAATACTATGACAGGCGATGCAGCCTTTTGACGAAAAGAGGGTTTTTCCTGGCATGACTTGAGCTTGTAATTCATTGAACCAATGGGAGCCTTCAGTTAAGAGCAAAGGTTGATCAAGAATATCTCCGACAATAATCCGGGCTGCCATGTTTTGGTGTCCAGCGCCGCAATACTCATGGCAGACGACATGATAAATTCCAGGCTCTTTCAAAGTGACCCTCGCGTAGTTTATAGCGCCGGGTACAGCCATCAGGTTAACATTGGTGTTTTCGATATGAAAACCGTGGTTAACGTCGAGGCTTGCAAGGTAAATGTCTAAGATCGTATTAGGTTTTATTTTTATCTCAGCGGGTTCAAAAGTCCACATGCGGGCAAGAACATGAACTTCAACAAGGTTATCTGATTTTTGGATAACCTCTCCTTTTGTAAAGGCTTGAGGGAGCACTACGCAACCCGGAAGTTTAATGCCAAGGCCAAATATGGAGTAGGTCAAAAGGGCAATCGCCGTGACAAGGAACAGTACGGCAGTTATGATAATTTTTTTCTCAAGACCCAACATGACTCTCCCCCACTTTTAATTCCGAGACACCATAACCGTGTACATGGCCAGCCAAAACGTGCCGTAAAATATAATCAAGGCGATAAAGAACATTATGGCTCCCGTCGGAAAAAATTTTTCTTTTTCCATAGAATCTCCCCTCTTGGCTTTAGGCGCTAACTTCGAAGTCTTCAAGACCGGTCGAAATCATATGACTTCTTTCGCGGGATTCCATTGTCCCACTCGTCCCAAAAGATTTCCGATCCAGGTCTTTTCTGGTGCTGGAAGTTTGACTTCAAAGTATTTTTCTTCGAGTAATTCATAGAGGAGTTTTAAAAGATCCTCGGATGTTACAATTCCGAGAACGCGTTCATCATAGGAGACAAGATAGGCAGATACCTTTTCTTTAATCATTTTATCAATAACAACCCGCAGATCGGTATTGTAAGAAACGGTCTTGACGGGCCAACTCATAAAGTCTTTGACCTTGTCGGCAGGGTCAAAATCTCCTCCTTCTACTTGGACGGAGTGCCAATCTCTCAAATCGGATTGCATTCCACGAAACACATCTCGATTAGAAATAATGCCAACAATTTTGCCAGCATCGTCTGCGACGGGAAGATGTCTAATTCTCTTGTTTTTCATTTTTAGATAGGCTGATTCAAGGCTTTCTTCCAGTGTCGCTTTAACAAGATCGCTTGTCATCATATCTAAGGCTGAATATCTCATGGCCGATCCCTCCTTTGATTTAGGGTCTGTTTAATTTGCTTTATTAAATTGCAAAGAAAACGCCATGGCGCTTGAAGGTTTAATGAACTTTGGAGACGTGATTTTGACAAATTGTCTCAGGGCTTGGAAAAGGAGTCACAAGTTATGAGCAATAATTTTTGAAACGTATTCTAGAACTTCACCTACTTTTTCGCCGAAGTTTTTATGACAGTGAATCATGAGCCGGCGTGGGTGACTCGCCCAAATTTCTTTGATTCGCTCATCAAGTTTATGGGCTTCAGAGGGTTTTTCTCTTCTCACGGGATTGGAATGGTCATAGTAGTGGCCGTTAGGGGTTTCGAGGTGAATGACATAGTCATATCGCTTAATTTCAACCTCAAGAGTAGTGCCCAAGGCGCTAAAAAAATCTTCCGGGCTAGTGGGCCAATAGACAGCCCCATCAACAGTTCCCCGATCACAGAGCAAGATTTTAGTTGGATTCGAATCTTGAGCTAGAGATTCGAGTTCCACTTGTAGATTATAGATGGCTCGCTGTTGATGCTTAACACTGAGATCGTCTGGGTGCCTGGGGAAGCCTCCTTGAAACAAAATCGTCGCAGCTTCAGGAACAGCGACAAGGTTTTCGTGGAATTGTTTTTCGACGAGACCAACGAGAGCGGTCTTGCCCGCAGATGGTCCCCCTGTAAGTACAATTTTCATTTTTCACCCCACTAGGTTAAAGGTTTGACCTTTTTCCGGCACGCAAACATTGAACCCAAATTCTTGTTTGATTTTCTCGGCCAGAGCGAGAGCTGACTCGACCTCGCCGTGATTGACGAAAATCATTTCTGGTTTTTTCTGAAGGTGTTTAAGCCAATTGAGAGTGTCTTGTTGATCCGCGTGGGCCGAAAGGCTTTCAATAGTGCAGATTTCGGCCTCCACGGGAACCACATTGTGATGAATTCGTAGCTCTCCGATTCCTTCTTGAAGAAGTCGCCCCTTTGTCCCTTCAGCCTGAAAGCCCACGAAAAGAATTGCATTTTTGCTATTTGAAAGTCGCTTTGATAAGTGATGCATAACCCGTCCACCAGTAAGCATGCCTGCTGCAGAAACGACGATCATGGGTCCGTCTCTCATACAGAGAAGCATAGACTCATCGGGTGAAGTCACTGTTTTATAATTTTTTGTACTGATGGGGCTCTCAAGAGTCCTGTGATTTAAAATGAGATTATGGTCCTCAGGATGTTTAATATAGACATCTGTAGCTTCGGTCGCCATAGGGCTATCAAGGTAAACGGGGAGTTTTGGAATTCGATTTTCGTCCTCTAGTTTTCGGAGCAAGTACAGGATGTCTTGGGTTCGACCTACGGAAAAGGCTGGGATAATGAGGACGCCTTCTCGCGCAGCCACTCTGTTGACGATTTTTTCAATCTCCTCTGATGGCTTAACTTTCGGATGAATGCGATTTCCGTAAGTGGATTCGATAACGAGATAATCTGTCTCCGAAATAGAAAGTGGAGGTTTAAGTGTGGGGGAACGCCCGTTTCCTAAATCGCCAGAAAAGGTGATTGTCTTATAACCATCGCTATCTATTTTATAGCCCAGCTGGATAAAGGTTGATCCAATGATGTGTCCTGACCGCAAAAGTCGGACATTTAAGTCGTCATTTATAGAATGCCACTCATCTTGTTTTAGTGCGGTAAAAAGATTGAGGCTGCTGATGGCATCAATTTCATCATAAAGAGGAATAGCCGGTTTGTGATGGGAGTAACCCGTGCGATCGGCAAATTTGGCGTCTTCTTCTTGAAGACGACCCGCATCCCGCAAGAGAATTTTGCATAAATCGAGAGTTCCTTGAGAGCTGTAGATATGACCTTTGAACCCTTCTTTGACGATCTTAGGAATATAGCCAGAATGATCGAGGTGAGCATGTGTCAGGAAGATAGCCATTAAATCCTTGGCGTCGTGAAACGCGTCCCAGTTCTGAGCCCTCATTTCTTTAGGTCCCTGGAAGAGACCGCAATCCACGAGATATTCTCGATCATGGCATGTCAGAAGGGTTTTGCTACCCGTAACAGTTCGGGCTGCACCCAAAAACTGCAGTCTCAATGTTTAGCCCCCGCAGTAGGAGGAGTGATGATCAAGGCCTTGAGTCGTCCAAGATCAATTTTCACATCCTCGGGCAAGTGGGTGCCGCTGGAGCCGCTGTAAGAAAGAACGGTTTCTGATTCGTACTCGTCGTAGCAGGTCCTTGCTGTTGGAGTTTGGGGAAATCTGATAATGCATTCCCTAAGATAAACGTCTCCCAAGGAGTAGAAAAAATTATTGTTGAGGCCCTTGTCACAGATCGCAAGCCAATAAAGCATACTAGGAGTCGCCTTTGAATCCGGATGTTGTTGCAAATATTCATACAATATACCCGACACCTTAAGGTAGAGGGCTGCCCTTGGATTATCAGCAGCCATAATATAGCCTGAGACCTTAGGATCGAGATTCTTGCTTGCAAACTCAATGATCTCGCTATCGGTTGCAGAGCTTGGATTTAGGACGGGTTCTTTATTCCAATCCTTGAAAGATCGAAGCCATATTTTCATATCTTCTTTCAGAAATGGAGGCAGTTTTGTATTTCTTTGGTATTGCTCAAGGGCCAGAACGGCAGCTTCAGGATTTCTTCGAATCCTTGCGTAATAAGTGATCATTCTCTCAAGAGCCGTTTCTGCCTGTTCGGAGTTTACTTTGTCCTCCGGGTAATTTTGAATAATTTTTTCGTAGAAGGGTTTGGCTTGATCAAAAGCTCTTGTGGCAAAGAGAAATTCAGCCTGGTCGAAGGGAGTAGAAAAGGTTTCTAGACTCTCAAAATCCTTAAGGGATCTGGAGACTGTAGGGATTTGAGTGTGACAAGACATACAAATTGAGAGGGTGGACCCTAACATCCATCGAGCATAGTGCTTATTGCCGAGACGAAAGACTCGTTCTGTTTCTTCGATGTGGTTTTCTAAAACCTGTCTTGAGACTCTATATCCGGGCAATTGAAGACGAGGGTCGTGGGCGGCTTTCTTTGAAAGAGAGGACAGTTCTTTGAGATGAGAGTCAATTTCGCCAAAGTTTTTCTTATCGATAAACTGATCTTCTGAAACGATGTAACCTTTGAGGGCCTGCATGTGAGAAAGAAACTTCCCCATAAGTTCTTTTGTGGTCCCTAATGTCTTAGAGGAAGGTGCCGGCTCTTCGGCCCAGACCCACGGATTGAATGTGAACAACAGAATCGCTAGAGCAAGAAGGCCAATCGGCAAAAGTATTTTCATAGACTCCCCTCGGGTACTCAAGTTAATTATAAATTAGTGTTTTAATCGGGTCTGTAAAAGGTCAGAAAGGGCTCTCATAACGTCGACTTCGGTGAAGATTCCTACGAGTTTATCGTTTGAAACCACCAACGCACTCCCGTATTTTTTTTCTGCCATAAAAGCCGCAACCTCATCAAGAGGGGCTTCGGGACTGGTTGAATATGGAAGTTCCGTATAAACGTCCTCAACTTTGGTGTTTTGTGGATCTGTATCTTTAAAGGTCAGCACAAAGTTCAAATCTCGATCTGATAAAATGCCAACAAGCTTTCCGCCTTTTAATACGGGAAGGTGACGTATTCGGTACTTCGACATCGTTTCTTGGGCCTTGGCAATACTTTGGTCAAAGCCAATAGTGTGGGGTTGGACAGTCATGTACTTTTGAACAGTAGGCATTGGTTTCATAATTTTTGATCTCCTTATCAATCACCGTAAATCGCAAGGGTCATGCCGCCACTGGAGTCTAATAAAGACGAGAGGGACCAAAACTCTGAGACATTTTGCCATAGCTCAAACGTGAATCGTCTCAGAGGACTTCCCCACCCCGTTACACTTCCTATGGGGTCTACTTCATCTTCGTATTTGAGACGATTTTGTTTATATTGAGACAGTTTGTCACAAAAAACGGCTTACAAACCGCTTATATTGCTTTATAATATGGTATAGGCCCTGCTCTTCTTTTAAGCTTGTCTTAATAGACGTTAAAGAGATGGTGAATGGGGACAATAAAACTGACCCATAGATCAGTTAAAATAAAGGATTGAAAATGGCGCAAGAAAAGAAAATCTCAGTTATCGATGATGATATTGAAATGGCGAAACTCGTTGAGGACATGCTCAAAGGCCATGGGTACTCAGTTTCTCGTTTTACTTCGGCCTCCGAAGCCTTAGTTCAGTTTAAGAAAGATCCGCCACAAGTAGTGATTACCGACCTCAATATGAAAGACATCAGCGGGATGATGCTGCTTAAGAAAATCCATGAAGATTACCCCCAAACAAGTTCTATTATGATGACAGCCTTTGGATCCATTGAGACCGCGATCGAAGCCATGAAGCTTGGCGCTTACCATTATATTGTTAAGCCCTTTAATATGGACGAACTCCTACTTCTTGTGAAGCGGACCATGGAAAGGGTGCATCTTCAAACTGAGAATGCCCAGCTTAAAAGAGAGCTTAAGAAAGAATTTTCAATTGAATCAGTTATTGGAAAAAGTCAGCCCATGCAGGAGCTCTTTGATCTTGTAAAAAGAATTGCTCCAGCGACTGCAAATATCCTCATTAATGGTGAAAGCGGAACTGGAAAAGAGGTCATTGCCAGGGCCATTCATAACCTTGGACCACGTAAGAAAAAAGCGTTTGTGGCGATTAACTGTACGGCAATTCCAGAGCAACTTCTAGAGAGTGAGCTCTTCGGCCATGTTAAAGGATCTTTCACGGGCGCAATCTCCGATAAGAAGGGATTTTTTGAAGAAGCTCAAGGGGGAACGGTATTTCTCGATGAGATCGGTGACCTCAGCCCTACCCTTCAAGGAAAACTCTTAAGAGTTATTCAAGAAAAAGAGATTAGGGCCGTTGGCGGAAATGAAAATAAGACCGTAGATGTTCGCGTGATCTGCGCTACTCACCGAAATCTCAAGACCATGGTTAAAGATGGAAAGTTCAGAGAAGATCTTTTCTATCGGCTTAATGTCATTCCTGTTTATGTTCCCGCTTTAAGAGATCGCTCACAGGATATTCCGCTTCTTGTGGACCATTTTATAAAGAAGTTTGCCGCCCAAAATGGATCAAAGGTTAAAGGCGTTACTCCCGAGGGAATGGCCAAGCTTGTGGCCCATCCATGGCCTGGTAACGTAAGAGAACTTGAAAATTTGATTGAGCGTGCGGTGGTCTTAAGTAGTTCGGAGGTTTTGACAGATAAAGATGTTATGGGAAGTGCTGTTGAATCAGCAAAAGAAACTTTTCAAGGTCTTTACACCGACAACCCCACAATTGAAAAATTAGAAGAGAGATACATTAAACTCATTCTTGCTCAATGCGAAAACAAAAAGGATGTTGCTGCTAAAATTTTAGGAGTAAACCGACGAACTCTCTATAGAAAAGAGCGGGAGTATGGGCTTGTTCCCGAAGATTCAAAAGAACCAGAAGACGATCAAAGATCTTAGCGCGTTATTTGGCTCACCGAAGTCTGATTATAGTAATGCTTAATTTCATGACCCTTTCCCAGTTCTGTTCCGGGGTGAGTCAAGGTCGCGCAAGCCGCTGCGAGTTAATGTATAAATTCCCAATAGAGCCTCTCCGTTTAATTATTTATTGGCACTATCTTCGATGACACGGCCATCGGCGAGACGAATTTGCCTCTTGGTCATTTTAGCAAAGTCAGGATCGTGAGTAACCATTATAACTGTAGTTCCCTTTTTATTGACCTCGCTCAGAATATTTATTACGCCTTCGGCGTTGACTGTGTCCAATGCTCCAGTTGGCTCGTCAGCAAAAAGGTATTGGGGGTCCATTATAAGAGATCGTGCCAGAGCCACTCTTTGCATTTCTCCCCCTGATAATTGCCTCGGATAACGGTTGATTTTTTCAGCTAATCCAAATTGGGCAATGAGATCTTTAGCGCTCTGGCGCTTTTCTCTTTCAAGATGAAGTTTTAGGGCAGGAACGAGAACGTTTTCAAGAACGGTAAGCTCGGCGATGAGGTAGTGGAACTGAAAGACGAAGCCCATCTTGGTGTTTCTAAACCAATGAATTTCTTTGGAAGGCATATTGTGGATGTCTTTTCCTGAAATTAAAACTTGCCCCTCAGTAGGATTATCGAGACTGCTCAGAACATACATCAGTGTACTCTTTCCAGCACCGGATCTTCCGGTGAGAGAAACAAATTCTCCATCTGAGATTGTAAGGTTAATATCGGTTAGAACCCGAGTGGGGGGATGTCCGAAGGCGATCCCCAGATGTTTAGCCTCGATACTCATTAGCCGCCAACCCTAATAATTTCAATAGGAGTGAGCTTGCTTGCAGCTCTTGCGGGTAAAATACTCGCGAATGCGGCGGAAAAAAGAGCCATAAAGGCGGCTTGGGCAAAAATTCCAACGGTGAGTGCAATGTGAAGGTGCCCTTGAGGGTTTGAGGGAGTGGCTGGCATAAATGAGAGTGATTGCAAATAACGGCAAAGCAAATAGCCACAGATGAGTCCGAAGAACCCTCCCACGATTCCAACGATCAACCCCTGAGAAAAGAAAAGCATGATGACGTCAAAAGCGTCATAGCCAAGGGCCCTCAAGATTGCAATGTCCTGGCGCTTCTGATTAACGGTCATATTCAAAATATTGTAGATGCCAAATCCGGCGACAATCAAAACGGTCGCAATCATGGAGTAACGTAAAGCCGTTTGAATGGCAAAAATTGATAGGATATTTGCATTCTGGTCCCCCCAGCTTTCGACCCGTTCAGGAGAGCTCAAAGCCCAGGTTCTGGCCATGCCATCAGCGTCTTTGTAATCTTTAAGGCGTACTCCAATTTCATTAACCTGATTGGGGGTCAAGTTTGTTCTTTGAACGTCAGCGAGGGCCGCGAAGGCTTGCAAGTCCATCCCGCGACTTCCTGAAAAGAATCGGCCGACCACCTTAAAGGGCACGGGGACCGGATTGACTCCCACCGATGCCATCACCGTCTGGTTCATTGCGGCGCCTAAGCGCTTCATCAGTTCGTCCCCTAAAACGATGCGATTCCCCCCGACAGCTATATCAGTAAATCTGCCCGCAATCATGTAGTCGCCTATAGTGGTCACTTTAACTTGTTGCTTGGGATCGCACCCGATCATCGTGGTTCCCACCGAATTTTTTTCTAAAGTGAAAAGGGCTGGGGCAGAAAGCTGGGGTACATAGGCTTCAACTCTTGGATCTGAGGCCAGCCTCTTGTACCACTTCGAAGGACTTTGAACTTCTTGAAAACCCTCGACTCCGGCGGGAGGGGCTTTCCAAAAGATATGGATAATATTTTTGCCAAAGAAGGGTTCGTCTAAAACGTGTTCTGTCAAATATTCTTTTCGAGCTTCGATATGAACTTGAGCTCCGTTGTTAACTAGCTGTTGAACCATGAATCCTTGAAAGCCAACGAAGAATCCAGAAACTCCGACGTAGGCCATTGTGCCAAAAAACACTCCGAGCAGAGTCAAAATTGTCTGTCTCTTCCTCTCCATGAGGTATTTCATAGCAATAAAAATCATGGGTTGACCTGTTTTCGAATCGCAACTTGATCGCCAGTTTGAAGATCCCCGTCGACAACTTCAGCCATGGAGGAATCTATGACCCCGAGCTTGACGGGAACGGCATGAGGAAGTCGTCTCCCTCTCTTGACCCAAACTCGGCCATTATCAAAGGCCACAATGGGAATAAGAAGGGCATTCTCGTGAACGCCTATAACTATGGCAACATCGCAGGTCATATCAGGAAGGACCGAGTCAGGTAAATTCACAGAATCGATTCGGGCAAGAAAGTTACTGTTATAAGAATAAACGGCGCTTACCTTTCCTTCAAAAGTCGTTTGTCGTAGAGAATCAAAACTGAGGCGAGCTGTTTGTCCCACCTTAACTCTCAGGGCTCCCTGTTGCTCCATCGACACGACAATGTAGCGATCAGACATATCCGTTAAAATAATCATTGGGACCGTTGTATAGGTATTTTCACCGGCTCTGTAGGGGAAGTAGTTTACAACCCCATCAAAAGGAGCCACATGGATGGATCCATCGTCGGTCTCGATAAGGGGCTTGCCTTTCTTGACCAGGTCTCCTTCTTTAACAAAGCTTCTCCTTACGGTGTTAGCAGTAAGAGGATTAAATGAAAGGCGCCGGTTTGCCGTAACGGTCCCAATTCCATAAACAGCATCAATGATTTTTCCTCGTTGTACGGGGTCGGAGAGTTGGCCAGAGGTTACACCCATAACAAAGTGTATCCCTAACAAAACTCCCACGAGGAGTAACGCCATAAATGTGCTCAAAACCCTGCGACTTGAAATCCACTCAATAACCGCTCTAATGTGATCTAGGGTCGTCACCTTAGAAGTATTATGCATTGGATTTTCATTTGTCTTTGTCGCCGATAGTGCTGACATTTTCTCCCCTAAAATTTGTAGATCTAAAAGGTCCTCATGGTTAAGGTTTTCAAGGGGCATGCCTAGATGGGGAAGGGCTTATTAAGTTATAGAAAAAAATTTGAGACATAAATTTCGCTATTGAGACATTTTATCAAAGAGTGGAGGGCAGGCTCAAAATTAAAGCCTGCCCAAAAGACAAGTTAAAGTATATAGACGTCGACCATCTTATTTATGGCATTCCCACTTAAAGCACGAACGTGCAGCAGGTAATGTCCATCAGGTATCTCAATGGGCTTTGAAACTTGAAACGGTGAGACTTTACGGTGGCAGGTTCCAACTCGCTCTGTAATTGGCAAAACTTGAATGACATTATTAAATCTCTGAACGCGAATTTCCTTAAAGTGAGTGCAATCATCGGTGAACATGCCCGAGATAACGATTCTCTTTCCACCGTCGACTAAAAGAGAGGCGTCAGAAACTGGGGCATAGAGATAATTGTCTGGGTATGTGAGTTTCGATTTGGGCGGAGCCACGGCAATAGGAAGCATGCCCAAAGTCCGTCCCGTGGCACCATCAACAATCGAGTAATTTCCGACGTTGAGAACACCGAGTTCTATGACTTGATAAAACGGAACTAAAACATCGGCGCAAATTCCGTTATAGAAATATGCGCCTTGAGTAATAGTGATCGTGTCTCCGTTTACGGTTACTTTGTGCGGCCCCACCCTATAGCAGGTGTCAGAGAAAACTCCTTCAACGGCGACTTGGCTTTTATTGATGCTGTCAAAGCCAATGGGGGCATAAACTGTACCCAGGGCAACCGTTTCTATTTTAATGTTGTCTGCGAAAACAGAGTTAAGTCCACAAAAACTCACTGCGAGAAAAGCCAAAAGCCCCCAACGTTTCATAAAAATCCCTTTCAGTTGTGCCTTAAACTTCAAAGCGGTTTTTAGAAGTTGAAAATCCCTACGCAAGTTTGGTTAGCAACCTTTGGGCCAGGATTAATCGTGGATATATTTGTTTTGGACAAAAGGTTGAGACATTTACATACACTCGGGCGTCATTATCGAGATCGCCGTCGGTTTCATGCCCTTCGCATCGCGCACTTTGCGAATAAGGTGTGATTGATCCGCCTTCGATGGTGTGACTGCTAGTGATATCGCACCACATTTTTCTCTGATTCTTTATGATGCTGTGTGGATTTTTAGGCAAAGGCTTCAGACAACGGCCATCGGTTTGGGGAGTCAGGGTGGGGGAGGTTGATTCACCAATTTATACAAAGCCCCACCTAAGTGATGAGCTTTAACTTTTAAGTCACTAAGATCTTCAGCTTCAATAAGAGATTGTGTTTCTCGCGAAGCGAATGCTATTTCATAAAACCTGATCTTATCTTTAAAAGATCTCTTAGTT
>JABDDW010000023.1 GCA_013287405.1 Deltaproteobacteria bacterium
GAGTAACATAAAAATAATTGCCTCCGAGACAGAAAAGATTACAAAAATGAAATTAAAAAATATCAGTTTGATACTTTCTAGGTACACGTTAGCTACGTGATACTTTCAAAGTGGCTCAAAAGTCGCACTCATTGTTCATATATTTATAAATAAAATCAGTAGATTAACGATAATTGCGGGGAAACCCAGGCTTTGGCACGGGTTTCTCCCCTTATATAGGTAAGAGGCACTGATGCTTTCTTATTTTGAGGAGTACAAAAATGAGTCGTATGAACCCACCCAAACCTGCCAGAGACGTTTTTAAAACCTGTCCCATATGTCGTAAGGCAAACTTTACTGAGGCCGCAGACGAACTTGTTTGCCTTACGCTTAACTGCGACTGGAGCAGTATTGAATCAAGCGTCTGGTCTGGCGTTCTTGATCCCTACCTAGCTCTACCTTTCCCCGATGATCACGTTGTTGGTGAAGATCCAAAAAAGTTTAAACAACCTAAGGTATCCCGAAAACAAAAACCCTTGGACTTAGTCGGATAATTTAATTTTTTTAAACATGGAGAACTTTAATGAAACCGCAATCCGTAATTATTGATCACAGAGTTTTATCTCACCCCGATGCCGAAAGTAATCTTAAGGCGATCATCAAAAAGATTGCCAGGCTTACTATGGGATTCTTAAAAGCGGTGGCCCGCTTCCTTGATGAGGGAGCGAGACGCCATCACCGAGTTCAAATGTGTAAGGAAGAATGGCAGTGGCGAAATCCGTACTGCATTCGGGGAATGTTCTAATTTTAAAAAAACAATGGGGAAACACATGAACGGAAATCAAAATGACGACTACATCTCAACCGCTTCTAATGAAAAGATTTTTCAAGAAGCCGCCAAACGCCTTAAGCAATTGTACTTCCAAGTTACTGGACACTTCTTTGAAAACGCCGTCTTTGAATTCGTTTTTGATGACGGCAGATTTTTGGGCATTGATAAAAGTGAGAGACAAGCACTCTACCGGGGCCCAATGTGGCCCCGCCTAGTCTAGCAACTTTCCTTTGCCTTCAAAAACTTTTAACTTCAATTTTTCAACGGAGAAAGTTTTCATGCTTAAGAGCGTACAAAGGGAGCTTGATCGACTTGAGAGCATTGTCTCTCAAAAAGTAAAACGAACCAACAGCCATTTTAACCGGGAGCTGTCTCGAATTAAAGGGAGCCTGAAAATTCTGAATAAATTTTTGCTTCTTCCTAAATATTCAAAACTGATTTGCCAAAATTAGGCCCAAGACGGCCTCTTTAGCCCAACTGTCTCTTCTATTCACTTAATTCTTCAAAAGCATTTCTTCTCTTCCATTCTTTATTTTCAAAAGGAATTTTATGGACCCATCTTTTCCACCAACCAAGTATGACCTTTATTTTGGAAAAAAATCGGGAGGTGAACTCTTATGGCGAGAAGTTCAGCCACAATACTTAAGGTTACAAAAGAAGATTCTCATCTTTGATGAATGCTGGAAACTTTTGGAAAATGAGGCGGGAAGCCAATTCATTGCCGAAGTCTTTAGAACTTTTCGAAAATACAGGGCCAGTGTCGTAGCTATTTCACAAAACATGGACGACTTTGCAAAAAGCAAAGTCTCTCAGACCATTTTGTCAAACTCCTCGACCAAATGGATATTGATGCAAAAAGGGGCAAACCAAGCAAGGCTTAAAGAAGTTTTGCAGCTTAACGATAGCGAGATGGACCTCATTAGCTCCCTTTATCAAGAGCCTGGCGTTTACTCTGAAGCGTTTCTCATGGCCGACGGACAAAAGACCGTCGTGAGAATTGAATCCACCCCTTTAGAGTATTGGATTGCGACAACCGATGCAAGAGACGCCGCAGCCCTTGATAATTTTGAAAAAGAAAACCCAAATCTCACGAAAACTGAAATCCTTCACAAGATGGCTCAAAAATTCCCCTCAGGTTGCGTAAGAAAAGGAGAGCCGTGAAAGCTTTTATTTCGATTATCGCTATTATTTGTCTCACTCTTCCTGCAAACGCGAGTATTTTTGGTGAAGAAAATGCAGCACTCTACCAAATTTTAGCTCAAGCTATCCAGCAGCTCGCCCAACTTCGAGCCATCCTTGCGAACGGGAAAGACACTCTTGGGCTTCTTCAGGATATTAATAAGGGGATCAATGATTCTTTGGTCCTATATCAAACTTACTTTCCAAACGCTAACCCCGGCATTTATTCTGACTGGGGAAAAGTCCAAGACGGTTTTCAAAAACTTCAAGCAATCTACGGGGTGATTCCTGCTTCACCCGACAGCGTTGTTCAGGAAAATTCAGATCGAGAGGTCGCAGAGGCCGTGACACTTAATAACTCTATTTATGACTACACCAAGCAAATTGATGACATTGGAGAGGAAATTAAAATCTATAGCCACCAAGTCTCCCCTGGTGGGGCGCAGAAACTCACAGCCCAAACCCTTGGCATCATGCTTGAGGTTCAAAACGAGCAACTTCGAGCCCAGGCAACGGCTTTAAAACTCCAGGCCCAAACCATCGCTGTCCAAAATAAAAAAGATAAGGACTTAACCAGACAAGTTCTTAATGTGTCAGATTCTTTAAGTCTCGCCATGCAAAATGACAAAATTAATTTTGATCTGCCGAGGTTTTAAATTATGGCGGATGTAGGCTGGCTTGCAGAGCAAGCACGACAAATTCACGATGTATTCTCGTCTCTATTTTTTATAATTTTAACGACCCTTCTATTACTTGGAGTTTTTGTTGAATATTTCAAATGGCCCTTGGGAGAAGCCCCGGCATTTACCCAACTTGTCGGAAGGGCCTTTATCGCCGTATTTTTGCTCCACACCTATCCAGAGGTTTCAAATGCCATTGCTGATTGTATCGACGGGCTTGCTCAAAAGCTCGGAGACCTAAACCAATTTAACCTTGTTTTAGCTCAAATGGGTCAAAAGCTCCATGAGTTCACCTATTCCTGGGTAAGTGTGAAGGAAATCATTATATGGGTATTATCTTTTCTGACATTCTTTTTACTCTACATCTCCGTTCACGCAGTCAATGCTTTTGCACTCTACACCTGGACGATTTTATATGTAACAGCCCCTTTTTTGATTGTCCTTTTCGTTTTGCCCTCGACCTCCCAAGTTACAAAGTCCCTTTATAAGTCCCTCATTGAAATTGCCCTCTGGAAGGTGGTTTGGTCGATTTTGGCGACCCTGCTTTGGAGTTTTGCCTTAAGTAAAATCAATCACTCTGAGCAACAAATCCCATTTGTCACCGTGATTTTTCTAAACCTCATTTTGGCAGGGTCAATTCTAATGACACCAACCGTGGTCCATGCCCTTGCTAACGGCGGCTTTTCAGCTCTCGCCGGTGCTGCCGGAGGACTCGTTGCCGGAAGCACCATGATGGCCCCCAAAATGTTTGCGACCGCTGCCCTAAATAAAGCAAAACCTCTTGCAGCGGGAGTCACGGCAGGAACCTCCAAGATTCAAAGCCTCATGTCAGCCAAAACTCAAGTCAAACCAAGCCAATCTAACAAAATGTCTGCCCCTCCCAAATGGCATAAGGATGTTCCATTTCCCACTGAACCTCCGCCATATATGAAATCCCGACTTGAAAAAGAAAAATCTAAATAAGGAGAATTTTAAAAAATGCGATTTACTGTCGCCTGGGCAAACGTACTTGTCCAAAACATCAGCCTAAAATTTGTGGCCCTACTTCTTACGATCGTTTCAGTTTCTCTTACCATCGCCGCGGTGAGGATGGCTTTTCGTGATCCTCTCATTATAGAGCGCGGGTGCGCAACAACTGCGATTGACACTACTTCTAATGCTAGATCGACTTCTGAAATTGAAGTTTTTCTAAAAGAAGCACTCGCCATGAGATTTAACACCGGGGTCTCAATTAACATGAACTTTTTTTCGTCAGAAGAAGTCTCGGCCATAAACGCCGAGCAAAAGGAACTTGCCCAACGTTCAATGAGTCAAAAAGTAATTGTAAATAGCATAAAGGTGGACGGCGCAAAGGCCCTTATTGATTGCGATAGACTCGTGTCTGTTGGCACCGTTCGCTCCGTTTTGCCATTCACATTGAACGTTAATCTTTCAACTGACTCAAGATCGAAGGCCAATCCCTATGGCCTGATTATAAGCCACGTGGCTGTAAATAAAACGGGGGATCACAAATGATGAGTAAAAAAGAGGGGGCTGACTTTCATTTCTGGTTTCTGATCCTGATTACGATTTTTGTCTGTCTCTTTTATGCAAAATTTATTTTAGCTAAAGACGTTAGAACCCTAAAGCTTAACGACAAAACTGTGGCCCATATTAAAGTTTCTCCCAAGGGTACGGTTTTGAGTTTTCCAACAAAGCCATCAAAGGTCATCGTTGGAAGCAGAGGTATGTTTGGGCTTGAGTACGTTGCAAACGACATTGCAATTTCAAGTCTTTCAAAAAATTCGCGTTCCAATATGTTCGTTTATCTAGATGGAAGGCGCTTCACCTTTGATCTTTCAACTTCTGAAGTCGATGGAGATCAAATTATTTTAATCAGAGATGATTTTGAAAATCAAATAAAGGTGAAAATGAAATGACAACCGAGCCTACTCCGAAAGTTGAGATTGTCTCAGAACCCGGAGTTAAGAACCAGTGGGGAAAGGGGATGTTATATTCCCGAGACGGCAAGAAATTTACTATCAAAATGAAGGAGGCCATGTGGGGAGGGCTTTTTGGATTTGTCGTTTTGTCATTGTTCCTTCTAATTCAGGGAGACCCAGAAGTGGCAAAACAGGCGCAGCCTAATATTGATTCTCCAGACCTTAATTCGGTTTCTAACCAACTTCAAAACATCCCGGGCATCGGTGACGGTGCGCCTCTCTCTACGTCAAACGGGTCCACTCTTAAGAGGTCAGTGAGATTCTTAGGCCCCCAACTCTCCGTCAACCAATCCTCCCAGAAAATTCCCCCTGGCTCTACGGTCAAGGCCGTTCTTTTAACGACGGGTACTGACGGGTTAATACGGGCCAAAAGTGTCGAGCCCATGGTCTCATATGGTGAAACCAAGTTCGATGAAGGGACAATATTTCTTGGCACAGGCACCTCAAGTGATGACCGCCTTAAAATCAATTTTAGACAGATGGTTTTTCAAGATGGCACTTTTCAAAACGTAGAAGCCGAAGCCTTTGACGATTCAGATCAAATGTTAGGCCTTAAAGGAGAAAAAATTAAAAGCGAGGGCCTAAAGCTAGGTGCGGCGATTGGTTTAAATTTCGCCGGCGGCCTATCTGAAGGCCTTCAAGACTCTGATGTTCAAGGAGGTGTGGAAGTAAAAAAATCAAATCTTAAAAATGCGATGCTAAATGGCGCGGCCACCGCGGCCCTCGATCAGTCCCGTGAAATGATGTCGGATTTCAAAAACCAGCACAATAATGTCAGCGTCCCCGCTGGCAAAACTCTCATTATTACTTTTGAAGGAAATTAGAATGAAAATCCAGAATAGATACCTTGATGATTTTTCCCAAATCGACTGGGGAGATAAGTTCATAAACCTCGCACGAGGTTTGTCCAGGCCCTTAATAGAAGTGGGTTACGGCATTAAGACAAAGAGTATGCCCACCCACTATTTAATATGGATCACAAATTTTTTGGCTCTTGGAATTTTATTTCACATAGACCGATATGTGTTTAACCACGTTCATTTTGGATTCTTTAAACTCTCTTATCTCTACCCACATAAGCCGATTCTCTATTGGCCTTATGTTTATGGAGCTATCACGTCTCCCTTTTGGGTGTGGGGAGCAAGGCAAGCCTGGGAAAGGCGAAAACTTGCTAATAGACTCACTGACGTTTTTACGACCGCAGGACTTAAGAATGCCCTTGGGAAATTCCCTAATTTTATTTGTGATGTCCCAATTGACGAATTCACAAGAAAGCTTCGAGTAACAAGGGCCAATTTTAGCAAAAAATCCTTTGACGAAGCAAAAGACTACTTGGCTTCAAGTCTTCAGGTTTTCATTGATGAAATCAAAGAGGAGCGTGAAAAGGGAATCGTTGACATTATTTACTCCCAAATTCCTATGCCCACGTTTGTCGAACTTGATAACTTAATGGAAATTGGACCCCTTCAAATCGTCATTGGGAAAACTCGATCTCAATTGATCACGGTGAGTCTAAAAAATGTTCCGCACTTCATCCTCGGTGGACAAACCGGAGGTGGTAAGTCCACAAGCATTCGAGGAATTATGACGACCCTTTACCTTAATAATCCCAACATGGAATTTAGCCTCATTGACCTTAAAGGAGGTTTAGAATTCCAACTCTTTGAAAGCCTGCCAAGAGTTGAAGTTATCCCAAGCCTTGCCCTTGCCGTAGGAAAGTTTGAAATTCTAAAAAAAGATCTCGACACGAGAATGGAGCTTCTCAAAACCTATAACTGTAAAGACCTTGAGTCCTATGAGAAGATTCGAGAACTCAAAATTAAGCAGGTGGGACACAAGTTGCCGGTGTTAAAACGCCACGTCGTTATCATTGATGAGGCAGCCGAACTATTTTTATCAGGTGGTGGCGTAGATAATAGCCAAATTCAAATTGCCCGCCGCATTTTAAGCCAAATCGCAAGGCAGGGGCGAAGTGTTGGATTTACTCTCATAGTCGCAACCCAAAGACCTGATGCCAGAGCCCTTGACCCCCAGGTTAAGGCAAATTTGCCAGGTGTCATTTGCTTTCAAATGCTTAACGATTCATCAAGCATTACGGTTTTAGGAAATGGCCGTGCCACTGATCTGCCAAGTGTTCCGGGACGGGCCATTTGGAAAACGGGCTCTGAGATGATGGAGGTGCAAACACCGTTTTTGAGTTTTGAAAATGCAGAACGGCTTTTAGAGCCCTACCGGATAAAAAAGCCAAACCCAAATGGTCAACCTACCAAACCTGAAACCGCATCTCTGACGCAGCCCCAACGTTTAAAGCCTAGTGACAAGGAGGATTAGTTTTGATCCCAGATATTTTGATCACAGAAAGGGATGAGCTGATCTTAAATTTTTTATGGCGATTCAAGGTGGCAACAACCGCCACTTTGGTCAAAAGATTTTTTCCTAGTTCTCAAAGCCCGATAACAGGATACAAGCGCCTTCTCCATTTAAAGCGTCACAAGTTCATTCAAATCCGTTCTGATAATAAATCAGAAGAGTTTGGCTGGATGTTAGATGTTAACGGATATCGAAAAATCAAAGATACCGTCGGAGAAATCGCAAGGCCAGGATACGCGCCTGAAAGCATCGTCCACGATCTCCTTGTCAGTGCCGTGTTACTCGGAGATTGGTTTTTGGGATTCCCGGAAGGCTCTAGCGTATTCACCGAACAGGAACTTAAAAGGCTTCATCCAAGTGTCTATGAAGATTGGGTGCCAACAAACCTGTTAAGAATCCCCGATGGCCTGTGGCATGTCCCGAAGATGGGATCAACCGCCACGATTGCACTAGAAGTTGAATTAAATCAAAAAAGTTCTGAGAATTACCAAAAAATTGCTCAAGTATATGGAATGCAGGAATTTTATCGTGTATTATGGATAGCAAATACGGAAAAGCTCGCCTCAAAAATTGCAACCACAATTCAAAAAACTACACCCAACAAACCTTTTAACCACAACTTTGTGACCCTTGCGGATTTTAAGAAACGCGGTTGGCAGGCCCCGATCATCCTAGGTCCTGACAAGGAACGCACAATCGCAAAGCTTCTCGGAGCCACCCAAGAAAACACCCCAGAACTTTTTTCTAATGGTTTTCTTTTGAACGGTCAAAAATTCCCATTCAAATCAAAGACTTTCATCCAAAATTCTGTCGTCGCAGAAAGCATTTATTAGTATATATCCATATACTTTATATCCCTTCATTCCCCGTACCCCTTCTACCTTTCATTTACCCACTCAATTCATACCCATCATTTCATCATTAAAAAGGAGCCCAGACATTTGAACTCCAAAAGAATTGTTTCATTAATTATCGTCTCTTTATATTTATGCTCATGTTCAACTCTAAAAGATAGTCTGCTTCTCGGTGGCGGCATTGGTGCCACAGCCGGTGGGGTTGCCGGAAATTTTATCGGTTCCAATAACGGAAACCCAACCACCGGTACAATTGTGGGGGCCGGAAGTGGATTACTCCTTGGTGCTCTTATCGGTTATTCAGCCTATAAGAGCGGTCAAAAACCGCCGCCAAACACAACAAGTAGCCCCAATTCTGATTCCAAAACGCCGTCTCTTTCTAGCCCAGTTGTTAGAAAAATCTGGGTCCCTTCCAAAATTGAAAATAATAAATTTATCGAGGGGCATTTCGAGTTCGTAATAGAAAGGCAATCGGTATGGATCGACCAGTAGAATCTCAAAAAAGAAAGCGTCACGCTGAGAGAGTCACATTAAATGAGACGTCGCTTACAAAATTAAATGCCTGGCTCTGCCAAATTGAAAATCAAAATAAGGGCATTAACATTAATAAAAATAGCCTTATCAATTGGCTCTTAAACGAACTACCAGCGCAATTGTCTCTCAAGCAATTAAACGAACTTCAAGCTCAGTACCTTGACCCAGTAAAACAGGCAAAAGAGGCCCTTAGGGAAGCCAGGGCCGCAAAAGCTCGCGGTGAGAAGTTCGTTTTAAAAATCGAGATGGATCATGTTGATGATTTGCCTAGGCCCAAGAGGGTCTATAAGAAAAAAGAAGCCAACCCTGAATTACCCCTGACCCTTAAAGAACAAAGAGTCATTGAAGAATCGCATGATCTTGAGGCCACTTAAATGGCTACCTGGTGTGTCAAACAACCCCCGACAATTTTCCCCGTTATCATTGATGGGGAAAAGTTTTCGGAAATCCTTGCCTCAATTGCTGAACTTTTGTATAAATACTGTAGCGCCCAACTCAAAAGTCAAAATGATTCGTGCCCTTTGTCCCTTGAAGTAAATCCCGTTTCCGACCTAACCAAACTTAGGAGGAAGCGAAATGTTTAATTCACGTCAAAAATTTACTCCGCAATTAGGCCATCACATTGCTCTTTACGTCAGGAGTGCCAGTGGCAATGAGTCTGCCATTTCAGAGCAAACGAAAAACCTGAACGCCTTTGTTGACAAACAAAATTTGGACTCGAACTTTGGTTGGGTTGTAAAGGTTTTTTCAGATAACCCGGGCTCTGGAATGGATTTCAAGCGGCCTGGGCTTACGGCTCTCTTAGATTCTGTCGAGAGAAGGGAGCTTGACTTAATTATTGTCACCGATCTTTTAAGGCTTACAAGGTCATCTCAAAATTTTTGGAAGATTTTAAAAACTCTTTTTGTAAATGGCTGCGACCTACAAAGTCTTCAAGAAAATTTTCGGCTCTTTGAAAATGAAAAACTCTGTGATGCCTTAAATATGGAAGTGGGTTTTAAATTTCGGGAGGTCCACCATGCTTAATGCGGCATTGAAACTTGGACCTCAAAAAGCTCACAAAATTGGTCTCTATATTCGGGTCTCAACAGAAGAGCAGGCCTTAAATCCAGAAGGATCGATCAAAAGCCAAGAGCAACGTTTACGAAGTCACATCGCATTTAAAAACCAATGGTCAAATTTCGGTGATGTAGTAAATGTTTTCATCGACCGGGCGAAATCTGGAAAGGATACTAATCGCGCCGAACTTCAAAAATTGCTCCTCGCTGTTCAAAGAAAAGAAGTCACCCTTGTCATGGTGACAGAACTCTCACGACTTTCTCGATCTATTAAAGATGTCTGCGGGATTTGGGAGTTAATGCGCTCAAGTGGCTGTGAATTTCTAAGCCTCCGTGAGCAGTTTGATACCACAACCGCCGCAGGGGAAATGGTACTTTACACAATCGCCAATATTGCCCAGTTTGAACGAAAACAGACTTCAGAGAGGATTTCCCTAAATTTTCAAGCGAGGGCTGAGCGCGGTCTCTTTAACGGCGGCTCAGTTCCCTTTGGCTACAAAATTGATAAGGATAGAAAAGGGCATCTCCTCGTTGATGAAGAGAACGCCAAAACCGTGAGGGAGGCGTTTAAATCCTTTCTCATTGAAGGGTGTCTTTCAAAAGCTGGCAAGGCGCTTAATGAGAGGGGCTTTCGTTATGGAAAACTTCGCCAGGGAGGTGGGAAGACGCGTTTAGGGCATTTCACCGTAGATAACCTCCATGATCTTTTGACAAATGCTGCTTACGTGGGTGTTCGGCAATTCACTACAAGAAGCGGAGAGGTCAAAAAAGTAAGAGCATGTTGGGAAGCGATAATTGATGAAAACATTTTTGAGAAGGTCCAAAGTCTTCTAAAGAAAAACCGTTTTAGATTAAAATCTCAATCTTCAAAACGCTATCCTTATACCCTGTCAGGAATTATATTTTGTGGGAGTTGTGGTGATACAATGTCTGGGAAATCAGCCCACGGAAATGGGGGTAAAATTCCATACTATGAACACGGGTGGGCCACAAGGCGACAATCATGTCTTAATAAGAAAGTATTTGCCTGTAACCCCCATAGGCTCCAAGCAAAGAAACTTGAGCCCTGGGTTTGGGACAACGTCCTCTCAATTCTCACTGATCCCCAAATTGCAGAAAGCATTATCAGTGAAGCCCATGCTATCCACCAAAAGCAGGGGCACATCGCCGAGAGTGATAAGCTTCGGCAAAAAATTTGCGGAGTAGATGAGCAAGTCGCAGCACTCGCCGAACATCTGACCCAAATTCCCAAAGGCATGTCTCCAGCCCCCATCTTTACCCAAATGCAGAGACTTGAAGCCTTGAAGAAATCGGTTAAAGAGGAGCTTGATAAAATTTTATGTAGCGGAGAAATAACCGATATTCCAGCCGCCCTTAAGGAGTACGTAAAATTTTGTGAGCTTGTTCGCTCTGTGATCTTGGGCGAAATCAACGAGGATTTAAAATCTAAGATCATAAAGCTTTTTGTTCATAAGGTGGAGGTTCTTCCTGAGTCTTACAAGCTTCACCTATATGTTGGGAGGGACCATTTAAGGCTTATTCAAAATGAGAAGGCTAAGCAAACCGCTAAGTATAGCATAGATGGCTCAGATCAAAAAGAAGAAGGGCCTGGGTTAGCATCCCCAGGCCCTTCAACTATTTTTTATAATTTTGGTTCGAAAAGATTGACTTTTGGTGGATCTGATCGGGATCGAACCGACGACCTCTTGCATGCCATGCAAGCGCTCTCCCAGCTGAGCTACAGACCCAATTTTTGATCCAGACGAAATAAGTACTCTCATAACTCCTGCCTGTTCGCAAGAAACAATCTAATCCATAAAAGCACTTGAGATTAGGTAAGATTCCTGGTCTCATTTTACTTGGTTATTCATAGATGGGGGTTAAATGAAGTTTTTTCTAAATCTAGTGATCATTGGCGGTTTTCTTACAATAGTCAGCCTGGCCCACGGGGCGAACTTGGGTTCAAAGGATATGTCCAACCGCTTGGGAATTGGTTACTCAAATGACTTCAGCATTGCAAATCTTCCAAGCATTTCCGCCAAATTTTATCCTTCAAATGATTGGGCTCTTTCTGCAGCCTTGGGGATCGACACGATGAGCGCTCCTTCCAATGGAAATTCAAATTTTGGTTTAGGCGCCAAGGTCTACAGAACTATTTTTACTGAGTCCATGCTCAACTTTTTTATGGGCGCCGGAGTTTCTCTCATCAGCCAAGGCCCGGCCACCGGGGCCACAGGGTCCACGAATTCAGGGTTTGATATCAACGCCTTTGGGGGTGTAGAGTTTTTCGTCCCCGGATTAGAGAATCTGGGCTTTGATTTTATTTTTGGGGCTGGTGTCACTTCACTTCCTGTGGGGGTCAGATTTAGAACTCTTGGCGAATCTCCGCTCAATGCGGGAATGTTCTTCTATTTCTAAGAATATGGGCCTTTGATGAACTAGGGTAACGCAATCCTCAAAAGGATGCTAAACTCCTCAACACCTGACAAAAGTCTAGTCATTTTAGCCACTTGATAGAGGTCTGGACCCACACCGAATTGGCTTTAGCTTTGCTTTATCAATAATATAGGAAATACTTATAGCTCAGGGGGAAATTTGCTTCGAATCACTTCAATCATCATCTTATGCGCGTTTTTAATGGCGCGACCGACGCAAGCGCGAGCCGGAGATTTTGTTGAAGATCAATCGTCTGGAGCCTCCACTTCCGGGGACACCGGCGATTCTACCTTTGATCCTTTCAGCGATTATTCGGAATTTGAAGAAGGAAGTGAAGAAGAAGCCGATATTAATTTTTTCCATAATGGTCGATTCTTCTCCATCGGGCTTCTTGGGGGCTATGAATCCTTCACCGATACCTTGGGAGAACTTTACGCCCCCAGCTTTCAGTTTGGTCTTTTCTTAGAGTATTTTTTCGATCTCAAACTTGCAATGCAAATTGCCTATATTACGGCCACCCACACCTTAACAATCGATTCGGGTACGGTTAACCCCTATACAGGGACTGTCGGAATAAGCCATTTCGAATTTGATCTAAAATATTATCTTAACACTCAAAATGTGACCCGGGGCCTGGCTGCCCTTAACCCTTACCTTCTTATCGGAGCTTCAACCTACACAAGAAAAACCAATATCAATGGCTCTGGGGGAGAAGTGGATGACTCGGCCTTCGGAGCCCAGGCGGGCGGAGGTATCGAAATCCCCTTGATGCACAACTCTGCTTTCTTTGGAATACAAGCCACTTACAACTACATCGCCTTCCCGGGAGAAGGGCAACCCATCACTGTGACCAGTAATGGAGTCACTACGCCGTTAGGCCTCACTCCCAACGGAGACGCCCTTTCAATTATGGGCATTTTAGGAATGAGTTTTTAGCAAAATATTTTTAACTGAATAACCAAATTAAAATCTGAATCATAAAAGCGGCCAAGATTAGTCCAGGAACTATATACTTTATAGCGATGATCCAGGTCGGAAAAAGTCGCACGCTCACCAAGCTTTTTTGATCCACGAAGGCCGATTTTTTTTCTTCAATAGGAATGCAAAGGGAGACAAAGAGGACTAAGCCAAAGGCCACGATGGGCAAAGTCCAATTGATTATGACCTGATCAATAATTTCTAGGAGGCCTCGCTCCCCGACTTTAACATTTCTAAATATGGATCCTGAAAAGGCTGAAACCAAGGCCAAGAGAAATGTAACTCCAGCAATAATATAAGAAGCTAGAGGTCGCCCCAATTTTTTCTGATCGATAAGATAAGTCACCAAGCCTTCAAAAAGTGCAATACTGGCACTTAAAGCTGCAAAATAAAGGCATACGAAAAATGCAACCCCCACCAAGTACCCAAAAGTAAGTTGTCTAAAAAGGACGGGCATGGTCTTAAATAAAAGTGCGGGGCCAGTTCCGGAATCCACGTGAGCGGAAAATACAATGGGAAAAATTAGAATTCCAGCGCAAAGAGACAAGAGAACATCAATTCCGGTAACAAAAATAGCTTCAGAAGGAAGGTGGGTTTTATCTTCTAGGTAGCTTCCATAAGCCACCATCGCTCCAAAACCAAGACTTAGCGTAAAGAGCGCATGCCCCAAGGCCTCGATAACGGCCGTCGCCGTAAGTTTCGAAAAATTGGGATAAAACAAAAATCGCAGGGCTTCGGTGGCCCCAGGAAGAAATAATGAATGAACAATTAAAAAAAGCATTATAATAAAAAGGATGGGCATAAATATTCGAGATGATTTTTCGATTCCTTCTCGCACCCCTTGAGCCACGATGCTCGTGGTAATTATCAGATGGACGCTCGCAAGTAAAATCTGGAGATAGCCGTGCACAAGAAGGCGATCTATTATATTCTCTGGTTTCGACGCCAAATCGGTAAAATGACCAGAAACCGCTTGGATTATGAAATGAATAACCCAGCCACTAATAACCGTGTAGTAGCTTAGCACGATAAAGGCCGCTATCATTCCAAGGGCCCCAAACCACTTCCAATACGCCGATCCTCTTTCTTTGATCCAAGCTTTATGACTAAGGGCCCCTATCATCCCCCTTCGACTCAATTTGCCTAGCATGAGCTCTGAGATCAGAGCAGGTAAACTAATCGCTCCGACGAAGAATATATAGAGCAACACAAAAGCTCCGCCACCATTGACGCCGGTGATATACGGAAATCTCCAAAGGGTCCCCAAACCAAAAGCAGCTCCCACCGCCGCCATATAAAAACCAAATCGCGTCCCGAACGTTGCACGCTTCATATTTTTATTTGAGGAGTTCCATAAGAAACATCTTCAGCCCGAACATCCCCACGCCTTCGCTTTTTAGGAAACAATCGAACGGGAATCCCCACGAGATCGTATTTCTCTTTTATTTTGCTAACGATAAATCGTTTGTAGGCCTTAGTAATACCTCGGGGCTCGTTCACGAAGGCCATAAATGCGGGTGGTCTCTGTTTAGTCTGAGTCACGTAAAAGAACTTTATGTCGTGCCCCCTGAAACTAGGACTTGGAGCTTGTCTGATGGCAGAAAAAAAGAATTCATTTATTTGCTGGGTAGGAATTTTTGTATTGAGTTGTCTCCAAACTCTTTCGATATTCGAAAATAGTTTCTCCACTCCTCGCAGAGTCTTAGCACTTATAAAAACCACGGGGATATCTGAGTAGTAGTGAAACGTTTCTTCAATTTGCTTACGTAGTCCCTCTCTGAATCGGGGTATTATATTTTCTGCCAAATCTATTTTGTTAATGACTAAGATAACGGCACGGTGCTTTGTCAGAGCCAATTCCACAATTCTTGAGTCTTGATGGGTGGGCCCGGTTAGAGCGTCGACCATTAAGAGTAGAATATCAGCCTCGACCACACTTTCTTCAGCCTTTACGGCGGAGATGTGCTCTACGTGGTCCTCCCTCTTGGCATTTCTTCTGAGGCCGGCCGTATCAACGAGAATGTAGTCCTGTTGATTTCTCTTAAAAGGAACCTCAACGCTGTCAATTGTGGTCCCCGCCGTGGGGCTCACCACTACGCGTTCCTCTCCCAGAAGGGCATTAACCAAGGTGCTTTTACCGGCATTAGGTTTACCTATTACAGCCATACGAATGACATTTTCGTTCAGATCGACCACATTGGGTTTTTGCCCCTCCACCACCCAGTCCAGTATCTCGTCCACGCCCAGCTTATGTTCAAAACTTGCAGGCAAGAGAGATTCAAACCCTAGCTCGTAGAATTCGCTGATCCCTATATCATTTTTAGTTCTTTCATCTATTTTATTAATGACCACTAAGGTGGGTTTATTTAAACGCTTGATATACTGAGTGAGATCCTTATCTTCGGGGTTTAACCCGTATTTTCCGTCGAGTACAAAAATAATTTTATCCGCCGTCTTGGTCGCCTCAAGAGCCTTTTCTCGAATCGCCTTACTCCAAACTTTATCTCCCCCTTGTGTAACCCCGGCGGTATCAAAAATTTCGAAATTGACCGAACGCCAATCGGCCTTGCCGTAGTGAACATCCCGAGTTACCCCGGGCAAATCTTTTACAATAGCCTTTCTTGTTCCAGTAATTTGGTTAAAAAGCGTACTCTTTCCGACATTGGGTCGGCCAAAAATCGCCACCCTCAAGATTTTAGATTCCATAGCCTAATTCTTCCAAGTAAGTTTTGTCGTTCAACCAATTTTGTTTAACGACGACATGAAGTTCTAAAAAAATCTTTTGCCTAGTGAGCCTCTCCAAGTCAAATCGGGAGCGCACACCTATTTGCTTAAGAACTGAAGCTCCTTGGCCTATAACCATGGGCTTATGAGATTCCCTTGAGACCAAAATATCTGCTGCTATTTTAATGATGGGGCCTTCTTCATATTGTTGGATCAAAACCGCTAACCCATAAGGTAGTTCTTGATGAAGCTGTTCGAAACAATGTTTTCGGATCACCTCCGAGGCTACTTCCCGCATGGTTTGGGGGGTAAAAACATCGGCATCGTAATACTGAGGCCCCTCAGGAAGCTTTTCCAAAATCAAACTTTTTAATTCTTGAATCCCTCTATTTGAGCGGCTGCTGGTGAGAAGGAGTGGAGGCGGATTTGTGCCAAAGTAGGTCTTGAATTTATGCTCTAGCCCTTCAAGTGTCGTCGGATCCTTTAAGAGATCCGTCTGGGTCAAAACGTAAATAGGCTCCTTAAGGGTTTGCCCTAAATTAATGGCCCAGGGTTTTAAATTTGATTTAAATTCCCACGGACCAATGGCGCATACAATAACATCGATGTCCTGAAGAGCGCGGGACAACTCAGTTTTCAGAAAAGGGTTGAGCCCCTCGTTTGATTCGATAACTCCAGGAGTATCAACAAAAATCATTTGATAGGCCCCCGGCTCAGTTAAAATGCCTAAAGTACGCTTCCGGGTAGTTTGGGGTTTTGAAGTCACAATGCTTGCGGTCTCTTTAACAAGGGCATTGACCAAGGAACTCTTCCCAGCGTTGGGCACTCCGACTAGAGTAATATAGCCTGAGCAAAAACCCTTGTTCATGATTCCAGGTTTTCTAAGACTTTTCGTGCGGCGTCTTGTTCGGCCTCTTTGCGAGATCTCCCAATACCAAAGCTCATCTTTTGTTCTCCAAGCATAATAGCCACCCGAAAGACTTTTTGATGTTCGGGGCCTTCGGTTTTCTCGATAACATATTGGGGAGCCGTTTTATATTTACTCTGCATCACTTCCTGTAATCTCGTTTTATAATCTTTAACAAAAGGGCTGCTGGTTTCTAAGGAAACAATTCTTTTGGCGAAAAGGCGTTCGACAATTTGCCTTGCGGCTAAATATCCTCCATCTATGTAAACTGCCCCCAGCACAGATTCAAAAGCCGATGCTAGAATAGAATTTTTTTGTCGCCCGTTTGAATTCACTTCTCCCTTCCCGAGTAGCAAGTACTCAGAAAGTTCGACGTCCCTTGCTAAATCGGCCAAAACATTTTCATTGACGAGGGACGCACGACGCTTTGAAAGTTCCCCTTCCGAGGCCGCCCAGTCTCTGTGCATAAGTAAGCTACTCACACATAAATCCAAGACAGCATCTCCGAGGAACTCCAAGCGTTCATTATGAGAAAATAGTTCTTTAAGAGAAGTACTTTCGTGGGCATAAGATTTATGGGTTAGAGCTTCCTGAAGTATATTGACGAGCTTAAAGTGATAGCCAATTTTCTCTTGAAAGGTAATCCAGGGTCTCAAAACTCACACACCCTAACATAATTTTAAATCACAGGGCCGTTGCTACAAAATACCAACGCGCCAAATCTCAAGAATTTCTTCTACCATATCTCCTTTTAATTTGCGACACTTCAAGTCAAAAGAGCTATGTAAATATTCTAAATAGTGGCACACACCTGCCCCCGCCTCGAGTTACCTTCGGCGCCGAAAGTGACTTGGATTTTCTTACCTGCTTTTAGCGGATCATGCCTAGTCCCCCAAGTCCAGCCGCAGAAAGAGTTGAAATTATGAAAATCGAGACGGGTCCAAAAAAGGTTATTATGTCGATCGAGTAGCCATTTAATATCTCAGGAAACCCAAGCCTAACCACTCTAAATTCTTAGCGATCTTGGCACAGGACTTGAATTAAAAATCCCTATGCGTAATTTCTCATACATATTGTCAATATTCATTTTTTTGTCGGTACAAAGCGCCGAGGCGGTAAGGGTGACGAAGAGAAATCCGTCTGTGAAATGTATGCCCCTATTACAATCTTTAGATGAATACCGCTCCAGTGACGACAAAGATAGTATTAGTGAGAAGATAAGGCTTGTCTCTGAGAGTAATGGGACTATCAAAAGCCAATTACATGAATTCATACGAAGTAAAATTATTGAGATTCAAAATGACCCTGAGATTCTAGGTAAGGATATTGCCCCCGGCCGTTATCGCGTGTTAGTAAAGTTGCTCGCTCAAATAAGCCAACTTCTCGCGCAAAATAACGGGAAAATTCTTAACAAGAGCGATACCTGGCTCAAGGCATTTGCAAATCGAAAGACTTTTGATTCTTGGCTTGAGAAAGATCTGGGTCTGTCAAATGACCTTTATAGTAAAAAGTTATCGTGGCTCATTAATCTTTATATGAAAAGATCGGTGGAAAGTAACGAAACCTCGCTTAAAACTTTTGTCAGTCGTGAAGATCAAAAATTATATTTGGCAGAGCATTCGGATTGGATCCCCCTAAATCCGATCAAATCACATTTAGAGATGCCGAGCGCCGTTCCTGCTACTTTAATTAGAGAAATACTTAGAGTATTGAAGCGGGGATATTTAAGTCAGCTGCTTGTACATTCTACGATGTCTTCTGCTTTATCAGGAATCGCAAAAGCGAAGGCAATTTTGAGTGGAAAGGAAGTCACTAGACGCCGCTTAAATATAGAGTCTGGCGAGTTTCACAGCCTTGCAAATGGAATTATATTAAATAATATATACGGACTGCGGACAAACGACCCAACCTCTCTATTAATGACTTATTACAATTGGTTCGATGACTTTCCAGTAACATTTTCCATCGACTCTGACTCGAGTTGGCGCCTTATTGTTCCAAAGGAAACCGATTTTGAAGATCACGGTGTTAAGTTAGGTTCGAACGTCCCTATTTCCGCAATCAACTACGTTTTTGCTCCTGCAAATAAATTACCTGAATTACGCGAGTGGATTGAGAAAGACCTGAAACGTCGGACTATGGTAATTTCTTATGAGGCTGCCCGTATTATAGCTGCCTATAATCTTGATGGCACTTTTGAGCCTGAGGATCTTAAAACGGATGGATATGAAGAAATCTTAGAAGTCATTGGTGATACTTCTCGATAAATGAAAATTGATAAAAATATATGGGTCTGGGTGGAGAGCCGCGAGTTCTTTGGCCATAAATGCTGAGCAGAATATTCAAGCTGCTCCGGAGCTGGCAATATTGAAGAGCGGTAAGACCGACAACTGGGAGATATGGAGACTCAACCGCTCTTTGCCGTTGGTGAAGGCGCGATTTCGCCCAAGGGTCGTCGAGCAAATTGACATTGGCCGCAAAGGGCAACGATTATAGGACTTCAGACCAGATTTCCGATTTACTATGAAATTGGGATCATAGGACTAGCGCTCAAACCACCGCGCCGATCTTCTGCTCCAAAGGTAAAATACTCTCATGGTCCGTTAGAGATCCAGCTTCAAAAAGCCGGCCTTAGAGCTAGTGATACAATTTGTGCCCTTCCAACAGGAAGTATTATCCAGTTTGAAGCACAGGGCCAAGTCCCCCCAAGGACAACAAAACTCACTCACAACTGAACTTGCCAGTGTATGGAGTGATCAAAAATTGCGAGTGCGTTTTGAGGTTGAGCCTGACAAAAACAAAAATGAAAACAAAAATAGATATATAAATCGGAAGATTAAGCTTAAGGCTACGAAAGATGGTGGGTTTTGCAGTGGCGACGTTATTACCGATACGCCCGCTCTCAGGTTCGCAAGCATGTTTGAAGTTGGGTTTTATGGAGCGGAGAGCCCAAATCCACAACTTGAGATTTTTAACAACTTTGGCGATCAGGTTCAGGTTCTGATTCCCGAAGGCGGAAGGCTCTGATGTTTAATAAAGACTTAGGGAGATTATTGCCGTGCGGGATGGGTTTCCTTCAAAGCCAAGCTCAGCACTAAAGACATAAGAAGAACTCCAAACTCAAGGTATACGGACGGCAAAAAACCCTTGGTTTCGCTTTTTACGGCCTCCATCAAAATAATTACAATCACCCCGCCGGCATTTCCTAAGAGCATAAGAAGTCCCGTAGCCGTAGCGGCACGTTTCTCCCCGACTTGCTCAGAACACATTTGAAGAATAAGCGAAAAAGCAGGCAGAAAAAAGAACCCTTGAAAGAAACTGAGTAAGACGAGTGCTTTATAGCTACCACTGGTGCATAGAGGGAAGAGTGTCAAAGCCGCGCTTAGAAGTCCAAAGAACACGAAGGGTTTTCTAAGTTTAAAAAGGTCAGAAAGGGCCGGCATAATGACTGCTCCCAAAATTCCACCGATAATGAGGAACCCGCCAATCATTCCCGCTTGGATAGAAGAAATTCCATGGGGAGCCAATATAGGTTCAAGCCAAGTTGTGAGACCATTAAAAAAGCCCAGCCCCAAAAAGGCCAATATTAAAATAACATCTAGATTTACATCTTTGATTAAATCTTTTATTCCGGAGAAACCAAAACTTCCTCCATCCCCCTCCCTTAAAGGGGTCAGAGATTTCGAAGGCCTTAAAAAGTAATAGCTACTTACGAAACTGACGGTGGAGAGAAGGGCAAAAAATATCATCGTATCTCTAAATCCCGCCTTCTGAACCATGAGGGGAGTGATCATTAAACCAACACTCATCCCAATAAACATCCCCATTGTGCCAAGCCCTGTGGCGATAGCTTCTTGGTCTTTTTCAAACCAATCTAGGACAAGTTTAGAAATACTATTAATAATAAAGGGTTGAGAAAGAGCGATTATGACCTGCCCCGCCAACAGGCAAGGAAATGAAAAATCAAATATTCTTAAAATGGCCCCGATTGTCATTATGAAAGTTCCAAGAACGAGTCCGCTTTTAAAACCTTTAATATCTATAAAATTTCCGGCGGGGATGGAGATGAGGACATAAATGAGTGGGAATACCATAAGAAGTAAGCCGGCTGTATTCTCGGTGACTCCGTATTTTGCTTCAATTTCTGAAATGAGCGGCCCAAAATTTAGCCAGAGGGCCTGACTCAAAGCCGCGGAGATTGAAAACAGAAGAAGGTTAACCCATTTATAATTCTTCACCAATTGTTTCGCCATAAGTAAGCTGGTACCTATTGTATCCAGCCACCGCCACAGAGTTGATCTCCCCTATAAAAAACGGCGGCTTGCCCGGAAGTTATCGCCCGTTGGGGTTCCTTAAAATTAACTTCAATTTCATCTTCTATCAAGGTGAGCTTGGCAAGGGCGCCTGCATGACCATGTCTGATTTTAACTAAATATTCTTTGTTGAAATCTGGCCCCGACATCCAGTTTAATTTACGTACCTTCATGTTGTGCGAATACAGAAGCGGCTCTGGCCCAACAAAGACGGTATTTGTTTTAGCGTCTATTTTAATCACATAAAGAGGCTCATGATGATTCACGTCAAGTCCTCTTCTCTGCCCTACGGTGAAGTGATGAATCCCTCCGTGAGTTCCCAAAACTTTTCCGTTGCTGAGTAAAACCAATTCGCCTTTAGAAAGAAGATCTGCTCCCACTCGTGTCTCAATAAATTTCGCATATCCGGACTTAGAGACAAAACAAATCTCTTGGCTGTCTTTCTTTCTCGCATTTTGCAACTTAAATCGTTCGGCGTGCCCTCTCACCTCTTCTTTGGTCATATGCCCAACTGGAAAAAGTAAATTCTTGAGTAGCTTTTGTGGCAAAGTAAATAAGAAGTAACTTTGATCTTTATAGGGATCCCTTCCCTTGAGGAGCACCTGCCCGCCTTCGCCATTTAAGGCTGTTTGGACATAATGACCAGTGGCCAAATAATCGCATCCCAATTCTTTCATTTTAGTAAAAAGATGATCGAATTTGAGGAATGTATTGCAATTCACGCAAGGGTTAGGGGTGCGACCCTCTAAATATTCATGAACAAAATTGTCGATCACGTAAGCTTGAAACTTGTTCTCACAATTCATAACGTAAAAAGGAATATCAAGTCGATCTGCAACGCTTCGAGCGTCCTGAACGTCTATTGAAGAACAGCAGGTCCCATGGCCGGGGGTAATATCACATTCCGAGTAGTCCCAAACCTGCATCGTAATTCCAATAACTTCATACCCCTGTTCACATAAAAGGGCAGCCACGACGGAACTATCAACACCTCCACTCATAGCAACGAGAACCTTCTTTTTTAAACCACTCATGCAAGTTCTCTTTCAATACTTTCTTCGGTTTCTATTTTTCGTATTTGCTCCACGGTCGTCTTCAAAGTTTCAAAAAACATATCAACCTCATTTTGCGTGGTGAGCCATCCTAAACTGATTCTTAAGCTCTGGGATGCTTCCCCCGCCGTAAGCCCTAATGCTTTCAGTACAGGACTTGGCTCTTGACTTCCCGAACTACAGGCGGCCCCACTGCTCACGGCAAAACCCTTGGTATCTAAATTTATGAGGAGAGTTTCTCCATCCACGTTTGAGAAAACTATATTTAAAGTATTTGAAACACGCTTGCCGCCATTCCCGTTGACCTGACAATTAGGAATCTCTCCAAGAATTTTCCTTTCTAGGGCATCCCGCATTTTTTCAAGCTTTAGGTTTTGTTCCACGATCCTCGGGCCAAGGATTCTCGCACAATCCCCGAGGGATCCTATAGCTAGTGCATTCTCAGTCCCTGCCCTTCGAGATCGTTCTTGCCCCCCTCCATGGATCAAGGGGTCCAAATGAATTCCTTTCTTCACAAAAAGAACTCCAGCGCCTTTAAGAGCATAAAATTTATGCCCAGCAAAGGTAGCAAAATCAACGTCCATTGCAGAAAGGTTAATTTGAATCTTGCCTAAGGCTTGGACCATATCAGAATGAACAAGGGCCCCATATTGATGGGCTAACCTTGCAATTTTTTTTAATGGAAAAATATTACCCGTCTCATTATTGACCAGTTGACAACTCACAAGGGCTGTCCGCTCAGAAAGCAAACTTTCTAAAGCGCTTAGATCAATTTCGCCATTTCGCGAAACCTTAAGGCGTCGGATTTTAAACCCCTTTGACGCTAAATAGTCACAGGTCTTTAAAATTGAGGGATGTTCA
>JABDDW010000024.1 GCA_013287405.1 Deltaproteobacteria bacterium
CTCTACGTCGAAGTTAATTTCCATGCGCTGGAGACCAATGGCGTCTCGACTCTATCAAATACCGATGATTTGGTTCCGTACTATCAGATTCCCATTCTAGCTAATTATTGGTTTGGAGGGATTTTAGCTCTGGGCTTGGGCGGCTATTATGGAATGCCAGGGGGGAATATCTCCATTGCGGGGACTACGGGTTCATTTGCGTCTCAGAATTATCAAACGAGCGATTACGGCGGGATTGGAGATCTTCAAATACGGGTTCCCTTGGGGATGGTGTCATTTATTTCAGCTATGGCCATGTATGAGTATGGACTTCAAAACGTTTCAACTCAAAACACTTTGAATATTCACAATCAGGGGTTCATTTTTCTTGCTGGTCTCGGTTTAGGTCTCTAGCCGTAGGATTCTGTATAAATCTTATTTGCAGGAAAGCTCTTGGCGAGGAGCATCTCCTTGACCCCTTTAATCATCGCAGGGTTGCCACAAATATAAAATTCTGTGGGTCGGCTTAAATTAAGCTTAGCTATATGATCAGTAACAAAACCAGTAGAGCCATTCCAGTTTGAGTCTAAAGGTTTATCAAGGACATAGTTGATCGCAAGTTTTGGTAGAGATTTCTTGAGGTCGTTTAATTCCTTTTCGTAAAATATTTCTTTTTCATTCCACACGCCCATAAAAACTTTAAAGTCGACGTCTTTATGTTTGGGGCCCTGACTTGCTAGCATGGCGTAAAGTGGCGCAAGACCTGTGCTCGTGCAAACATGAATGACCTGTTCGGCCGGGGGGTCTTTGAAAAGAAATTTGCCAAAGGGACCGGTGTAATCAATGAGCTCTCCACCCTTGAGGGTTTGAACCCACTCCGAGGCTATACCATGAGGATAGAATTTAATAACTAAACGAAATGAGTTTTTAACATGATCAGCTGAAGCCACGGAATAGGCTCTAGGGGCCAATTTTCCGTCTCCTTGAGGAATTTGGAGCATGACGAATTGTCCTGCTTTAAAATTAATTTCTGTAGGTTCTAGAAGCTCAAAATAAAGCTCCCTCACGGTAGGAGTGAGATCAACAATCTTTGCAAGTTTTGATTTAAACAATTTTGGTGGCATGGGTCTATAATGCTTACTAAGCCATAGGGCTGTCAAACGTTTTTGGACTTTGAGTTTCCTTTAAGGGGGTGTAGATTACCCACGCTATGGACCGCTTAACTAAATTAGAGGATTACGAAAAACTCTCCGAAGACGCGTTGGTCGAGAGGATCCAGTTTCTTAAGAGCCGCAGCGGGTCAGACCTTATTATTTTGGGCCACCATTACCAACGACCTAAAATTACTAAGCTCAGCGATTTTGTCGGCGATAGTTTCGGATTGTCCGCGAAAGCGGCTCAGGCTCCCGGCAAAAAAATAGTATTTTGTGGAGTTCGGTTTATGGCCGAAAGTGCGGCCATATTGTGTAATCCTTCGCAAAAAGTTTATCATCCCGATCCCGAGGCTGGGTGCCCGATGGCCGATATGGCTAAAATGGAGCAAGTCATGGGGGCTTGGAGAAAAATTGAAGATTGTGGAACAAGTGGGGTTGTGCCCATCACTTATATGAATTCTACAGCAGACCTTAAATCTTTTTGTGGGGAGCGCGGTGGAATTGTCTGCACGTCTTCTAATGCTGAAAAGACTTTTCGATGGGCCTTTGAGAGAGGAAGAAAGATTTTCTTTTTTCCCGATGAGCATTTGGGGCGAAATACATCCAAGAAACTTCAGCTTGAAGGTGAAGACTTGGTTTTGTGGAACCCTAAAGAAAAAGATGGGGGCTTAACCCATGAGCAGATTCTAAGGGCTAAGGTCATCCTTTGGGCAGGACACTGTCCAGTCCATATGGAATTTAAGCTTCGGGATATAAAACACGTGAGGCAATATTATCCGGGGGCTAAGGTGATCGTTCATCCCGAATGCGAAAAAGACTGCGTGGACGCGGCCGATGCTTCTGGGAGTACTGATTATATTGTGAAATACGTTGCTGATCAGCCGCCTAAATCTGTGACTTTTGTGGGAACCGAAGTGAATCTGGTGATAAGGCTTCAGACCATGTTCCCAGATAGAAAGGTCTTTAAGCTTCAAAGGAGCCTTTGTCTTACTATGTACCAGATAAATTTGGCCAATTTGTGTTTCACTTTGGATCATCTCGATGAACTGGCAACAGTTACCCTCCCTGACCATGTAAAAATCAACGCACGTATAGCCTTAAATAGGATGCTTGCGTTGCACTAGGGCGTGTCCTCACGCCCTAGATGTGGCAAATCCTTCAATTCTTTCTTGCATTTAGGCCCCAACCCCAGTAGCTATAGAAGTATGATTACTAGCGTTAAACAGCCTTGCGAGAGCACCGTTGAAATTTACAGATTTTGAGTTACGACCGGAAATTCTAGAAGCAGTAACTGCGGCCGGCTTTGAGCAGCCCACCCCCATCCAAGAAGTTGTTATTCCCCAAGTATTGAAAGGCAAAGATGTTTCAGGCTTAGCCCAAACCGGAACAGGGAAGACTGCGGCGTTCGTTATCCCTCTTATTGATCGAATTTTGCGGCACCGAAGTGGAGAGACGGGAGAAAGAGTCCCTACCCATTGGAAGAAAAACAGCTACGTTTTAGTTTTGGTCCCTACCCGTGAACTTGCATCGCAAGTCGAAGAGAGTATTGGGATATTTGGCAAGAAAGCCGGTATGAAGAGCGTCGTTATTGTGGGCGGGAGTGCCTATGATGGCCAGCGAGTCAGTTTAAGAAGTGGCGTCGAATTTGTGGTGGGAACTCCAGGCCGACTTTTGGATCTCTACAAATCCCACGACCTTGATTTAAACAGCGTCGGAGCTATTGTTTTTGATGAAGCTGATCGGATGTTCGACATGGGCTTCAAAGACGATATGAAATATATTTTAAAGAGAGTGCCTCGCAATAGACAGTTCCTGCTCTTTAGCGCGACACTCAACTTTGACGTCCTCAACACAGCTTATCTTTTTGGAGCTGAACCCATCGAATTTAATGTGAGCCGTGATCAAGCCACTGCTGAAGGGGTCGATCATGAGATTCTGCATGTGGGCCAAGACGATAAGCCCATGTTTCTTCTTTCTGTATTAAAGAAATATAACCCACAACAGTGTATTGTTTTTAGTAATTTCAAATACAATGTCGCTCATATCGCTCGTTTTTTAAAAAATAACAATATTGAAGCCATAGAGATGAGTTCTCTTCTAAGCCAGCAGCAGAGAAATAAAGTCCTTGAGTCTTTTAAAAGCGGTAAAAAACAGATTCTCGTGGCCACCGATGTGGCAGCCCGGGGCCTAGACGTTAAAGGCATTGATCTTGTTATCAATTACGATCTTCCTGATGATGCCGAAGGCTATGTTCATCGCATAGGGCGCACGGGCCGAGCGGGAGGGAGTGGCAAGGCAGTAGGATTAGTGAGCGATCGGGATGTAGAAGCCCTTGTTCGAATCGAAAATTATTTAAAAGAGAAACTCAAAATTGGTTGGCTGGAAGAAAGTGAGTTAATCAAAGAGTTTAAAGCTTTTACCCGAGACGAAGGGCGTCCAAGGCGACAGGGATTACCGCCGCGAAATAATAGGCAGGGTCCTCCTCAGCGTGGTTTTCAGCCAGGTCCTTTGGCAAGGCCCGTTGGGAAGGGGGGGCGCCCCCATCAGCGTACTGGCCCTAACGGAAAAGGGCCTTCTGGGAAGGGATTTAGCCCTGCAAAGGGATCTGGTCCCATACATCGACCCGAGAATGCACCTCATGGTCAAACAGCAAACCAATCCCATTCAGCAGTGTCTCATCAACACAGGGATCGAAAATCAGGGCGACACGGCGGTATAGCTAATGCGGCCACTGGCGGGCCAAGGACCCAGGGCGGAAATTCTCGTGGGCAAGATTCCAGGCATCGCGCCGACAACCGGTTAAGATCTCAACCAGGGAGTCCTTCGGGACCACTGCCCCAAAGACGACCCCTGCATAAATCCCCATCTGCCGTACCCAAAGGGTCGGAAAGTGGTGTAGGTATGAAAATTAAGGGATTCTTTGCAAAGCTATTTAAATAATTCTTGGTAGAGGAAGGTGAATTCCAAAGTCTTCATCGCAGCCGCTTCCTCTAGGTCAGCTGCGCCACCAACATATGATGGAGGAATAGCTGGTCCTGGTTACTGTCCCACACAAACAGCAGGTTCAAAATAAAATTTTTCCGGATTATTCGTGATGTCCATTGTATACGGAATAATATTATTGGCCTTCCGTGAGGTATCGTCCAGAGCCTGAATGAGCACTCTCTTAGTTCTCTTATTTAACTTACCAGCAAAAGAATTACCTGGGCTTATGTAAACAAAACCATGTTCCTGTGCCTCCCTTGACTCCTCAACCGTAGGAACTCTCCACTTTGAATTATCTGGTTTATTTGTATTACAAGCATTGATTTGAGCCGCCGCTTTGTAGGGGCCATCAATTAATCGCCATAATTTCAAAGTAGCCTCATCCTGCCAAATATCCTCGAATTTTTCAGTCATGGGATCATACTGATGCGTCACCAAAACCCAATGAAATTCAGGACCGTCGTGAAACGCCCAAAAAACATCAGTACTATGAGCGAGCTTTCTACAATCGTTGGCTCGATTTTCGGTGGTCCCAGCCAGTCCGCATTCCTGTTGAGCCGTCGACTCGTAATAGATTCCTTGTACGGTCATCATATTTCCTTCGTCATTACACTTAACTCCAACGGAGGAATTCAGGCCAAAATCAAGTTGGCCAAGGGCTCCCGCTATATCCCAGCAATTATACTTAGCCAATTTAATGGTTTTGGTCGTTATCAGAGAGTTGGAGGGACCATTGAAAATAGCCTTGACCATAAACTTTTCAGCTGTCGTTTTATATGTCTTTCCACGGGCCGAGCACCCTCCATGAAGGCAACTCGCCTCAGACATTTCTCCAAACGAGGCCACAGCCAAAGCGTTTCCAAGCACTGGCCTGATAGTTACGTCCGCAATAGCATTTCCCACACCATGGGTGGTGTCTTTCGCAATGCAAGAGGCAATCTGGAGCGTGATCTGCGGATCCGACAGTTCTGAAAATAAAGTCTTTCCTTCGGCACAGACATCAAATCTGTCATTATCTTTAATCGACGCAATCTTTGATGAAAAAATAACAGGATCAGCCCAGGCTTGTCCCCAGCTTAGTAAAAGAAAAAGGGCTCCGCCAATCATTGTCTTGCAACACATGTAACTCTCCTATTTTAAATTCTTCAAACCAGGCTGAAATGCAAATAGTGAGCCACACCTTTTTAAAAATGAAGGTTCCGATGGTTAGAAACTTAGAGAGCCAAAAAGGCCTCCCTTTGTATATAAATTTTGACTGGAGTTATAGAGGGAAGTAAGGCCGTACTGGTTACTTAAACTTTCTAGGCTGAGAAAGGCTCCGACTTTAAACCTGTGGCTCATCGCGTATTGAAGATAAGCCACATTTGTAAGGGAGGTACTGGCATACTGGAATTTTGTAGGATCCGCAAAGGTTTGATTTCGATAAATGAGACTGTACATGAATTCTATATTTTTAATAAAGAAGAGTTCGACATTTGTTCTAAAAAACTTTAATCCAAAACTATCGTAGCTTGTGGCACCGTATTGGGAAGCCACTTTGAAATTAAAATTACGGTAAGTGAGGCCCCCGCGAATCAAATTCCCGGTATCTTCGGCGAACTGACCTAAGACATTGATTCCAGTATCAACCACCCCGGCTCCGTAAAAATTAAAAGCAAACTGTCCATAATCAAAACCAAACTCTAAAAGACCAATTTCTTTACTTCTATCATCGTGGTTGAGGGGAACGTCCTGAATTCCCCATTTGTATTTGGTCCCCACCAAGACCACATTCGGATCCAAAAAGGCTTGCAAATGAAAGTAGTCCGCCTTGAAGCTGTAGTAAATCTGGGTTTGTGGTTCTTCATGAATACTTGAGTAGATCGGCGCGGTCCCTGTAAGAAATTGGCGCTGATAACCAAAAGGGCCAGAGGAGAATTCGTCGATAAGTATGGGAGTTAAGTTGGTTCGCGATTCTGAGGCTCCATAACGGCTTGGGTAAGATACCCACATCCCAAGGGAAGTGATATTTTTGTACATCTGCGGAACAGGATAAAAACTTTGCTCTCGATCGTAATCACGAATTCCGTCGTGACCTTTCTTGAGACGATCGAGTTCTTTTTTTATCACCACGGGATCACTTAAAATCTGTTGAGGGTAAACCCTGTGGGGTTTTTCTCGAGAAGAGAGTTGGCCCTCGTATTGAATGGGGCAGTATTCAAATGAATAAGGATGCGTGAATTCGTATTTGCGGGTGACTTGGTTGTTAAAGTTGAGGTCGCGGGGCGTGTCTGCAATGGAGACCTTCCAAATGCTTTCGCGGTCCACCACGGCTTCACCGCCGTTGAGAGTCAAAAACGAAATTTTGCCCTCAGAGAAATCAATGGGCCAACCTTGAATGAGAGGGACCAAATTTTGCTCATGAAGGGTGTCAATCCTCACCATCTGAAGATCCTTCCCCCCTCTATTTTTTTGAATGGGCAACATATCAAGGGGGTAGTAGGCCCAATAGATAATTTCATATCGCGGGACTTTAATGACCGACCCGTCCATTCTGAGAAGTTGAACTTCGTAATTATCAACTCCGGTGATGACCCCAAGTTCACGACGACAAGCGCTTAAGTATAAAGCATTAATATTAATCGCAAGGGCCGATTCACAAATCAGCACGGTTACAAAGCCGATGAGGAGCCTAGAAATCAAATTCAAATGCCCCTCCTAAAGAAGTGTAAATGGCACTGGGTGAGTCGGTGCCATTGACGAATTTATAATTGAAGTTTTCATTGAACATATTCGCGTAGACTTTAACCGAGATGTAATACCCAAAACTCTGCAAAAAGTAGGCGCTGGTTGTGAGATAAGTTGAATTAAAAAAATACTGATTAAGGCCGAAATTTTCTGTGTAGTTAGCGAGAGAGTAGATTTCGTCCAACCCGCCTTTAAGCTCCTTCGTAAAGGCGTAATCGATCCCGCCGCGAACATAGTAGGATGTCACATTATAGTTGTCAGGAGCGGTTGTTAAGGCAGAGGTCAATCGCAGTCCTGAATTGTCACTTCCCGAACCACTTTCTTGAGTCGTAGAATAAATGAACCTTAAGGTTAAAGGACCCTTACTGTACATAAGCCGAATAGCCGGAGAAACCGCGTTCGCCAAGACCTCTCGGCCCTCGGTGGTGTTGGTTCCCTTAACCTGGAAGTCAAATATGGGAAAGAACGTTCCAAAAGAAAGGGTGAAGGCACCGTAATCGGCTCCCAAAAGAGTTAGATAGTTATATTGATGGGCGGCGAAGGTGTCCCGAGGCAATTTTATTGAGAGATTAGTAAAGTAGGACGAACCTGCGGGAAGTGCGGCAATGTTTCCGACAAAAGTGGCATTGAAAAAATGTGATTTCACATCCGAGCGAAAAACAAAAGAAGGCTCGGCTAGAGGAACCCATTCAACCGGTGAGGAGCCAAAAACATTAAAAGTCTGGAATCCATATGGTTTTCCCGTTGCCCATTGGAAATACATCGGAAGGACGGGAGCATTCTCTTGGTAGTTATTGAAAACAACTATCCCAAGCTTTGACCTTTTTTCAAAGAGAAAGGGTCTAGAGTAAAAGTAAGTCCTTTGTTCATAGCTCTCTATTTTTTGGAATCCCTTTTCGAAATTTGATAAAAACTCACTAACATTAATTTTGTCATCGATAATCCGGGTGGGCCCGGTACCGTCCTTTCCGTTCTCATTTAAGTTTGAACACTGGGAATTGACATCGTTAAAGTTAAGAGAAATTTTTTCAGCCCGATTTTTAAAACTTTGAGTGCGTTCAGGAATTTCAACGTCCCGGATTTTTGTGACGTCGGCTAAGTCCAAAACATGGGACTTACCTGAGGTATCATAAAAAATAACGAGATCTTCGACGAACCGGACGGGCCAGCCGGTAAATAAAGGTTTTGACTCTTCGTGAACGTAAAAGTCCTTTGTCAGTTCCGCTAACTTTTTGTCGATCTTCAGTTCGGGTATAGAATTTTCGAGAGAGTTAAAAATGACAATGGTATTGATCTTGGATCTTTCGATCTCGTCGAACTCACCCTTAAGGTTTATAATTTTAATCAGTTGATCATCAGCGCCTACAATAAGACCACTATGCACTTTGCAAGAAGAGTCGATGAGGCTATAAATGTCTAAGGCGCTAGCTTGGACTCCCGTGATAAAAAGAGCAAAAGCGAAGGCCGCTATAGTTTTGGTGTTCATTGAAGGGGCAAGAGATATCTGAAGTTTGGGCTGGGGTCAAGAAAGGGGTTAGGAATTGTCTGGAGGTAGGATCCATTCGACTGGGTTTCAGACCAACTCGTTTGAAAATGCTTTTGATCTGAGGTGCAAGTGAGACCCAGAATTCACAGAGGCTATAGCGATTCTTAGTCCATATCTAAAATGAGGGATAGCTTCGAAATGATGGCCTGATGAAGTGAAAACGGTGTCAATGCAATTCCCTTACACAGTCATAAACAGAAAATGGTTTTTCAACAGGCCCATGCTAATGGACCAACCAAAATTTTATTAAAGTAGCCATGGACGTGAAGCCGATGATTAAAAGGGCCCCAAGTTTGATCGTTATTCTATATTCAAGCTGTTGAATTTTTCCCTCTATGTTATTTACCTTGAGTTCTAAATGATTCGTCTTGATTTCGATAACATTCGTCAAGGTTGTCTCAAGAATTTTCAAATCTTGTTTTGTTGCCAGATCGCCCTCGACAATTTCTGTTATGATCTGAAGCTGGATTTCGGCTTGTTCCCTAGAAAACCCTGCCTCTTCCAGTTTCTTTGAGTATTTGATTGCATTGAACATAGTCTACCTCCACGGGATATAATCTTGCAACTATGCCAAGAGCATCAAACCCCTGTCATTTTGATTTGACCTGCAATTCCAGGCGTCAGCCGGATTTTTGGTCTTTTAGTTCAGTTAATCTTTGCCGATTTAAGAATGCTCTCACACGCAGACCAACTTGCTTGAAAATGCTTCTGATCTGAGGTGCAGGTAAAAACCCAAAATTCTTGGTTGGATTTGACAATAAATTGCCGAATCACGTGTTTGGATTGGGAGGCATTGAGCTCAATTTCAAAGCCTGAAAGGCCTCCCAGTTTTGAATCCCTAGACATTTGAAGTTCATAACCGTACTTTGGAAAATCCTTCAGCCACCGTTCGCCATAGAGTCTTGCAGAGGACCAAGATCCGTGGTCTAGACGAAAGGTGAGAGTCGGTTGGAGACCGTCTTCAACAACATACGGTGAGCGCGCTACAAATTGTAGATCTTTGTCTCGTGAAATAGTTTTGCTTGTTTGATCGTCGGCGCTGAAGAAATCCCAGTTCGTATTCTTGGCCATAAGAAAAAGGTGACGGATAGGATCATAGTATTGCTTTGGAGAAATGGAAGACCCTTCCGCAGCGAAGACTAATGTCAGGATAACAGGGAAAAACAATCTCTTTATAGCTATGCTCATTTTCATTTCCGACCGGTCTAGATCTTTTAAGTCTAAGCAAATTCTTTTCTAGAGACAACTCAATTAAGCCGATGAAACTTCGAATGAATTGGATAAATACCCTCTACCTTAGTCTTATAACGGTTTTGTTAATGATCGGGCAGAGTGTTTCTGCTCAGGTGTATAGAATTCAAACGAAAGATTCACAAAAATTAAGTGTTCAGTTTCCCGGAAGTTCGACTAACCCGCAACCTTATTCTATTCCGCCTAACGCCCTGGTCTTCAGCTGCAAAGACCCGTCAGTTCCTTGTCCTGAAGATAAAGACATCCATAAGAACGAACAGAGCGGAGGAGTTTGGTATACCCGCGTAATGGCGGCCAATCCGGAAAATAATAAGGAAAGTATTTTTGGTTGGATTCCCACTTTGGCTTTGTACGAAGAAAAAAACGACGCTACCCCATCGATTTCGCAGGTCTCCCTCTGTCAGCAATGTGAGCAGGAGAAGAAGAAAGCGGAATTACGAGAAAACCCTCTGAAGAAGCATGATGCCGATCAAATTCCCATCTTAGCTCAGGCATCGAGGACGGCTTCTCTTATAAAGGGCTGCGGAACTTCAAGGTTAAAAGGTAAAACTCTTTGGGATAGAATCAACCGGGCTAGAAATCCAAATGCTGCGGACGATTGTTACCAGCGATCAACACTATGTAAATCGAGAAAATATCCAAGCCTTGAGTGCAAGGCGGCTCAAGCTAAGTGTAAAGCAGATACGGACCCTTGTAATAAGACGATAGAAGATTTTGAAGAAAAATGTGACTCTTACGCAGGTCTCGAAGTAAAGGACCGCATTTCACGGGTTATGGAAAGGGTTGATGTCGTACTAAAATCTCTGCCCCCAGAGTTCCACCCCGAGATTTTAACCAGAGACCTTGTTATGTGTATCATTAGAAGGGAGGACCCTAAGTTCTATCCGTCCCAACCCTCGGACCGAGCCTGTTTTGATCCTGAAGCTACGGATTTTGGCCTTGGGCAGATCATAAATACCTCGTTAACCTATTATTATAACGAATATCAAAGCAAAGGTTCTCGTCTTCCTAAGCTATACGGACGATATCAAGGCCCTGAGGAGCTCTATAATTCTTTTCCTAACGATATCGACGCACAAATAGAGATGATGGCCCTTCTTTTCAATTCAAAATACCGAGCTTTGGCCGGGCCTAATGGAAATGGATTGGATGACAGAGGACGACGGTTGCCGGAAGGCTGCCAGAGGGGACCCTCTATAACTCCAAAGCAAAGAGTTGAGGATCGTCTTCGGGGGCGACCCGAACTTTTGAGAAGGACCATTAGAGCCTACGATAACTGTGGCACAAGAAACTACGTTGAGGTTATTTTTTCATGTATGGATAAACTTAGAGGCAAGACGGAAGAGGAACAAGTGAATCTCCTAAGTCCTGGCAATAAAGAAATGAGTGGAGGCAAATAATGAAGATCTTTTTAATCGTTGTGATCATGGCTTTCTTTGCTTCCAGCTTCCTGTGCGCGCAAGGGCAGAGTTTATCTCAGGAATCTGTGACCCTTAATGACGCTAATGAGCCCTTGTGGACGGTCAAGATTTTAAAAGGAGGGGAACATCCTTATCTGCCCACCCGAATTCGGGTTTTTGGTATAAACAATAACCTTCTAATGGAGTATGCAGCGCAGGATACTTCCTTTTTCATTGCTGCGAAAATGATAAAATTATCGAAGTATCCCCGTCCTCTTTTGTTGACCAATTGGGGTGGTGGGGTTAGAACACTTTGCCTAAGAATTTTTGATCCTTCATTGAAGAAGACGGCTTTCTTGGTTGAATTCTGCTCAATAGATCTGAAATATGAAGTCACTGAAGACCACATTAATATTTCCGAATTCCGTTACAAAACTGAAAGTGATTCGACCCTCGTTGAACTCAGAACGGAGTGGAGTCCCGTGGAGCCAGCTAAGGTCGATCCTTCAAACACTCCTCAGGGGGCGCAAAATCATTAATATAAACCTGAAGGCTCGCAGTCTTGTCACTGGTGTAAATAATTTGTTGACCCGACTTAGAAAAGTGGGGGAAGAAGTCGTTTTGCTCGCCCGTTGTGATTCGCTTCAAACACTGACCATCAATTGAAATTAAATATAAATTAAAAAATTTAGGATTGTCTTTATTGCTCGAAAAAACAACCTGCTTTCCGTCTGGGGAAAAGGAAGGGTCTCTTTGGATTCCGTCGTAATTTGTTAAAAGTTTGGTGTGACCGTTTAAATCAGAAAGGGCAAGATGAACAGACGGGGATTTGTCAGAACGGCTCTCATAGACGATGGTTTTTCCCGAAGGCGAAAATGCAGGAGCGTATTCAAAATCTGAACTTCGCGTTAGAAATCTGTGATGTCGTCCTCTTCCGTCCATAAGATAGATTTTAAATTGACCTTCCTTTTGTGATGAAAAAGCGATTGTTCTTCCGTCAGGGGAGTACACTCCATTGCCGTCGAAACCGGCGTCATTGGTGAGTCTCACAATGTGGCTGCCGTCAGCATTAGATTCATAGAGTTCGTCAAAAGAAGCTTTTGAATTATCGACGAGAGGATCCGTTATGGGCGGATTCACAAGGGCGTGTTCTTTAATTTCATCGGTTGTTGAAGAATAAAGTATTTTTTCGCCGCTGGGGTCAAAGGTTGGAGCAGAGTCATCACCGTCGTTGAAGGTGATGCGGCGATCTCGGTTTGTTTTTAAATTGAGAATGTACACTTGGGATTTTTTGTGATCGGGACGATTTTGACTTAAAAAAATAATTTTAGTCCCATCTGGGGAGAATTGAGCCATTTGATTAATTCCGCTCTTTGTCAGAAGCTGAGATTCTGCAGATCTATAGGCGATTCCCGGCGACGCACCGGCGAGGGGCGATGGGGGTTGTTTTGGGGCGCTCTTGCATCCTAAGTGGCAAACGAGTGACAAGAGGGCCGCCGCTTTAAGAGCCTTTTGGACGATACTGCTCACTCCTATTCGGTGCAAGTTTTGAGGTAAAACCCATTTTATTTTTTCTCCTTTAAGAAACTCCACTCCATCCCTTCGGTCCCCAGATTGGATCAAGAGTTTTACAAAGATTTTATGATGGGTGATAGAGTGTTTAAAATCAAAGGGAGGTTCGTATTTGTCTTTCCAAGGTTGGGCTCTTCCCGGGAGAACCCAGAGGTCCTTAAGCCAAGGAGTTCTATTATTTTCTTTAACCAGTGCGATTTTTCTTTTATTTTTGACGAGGTACATCTCCCAAAACCAAGGCTCCAGGGCTCTCTTAGGAGTTTTTACGGGACGATCCAGTACGGTCCCTTTCTTAAATGCTAAGCAAAACCTATGGACGGGGCAACTCAGGCAAAATGGGTTTTTTGGCGTGCAAATTGTGGCACCCAACTCCATCATGGCTTGATTGTGTTCAGAGGGATCTTGCTTATGAATTAGCTTGCCGGCGTATTCTGCTATTACCTTTTGACAATTTTTTGTCGTCACCACTTCTTCAAGATCGAGTAGGCGACTGATCACACGAACTACATTTCCGTCAATAGCTGGAGTTTCTTCTCCAAAGGCAATACTGGCGATGGCTGCCGAAGTGTATGGACCTATTCCCGGCAACTTCTGAAGATCCACTGAGGTGTTGGGGAACGCCTCTTTTTTGACAATTTCTTTTGCAGCTTTGAGAAGGTTTCTGGCTCTAGAATAATATCCAAGGCCTGACCATTGACCCAGTACCTTATCTTCGGGAGCTTGAGCAAGACCTTCAACAGTGGGAAAAGTCGCGATAAATCTCTGAAAATAAGGTTTGACGGCGTTGACCGTCGTTTGTTGCAGCATGATCTCCGACACCCAAATAAAATATGGATTTTTATTTTGTCGCCATTGGAGGTCTCGTTTGTTGACCAAATACCATTTTGCTAATTCTTTTGAAATTTCCATTTATATCAAATCCTATATCACAAACTTTTGCAAAATTCATTGCTTAGGCTAGGGGGCCATGAAAAGATATTTTGTGGATATTTTTCCTGAGTGCGTTGAGACTTTTAAAAAACTTCTTCAGTTCAACACGACAAACCCTCCGGGAAGCGAGAGAGAATCTATTTCTTATATTGCGAGTCTTCTTAAAAGAGAAGGCTTAAACCCCGTTATTTTAGAGTCCGCTGATCAAAGAGCCAATTTAGTGGTCCGACTTTCTGGGGAGGGTGCCTTAAAGCCTCTCCATATATCCAGTCATATTGATGTTGTGTCCGCTGAAGAAAAAAATTGGAAGCATCCTCCATTTTCTGCTGCCGAAGCTGAGGGCTGTATTTGGGGGCGAGGCGCCGTCGACATGAAAAACATGACGGCCTACTGTCTCGGGGCGCTTTTGAAGCTGAAGCGCGAGAACGTACGTTTAAAACGCGATCTTATTGTGAGTGTCGTCGCGGACGAAGAGACCGGTGGAGAATTTGGGATGGGGTGGCTAGCCCGAAAACATCCCGACTTGATCCAATCGGAATTTTATTTGGGGGAAGTGGGAGGGTATTCGGTTCACATCGGGGGGAGGCGAATTTATCCCATTCAGGTAGGGGAGAAGGGGACATTTTGGATCAACGTGAAATTCCGAGGGGCTCCAGGTCATGGGAGCGTCCCTAATCCCTCCAATGTCCATTTTAAACTCTCGCGGTTTCTAAATATTCTTGATTCAAAATTGCTACCTCGGCACCGAACTTCAAGTTGTGAGGCGTTTATTCACAGCGTGGCTGAAAAACTGGGGCCCATGGGGTTACCTTTCAAGGCTTTAAGTACTGATTTCGGTCCTCTGATTTTAAAAAAAATGGCCCGTAAGGCCTTAATGCCGGAAAAATATCTGGCCGTGGGGGCCATGCTTTCTAATACCGCCACACCGACCGGGACAAGTTCGGGGGTTCAACATAACGTTATTCCCAGCGAAGTGATTCTAAAGCTAGATTGTCGGACTTTACCTGGTTTTACTGGAGAAAATCTTATCAGCGAAATCGAAAAAATATGGGGTGAGCCACTCGACTACGAGGTCATCACTCGTTCCGACGGATACGAATGCTCTTTTGATACGCCACTATTTAAAACCATTTGCAAAAAAATCAAGGAGAGTGATGCTCAAGGAATTCCTGTTCCGAGTCTCACAGTAGGATCCACAGACGCTCAGCACCTTCATAAATTGGGAGTCATATGCTACGGTTTTACTCCAATCAAGTTGCCTGCCGATATTAACTTCCCCCAACTTTTTCATGGACATAATGAGCGCATCCCTATCGAAGGGTTTAAATGGGGACTCGAAGTCTTCATAAATACGGTAAAAGAGTTCTGTTCTTAAGGACTCTCATCGTGATCGTTGAGGCGACACAGTTCCGAAAAGCGTGATAAATCGACCCGAAATAGGCACTGGTAATAAGAAATTTCCTGATCTAGATTTGTCTGCTCTTTGGGTTCACCGTCTTCCATCTCGCATTGAAACCTTCTGTATTCTATCCAGCTCTTTTGGGCCTGCTCGGCACGGATCGGGCGATTGGTCTGCGATCTAGATAAAGGAATCCTTTCTCTCAGATCTTTAGAAATAATGGTCCTCTGTCTTTCCAAATAAACCTGCAGTTCGTTTGAAACATATTGATCAAACTTTCGAGTGACCGTTTGATAGCAACCCACCCGATTCGCCAAAAGGAATACTTTTTGGTCGCAGTTCTCTTTGATCCGCTGAATTTCGGCTTGAAAAGAGCCGCAGTCTTGGGCAAAAGCTGGAGCTGATAGCAAGGGGTAGAGCCAGAAAACTACTTGTGTAATTGCATTTCTCATATTCATGGCCGGTGCAGTTTGCAATATGGGTACCTCTACAGGAACCCAATAAATCTTCGCTGGGGAGCTCCTTAGAGAAAAAACTTCAACAAAGGAATGACAAAATGTCCGAGAAGAATGTCTAAAATATGGGCGCTTTTTAAAAACTAAACTCGTGAAAACCCTTGCTTTCCGCTATCAGAAGGCGTTTGATAGAGGTAGGGGATGAGGGATTCTATGTTTAAAAGGACTGAATTATGGATTTCATTTCTACTATTTTTGCTGGCGAGTTTGTCTGCAATGGCAGCGCCCACGGCACCATCTAAATCCATATCTTTAGACCTTAACCTTCAAGTGGATAGTCAAACGATCAATCAGCCAAATATGGTTGTACCTTTAGGTAAGAAAACCGTCAGGCTCCAGGTTATGAATGATAAGAGCACCTACGTTATCGAAGTGACTCCTAAGAAGGATATCGATGAACAAGTTTTTTTGGATTTCACCTTAAAAAAGGTCACCCATGGCAAGTCCTCCTTAATTGCTCATCCCAAGATGGTCACGCTCCTTAATCAGGAGGTTGTGATTGAAGAGGACGACAGCGCCACCAGTGACGTGAAAAAGTTGGTCCTCAAGGTGACGCCTCATCTGAAGTGAAACACAGGGCGATCAAAGGCCTTAAGGCAACAGCCAATCTGTTTTGCTCTGGCTATCGAACAAGGGTCGTTATTGGATGACTTGTTTCATAGTGAGTTTAAAGAAATATCAAGCCTTGATGGCTAGTGTTATTCGACCGCGCGAAAATACGCGATTATATAAACGCACTTTACTTTGCAGGACAAATTTTGTTTTGATACTTGCTAGTGTCGTCTGGGCAATGAATATAACTTACTGGTGCTTGCCAGGAAGGACCAGGAGCGCAAACCACTACCTGTTTTGATTTTCGTTTTTCAGAATAGTAAATGTCGCCAGAATATCCGTCGAAGTAGTAGGCGTTTTTCCGAGCACTTCTTTCCCCATCTGAAGACCAAAACTGGTAGGGTAAATCGCTTCCTAGAAGATTATTATAACTCCAAGGATAAAGAGCGAATATATCCAAGGTGCCATCGCTGTTATGGGAGATGACCGTGTTGTAGCAACCGGTAGTGCAATTTATTTCGTTTGAATGATCTTTAAATTGAGAGAACTCGTAAATTCCTTCTCCATTCGAGACTCCAAACAGTGCCCACTCTCTTGCACTAGGTAAGTGGTTTCCTTGTTGTAAACAGTAACTAATTGCGTCGACTTGGCTTGCTTTGAGCACTTTTCCTTTGCTGTTCACGCCAACTAGCTTACATTTCTGTCGTTTACCAAAAAACACCGGTGCAGATCATCTGCATACGACCTTAGTGTGCTAAGTTTGCGCCCGGAAGAAGTGTCTATTGACCGTTTCCTGACTTAGATTGCCGGAGTTAATGACCAACCCTGGTAAGGAAGGGGCGGGTTTTGGGCGAAATTCTAATTCTGAACGTCGTATCACTTTGCGAGATGAGTTTTTCTTGCAACCAAACCTTAGTTAGAAAGCAGGGCAAAGATCTTCTCGGCGGCCAAGGGGGCTTTTGATCCGTCGGGAGCGGCTCCTTGAGCAAAATCAGGTCGCCCGCCGCCCTTACCACCCATTTCTTTAGCGACCTCTTTGAGGATATCTCCAGCGTGGAACTTCCCAATAAGATCTTTAGTGACCGTAGCCACAATGGGGCTGGGTTGTCCGTCCTCCGAACTTCCGATGAGGACCACAATCCCTGATTTGAGCTTGTCTTTAATGTGATCGGCAAGCTGGCTTAAAAGATCCCGTTGGCTAATCTCCACATGAACGCTTACGACTTTGGTTCCGTTAATAGCTCTGGCCCCTTTGACATAGTCATCAATATTATTTTTCTGACTTTGAGAGTGGATTTTTTTTAAACCTCTCTCTAGCTTTTTCACTTGATCAAAAACTTTTTGGATCTTATCTGCGCCCCTCCCTTCTTCGGACTTGAGAAGATTCTCAATTTCAGTCAGCTGCTGATGGCGTCCCATGAGATAATCCAGGGCTACAGATCCGGTGATGGCTTCAATTCTACGAACTCCGCTTGACACCCCCGTTTCACTTGTGATTTTTAAAACGCGAATATCTCCAGTATTACTGACATGAGTTCCTCCACAAAGCTCCGTGGAGAACTCTCCCATTTTTATGACTCGAACTTTGTTTCCGTATTTTTCTCCGAAGAGAGCCATGGCCCCAGATTTTATGGCGTCATCATAGCCCACAACCGAAGAGTCCACGTTGATATTTTGAGAAATCTCCTCATTAACCAGAGCTTCGACCTTTGTTATTTCTTCTTTGGTCATGGGCTTGGGGTGGGTGAAATCAAATCTTAATCTTAAAGGGTCAACGAGGCTACCAGCTTGGGAAACATGAGTGCCCAAAACTTTTCTTAAGGCCGAGTGGAGAAGATGGGTAGCGCTGTGGTTTCTCATCGTGGCCCGACGCTCAGGATCGACCTTGAGAGTCAGGATATCTCCCTCATTTACGGCTCCGCCTTCAGTTTCAATGGCGTGAAAGAAAACGTCATTTAATTTTTTTGTATTTGATATTTTTATTCTTATCTTTGCACCACCGCTTCCTACAATTTTAGATTCAGCTACACCGAAGTCTCCGACTTGTCCTCCCCCCTCGGCGTAAAAAGGGGTTTTATCGACGATCATAAAGCCCTCACCTTGAAGGCTTTGAACTCTCTTTCCATCTTTAAAAAGTCCTAGAACTCGGCCTTCAGCGCAGAGGGTTTCGTATCCTAAGAAATCCGTGGGCTTAAAGGAGCTTGAGGCCTGCATAAGGGGGCCGAGGTCAAGTTCACTTGAAGCTCCTTTCCAACTGGCTTTGGCGATTTTACGACTTTCTTCCATCTTCCTTTCGAAATCGTCGAGGTTAACTTCTATACCTGCCTCTTTAGCCATGAGTGTGGTGAGGTCTACCGGAAACCCAAAGGTGTCATAAAGTTTAAAAACCGTTTCTCCGCTTAATTCTTTTTTGTTTTTCTTCTTAAGATCATGGAGGGCTGACTCTAAAAGGGCCGTCCCCTGCTCCAAGGTGAGTTTGAACCTTTCTTCTTCGTTCTTGACTGTGGACAAAATAAAATCTTCCCGCTCTTTTAATTCGGGATAAACGGGACCCATGGTTTTGATAATTTCTCGAATAGTGGGAAGAAGCACGCTATGGTCTGATAACTTACTTCCGTAACGAATACTCCGTCGCATGATTCGGCGGAGAACATAACCTGCCCCCTCATTTGAAGGAAGAACCCCGTCGGCAATGAGAAAGGCTGTCGCCCGAGAGTGATCAGCAACAACTCTTTGGGCTACGAGGAGGTCTTCGGGTTTTCCTTTTTTATCCTGAGGCATAGCTTTGAAGAGATCGGTGAAAAGATCGGTATCATAGTTATTTGAAACTCCCTGCATTACAGCCGTCATGCGTTCCAAACCTGCACCGGTATCAATAGAAGGTTTTGGCAAAGGAGTGGTGATTCCTTGAGCATCCTTGTTAAACTGCATAAAGACTAGGTTCCAAATTTCAACAAATCGATCGCACGAACAACCGACTTTGCACTCAGGCTTTCCGCACCCTGCTTCAACACCGTGATCATAAAATATTTCGCTACACGGTCCACATGGACCTGTGTCACCCATTTGCCAAAAATTATCTTTTTCTCCGAAGCGGGAGATTCTGTCTTTAGGAACTTTTTCTTGAGTCGTCCAAATATCAAAAGCTTCGTCGTCATGAGTAAAGACGGTGACATGAAGCTTGTCCTTGGGGATTTTTAAATCCCGAGTCAAAAAATCCCAAGCAAACAGGATGGCCTCTTTTTTAAAGTAATCACCGAATGAGAAGTTCCCCAGCATTTCAAAAAAAGTGTGGTGTCGAGCTGTGAACCCAACATTTTCGAGGTCGTTGTGTTTACCGCCGGCGCGCACACACTTTTGGTAAGTCGTGGCCCTCTTATAGGGCCTTTTATCAAATCCTAAAAAGACATTCTTAAACTGCACCATTCCAGAATTCGTAAAAAGAAGGGTGGGGTCATTTTCGGGAACAAGCCTTGAGCTTGGAACATGCTCATGCTGCTGACGTTTGAAATAATCAATAAATCTCTGTCTGACTTCAATGGCTTTCATTTGATAATCTCTGCCACAAGGGACATTGAAAATCCACGGGAAACCAACGCCCGACCCAGCTTTATTCTCTCTTCATATGTGAGATCCTTTAAACTTTTTCCCGCTAATTTTTTTCCGATAAAAACCATAGCCGTTTCGTGTTCATCATCGTCGTCTTTTAAGCCTTTAAAGAAAAGGCCTTTGGAGCGCAGTTTCGCTAGGATCCAGTGCCGACCTTTGCCTTCTTTTCTCCATTGGCAAACCCACCTTCGAGACAGGTCGGTTTCGTCAGGTAAAAGGCTAAGCTGACTGAGGTAGTCAAAAATGACTTCCATTTCACTATCATCGATTTTAAATTGTTTTTTAAGTTTAGTTTTAAGCTCCTGTTTGGAATGATCGCGTAGGGCTAGTATTCTCAGAGCTCGGTTTTTGATTTTTTCAAAATCCTCAGGGAGGGCTCTAATTTGAGGACGCTCCTTAATATTCGTCTTCTCCTTCATCGGGTTCCTTATCCATCGTGTCTTTTTCGCCGGGAATCTCAGGGTTCTCCTGAATTTCAACCCGCGCTATATTTTGAATATTGATTGCAGCTTGAGAATTGTCAAATCTCGACCAACGTTCGCCGTCCATGCTCGTGACTCCTTTATAGCGGAGATCAAAGTCGTCCGGGTTGGTTGAAGCGGCTTTGGCCTCCTCGAAACTGATAAGGTTTTGCCTTAGAAGGCCCATGAGGCTTTGGTCGAAAGATTGCATTTCGAAAGTAGAGCCTTCTTCAATAGCCAGTTGAATTTCCCTCGTCTTTTGTGGGTTGGCGATCATTTCTCTGATTCGAGCATTGACCACCATAATTTCGCAGGCAGGGACGACCCCATTTCTGTCTTTTCTTGGAATGAGACGTTGACTGATTACGGCTTTGAGGACGGCGGTCAGTTGAAGGCGAACCTGACCCTGCTCGTGGGGTTCAAACGCCGCTAAAATGCGGTTAATGGTTTCGGTGGCGTCTGCAGTATGAAGCGTTGAAAGAACAAGATGTCCGGTTTCTGCCGCCAATATAGCCGTCTGAATAGTTTCTTTGTCTCTCATTTCGCCAATGAGAATGACGTCTGGGTCTTGTCTTAGGGCTTGTCTTAAGGCGGACGCGTAGCTCGGAGTATCGAGTCCCAACTCTCTTTGGTTGACGATGCTGCGACGGTCCCGAATAAGAAACTCGATGGGGTCTTCTATAGTGAGGATATGGCCCGTGCGCGTGTTGTTAATGTGATCTATGAGTGAAGCTAGAGTTGTGGACTTTCCGCTCCCGGTAATCCCAGTGACTAAGACGAGTCCTCTTTCGTAAGCCGAGATTCTTTCGACCGCGGGAGGCAGCTGTAATTCTTTGTAAGTGCGAATATGAAAGGAGATGGCTCGAATGACCATGCCTATACTGCCGCGTTGTTGAAAGATGTTGATTCGAAATCGACCGAGCCCGGGGACGCCATAACCCATGTCCACTTCGTGGGTCTCAATGAATTTTTTTTTGTGATTAGGACTCATGATTTGCTCGGCCATCGCCGCGATCTGCTGACTGGTTAAGCGCGAGCCATTTTTATCAAGGGGGGTAAGCTTACCGTGGACGCGAACCACCGGCATAATACCGTGCTTGAGGTGAATGTCACTGGCACCGACCCCTACGGCTCTAGTGAGGATTTCAATAAGTTCCATAAGGATTAGGATAACTTAAAGGAATTCTTCAGACATTATAAAAATTAAGCCTTAAGCAATCTAAGAGGTGCCGTCTGCCGATGTGGAGCTTACAGACCTTTGTCTTAATGATTTCTAAAGTTATAAGTTGCCACGGCCCAAGCTCTTAGAGGGAGATATGTTAGCTCGAGCTCCTAAACCTCGAAGATTTGCTGCGCAGAACAACACAATTGTAGGTTTGTTTAAAGTACCTTGAAGCACTTGGAGAGCCCGTTGGGCGTCGTAGAAGGAAACTCTCTGGGTCAGGTCTTTTGCCAAAACTCTGAGCTCTCCTGGATCTCCTAGATTGAGGATGGCTGCAACAGAAATGGGTTCCTCGTTAATATCGGTGAGATTAAGAAGGTCAATGATAAGTTCTCTCTTTTTATCTTCAGGGAGATTTTTCAAAAAACTTCTTTCCGAAAGGGCCCACGGCTTCAGCAACATGTTTCGCAATTCTTTTAATGCCACGTTAGCAGCGGCTTCTGAGGTCGATGAGACTGAAAGTTGGTAACGAGACTCAATTCCAGAATAATGGAGTATAACATAAGTCGCCGCTCTCTTACCGTCAGGGAACGTGCCATGTGCGATGTACTCCTGAGCTGCCACAATCAGATCATAAGGATTAGTTCCGTATTTTCTGATAAGTTGTCTGGCCAAATCTTTCTGATAATCAGCCGTAATGCCAGCCGTATTCAGTGAAGACAAAATATCCGTTTTAGGGTCCGCTAGG
>JABDDW010000025.1 GCA_013287405.1 Deltaproteobacteria bacterium
GCCAACGACATAATCACGTTGGCTGAAAAAGCTCGTGCTGGAAAGCTTTCTCCCGATGATATGAAACATGGTTCAATCACTGTAACCAATATCGGAAGCATCGGAGGAGTTTATGCAACGCCCATTATCAATCATCCCGAAGTGGCGATTATCGGCGTTTACGAAATTCAAAAGAAGCCCGTCGTCATCAACAACGAAGTCAAAATTCGCGATATGATGAACGTCACGGCGACTTGTGATCATCGTCTCATCGACGGAGCGCAAGCGGCGCGCTTTCTCAAAAGCTTTATTTCTCGATTAGAGAATCCAGATTCCATGCTTCTAGAAATGATTTAAGGAGACCCATGAAACAGGCGGATGTTTGTGTGATCGGTGCCGGGCCCGGCGGTTACGTGGCTGCGATTAAAGCGGCCCAACTTGGAAAAAAGGTGATTATTGTTGAACGCGATAAATGGGGAGGAGTGTGCCTTAACGTGGGATGCATTCCTTCTAAGGCCCTCATCACGGCGGCCCATTTCTACGATCAACTTCAACACGCCGATGAAATGGGCTTTAATGTGGGTAAAACCACTATTGATTTTAAGAAAATGCAAGTGTGGAAGTCGGGAGTAGTTAATAAACTGACGAGTGGAGTCGTCCAACTTCTCAAGGCCAATGGCTGCGAAACTATTTCTGGCGAGGCGCAGTTTGTTTCTCCCACAGACCTTGAAGTGAAAAGCTCAAATGGAGGTGGCGTTGAACGCATAAAGGCGACAAACTTTATAATCGCCACTGGGTCGAGGCCGGTGCAAATTCCGGGATTTGAATACGATGGTAAGACCGTCTTTAATAGCACCGATGCCCTTGAGCAGAGTTCACTCCCCAAGAGGCTTGCTGTTATCGGCGGCGGCTATATCGGTCTTGAAATAGGGAGCTTCTACCAAAAATTTGGAGTGGAAGTGACGGTCATTGAAGCCACAAAAGGACTCTTAACGGGAGTTACGGACCCTGATTGTGCTCAAGTTATTTTTCGAAAGCTAAAAAAGGCCGGAGTTAATTTTTTATTCAATGCCAAAGCCGTTGGATATAAAAAGGCAGGTTCTGATTTGAACGTCATCGTTTCTGTCGAGGGCAAAGAGCAGAAAATTCCATGTGACAAAATTTTGGTCACGGTGGGAAGAAAACCCAACTCGGATCAATTAAATTTACAGAAAGCCGGGGTCAAGATCGACCCTAAGGGTTTTATCGAAGTGAATAAACAACTCAAGACAAATGTTCCCCATATTTATGCCATCGGGGATGTCGCAGGACAACCCATGCTCGCCCATAAGGGGATGCGTGAAGGAATTATTGCCGCCGAAGTCATTGCCGGAAAGAATTTGGTGATGGATGTGAAAACAATTCCAGCGGTGATTTTCACCGACCCTGAAATTGCGTCAGCGGGGATGATGGTTGAAGAGGCCCAAAGTAAAGGTTTCGATGTGGGCGTGGGGCAGTTCCCCTATGTGGCCAATGGTCGAGCCCTGACGATGAATTCGGGCGAGGGCTTTGTGAAAATGGTTGTAGATAAGAAAACCAATGTGGTTTTGGGGGTTCATATTGTCGGGGCTGAAGCCAGCCAATTGATTTCAGAAGCGGCATTGGCTATTGAGATGGGCGCAACTGCTGAGGATATTGCTTCGACGATACATCCTCATCCAACTCTACCAGAGATGATGATGGAGGCCGCTGAGGCTGCTTTCGGTCCACCGATTCATATTTTTACAAGGGTCAATCGCGATCATGCGACTCGGTTACCGACAAAATCTCCATAAAGGCTAGGCTATGGATGTTCAAGATTTAGGTCTTATCGATTATGGGAAGGCCTTGAGCCTTCAAGAGACAAAGCGTGATTCCATTATTTTTAAAGAGGCTAGGGATACTCTCCTTGTTTGTGAACATCCAAATGTTATTACTGTCGGTCGATCTTTAGGGTCCGCAGCTGAGGTTTATTCTAAAGATGTTCCAGTCTTTGAAATTTCACGGGGCGGGAGAGCCACCCTTCATCTCCCAGGGCAAATTGTTGTCTACCCCATCATTGATCTACGAAAGCGTGAGCGTGATCTTCATAAGTTCATGAGGCTCCTTGAGGAAGCTATAATCAATACATTAAGCGATTTCAGGATAGATTCTGGCCGTGTGGAGGGAAAAACCGGCGTGTGGGTCGGTGGTACTCGAAAGATTGCAAGCCTTGGTATTGGGGTGAAGAAATGGGTGAGTTATCATGGAATTGCTCTCAATGTGACTTGCGATTTAAAAGATTTTGGGTGCATCAGCCCCTGTGGATTCAACTCAAGTGTGATGACTTCGGTGGAACAAGAACTGGATAAAGAGTACCGGAGGGTTTGGGCACTGACCAAAGAGAAGTTGTTTAAATATGTAAAAACCCGATTGGTCGAAAGTCTTATGACCCATTTGGGTGAAGGATCATGAAAGCCATTGGATTATCTCTCTTATGGGTGACTCCTTATTTGATTGGCGGATTTTCTGCCCCACTTATTTTTCGAAACGCCCCCACCCCTCAAGTGGGAGGACGTTATGCCGGGGCATTATTCATTTTTGCCGGATTCTGGGCTGTTTTTTTAGCTTTCCGCCACCAGATGCCCTTTCCGGTGAAAGTATTTTTACTCTCTACCTTATGCCTTCAAATTCTATTCTGGGGTTGGCGTTTTTCTAATTCGATTCCATTGAAGGAGTCTGTGTTATTAGGAATTCCCGGTTCCAGTTGGCACGGGATCTTAACTTCACTTTACCTCTTGGGCGCCATTGGACTTTTATTTTTTGAGATCAAAAAAAGGTACCAGCTTACTTTTGGCAAAATTGACGCACTTCTCAACCAAAAGTAAGCTGGTACCTATTTCTTCTCGATGCTGATCGCAAATTTTTTCACGCCTACGCTTTTGATAATATCGATGGCGTTGATGACTACGCCGTGGGGGGTGTCTTTATCGGCGCTGATCATAGCTTGGATATCAGGCTTTTTGGCAAGCAAAGTTGTAGCCTTCTCCCGGAGTTGATCTTCTGAAACCTTGTCCCCGTTGGAGTAAATTTGCCCGTCCTTTGTAATGGTCACATTAAACTCTTGAGGGGCTGTCTGATCACTGCTTCCAGCTTTGGGGAGATTTACATTAATACTTGGTTTCATGATCATCGGAGTGGTGACCATAAAAATGATCAGCAATACAAGGCAAACGTCAACCAAAGGGGTTACGTTGATTGCTGAAATTGACTCTTCGTCGTCTCCGGAAAAATTTCCACCGGCCATTACTTAGAACTCTTTGAAAGTGTGTACGCCAGGCAGAGTTGTTTAATGCTCTCAGCATTATGAAGAATTTGTTTCACTTGTTTTTGAAAGTAATTGTAGGCCGCGACGGCAGGGATAGCGACAAAGATACCCACCGCGGTAGCTACCAACGCCTCTGAAATTCCCGACATCACTGCCCCAGGATTTCCTTGACTCCCAGCCAGATCGGCGAAGGCTCGGACAATCCCTAAAACAGTTCCAAGAAGTCCGATAAAGGCGGCATTGCTTCCAAGGGTGGCCAGAAAACCCAAGTTTTTTTCTAACCCTGGCTTTTCCATTAAGACATAACTGTTCATCACTTCGATCACACCCTCTGGACCTTTCGAATTAGAGTAACGAAGGGCATATTCTAAGAGCCGTCCCTCCAAAGCTTCATGATTTTTACTTAAATCTTCAAGAATTTTAAGATCATTGGCTTTTATACCTTCGCGAGCTCGCTCTGCTATTTTACGACTTTGTCCTAAAATATTTTTTAAGGCAAAAAAGCGTTCGATGATTACAGCGATGGAACAAATTGAGAGAAAGATAAGTAAATAAAGTATCCAGTCAGAGCCTGCTGTGGCTACGGCGAGAAGTTTTTGCGTCAGCATGGTAAGAGTTTCTCCTTATAGAAGTCTACGTAAATGGTAACAGTTCAGTCCTTTGTCGAGAAATGAAAAAGTGATGACGCAAAGGGACTTTGAGGTCCGGTTTTCATGAGTTAGACTTTGAGGCATGTTACAAGCTACATACATAACCGGCCGACACATAACCAGCGCTCTCATTATGGGAGCGTTACTTGTTTTTTTAAATGCGTCATGCTCACAATCGGCACCTCACGGTGAAAGAAGTCTACTCATCATCGCGATCTCAAATTTTCGAGCCGATGACTTGCCCTGTAACTTATCTGGAGATTCAATCACGCCTCAACTCGACACCATCTGTAGAGAAAGCGTGAGGTTCACCCATGCGTACACCCCTTCTGTTTTGACAATTCCCACCTTGGCTTCGATTTTTACAGGACTTTATCCTGCAGAACATGGCGTCCATCGCAACGGAACCAGTAGCTATAATCCGGAAGTTAAAAGCCTTGCACAACTCGCTAGGGAAAAAGGTCTTGAAACTTTTTTTGTGAGCGGTGGAGTGCCTGCACTAAGAAAAACGGCTATAAGTAAAGGGTTTACTGATTTTGATGACTCCATAAGGACAAACGGGAGCTTTTATAGAAAAGCCACCGACTCAATGAGCAAATTAGTCAGTCTCATTGAATCTCGAAGTGAAGAGGCCCCTTTTTTTGCAGTCGTTCAATTGGTTGATCTCGCGTTTCCTGAGGCGGTTTTATTCAAATCTAATCGGGAAGAAGGAGCTAGTGGAAAACTGCAAGAGATTGACGAGGCCATAGGAAATATAAGAAGTAAATTCATTCAGCAAAAAATATGGGATCCTTTGACCGTTGTCATTGTGGGCCTTCAGGGGACGGAAAGGGCAGAACACGGCGGCCTCTCTAAAGGGCTTAATCTCTACGATGAAATAGTTCGAGTTCCCCTTCTAATAAAACCTTCGCAAAAACCTCGTGATCAGGGCCCTTCGTGGAAGGTAGATGATCCCGTGACTCTCGTTGATTTAGGTGTAACTTTAAAGAAGTTGCTAGGTGTGGAGAATTCTGTTCAAAGTTCATTTCTAACAATAGATTTTTTAGAGAGTCTTAAAGCTCACGATCTCAAATCGGGCGATCGGCCCCTGTTTTCAGAGTCTGACTTGCCAACATGGAGAGATTGGGGACCTCGGCTTATTTCCGCACGGATTGGAGAGTGGTTATACTGGCTTCCGCCTGAACCGAAACTCTTTAATACCTATACAGATCACCTCGAACTCCGAAATCTTTTTTCTATGGATCCGAATTCGACCTTAAGAATGCAAAAAATAGCTCAAAAATATATTCCCCAGCTTGATTCTAACGACCGCGGTTCAAAAGACATTCGGATTTTACCTTATTCGATTGGGGATAAGCTTCGCGTTGCAAAAGTTCTATTTTCAAAAACTACGTCCATTGAAGAAAAAGCTAGGGACTTAGTGGAGCTTGAGATGCGAAGACCAGATGACTGGCAAGTTGTTCAATGGCAGGTTGGGTTTTTTGCCGAAAATCAGGACTGGGCTGAGTTAAACGAAGCTCTGGCTCAACAAGCAAGATCAAATATTCATTTAAGGAAAGGTGGTGATCCGTACGATCTTGAGCTGTGGCAAACATTTGTGAATCTCAAATTAAAGCTCAAACAAAAAGAGAATTCGATAAAAGAAAGGGGTAATCCCTATGTAAGTTGCCTTTACCTTGCCTTAGCCTTAAAGCGGTTTAACCTAGCTGAGTTAGAGTATTTTCAAAATCAACAATCGTGCAAGGATCCCGAAACTCAGGCCTGGGTCAACGCGTTTATCCACAGCAATCTTAAACATACCAAAGAAGCAGGAGCTTTTTTTGAAATGGCTAAAGGTTTGACAGAAAAAAGAATAGAACAGTCAGAATTTGCAAAAGCGTTTTGGAGCGATGGAGCCATGTGGGATTATAATATTAACCTACCAGGCGGCCCAGCCGTGTTCAGTTTTTTTACTGCTTTAGTAAACAACCCCGAGTTCTTAGAATTCGTTAAGAAAAGACAGTACCCTTAATACCTGTTCGCTTTTGGAGGGCCATTGCGATTTCCTTAAGACGTTGGGCTGGAACTTGCTTTAATCCAGCCGTTGGAGGAACGCGGTCTAAACTGTAGATGTGGACCTGCTTGGGTTTAATAATCCCCACAACTTCAATCCATTCTTCGACTTCTGATGCAATGGTGTTGTCGATGAAACCTTGAACAAAAAAGGATTGCAACACGACATCCTTAAGTTTTTTTACACCCTGAATGAGTTTGCCAACGGTCATGCGGACGACTGGAGCATCAATTTTCTTCAACATTGAGTCATTACCTGCATCCAATTTAACGATGCGTTCATCTAAGCGATTAAGGGCCCGCATGATTTTTGAATTATCCAAAGTCGACCCATTGGTTAAAACTACCAATTTGGACTGCGGATAAAGGTCGTTTTTAATATTAATAAGAATGTCAACGGCGCCTGAAAAGTCGGAAAAAAGGGTGGGTTCTCCATTTCCACTTAGAGTAATGGAGTCAATTTTAGTTTTCTGCCTCAATAGAATAAGAAGATGTTGTCTCACGCTTTTGTCGAGGGCGTCTAATGAGGGGTAGGTTTTTATTTTTTTAATTTCTGACATTTTTAGGTTTGTGAATCCAAGCTCGCAGTACGGACAGTTAAAGTTGCATATTTTATTTTCAGAACCAAGGAGGTTAACGCCCAAACTTAAACCTAGGCGTCTACTCTGAATCGGACCGTAGGTTATTCCGGTCACCGGAGCAATTTCTTTAAGTTCTTCGTACTCTATAAGCTTTTTTAAACTTTCCATTTAATTAAATCTTACTAAAAGAATTCGAAAGGTGGTTAAAAATTTTGTCTTCGTATGTTGCAGCCTTACGTCTGGTTTTAAATTTTATCCTCGCGGTATAGCAATATTTTAATTTATACTAAATCAAGTGGCCTAACACATAAAAATTCTAGGGAGGATTCATCGATGCGCTTTCTAATAGTGGTTCTCATTGCGATTTCATTTTCAAGTTTAGCTTTGGCACGAGGGGAAGGCGGAATGGAGAGAACCCGTGTTGGCGGTTTTTACGGGTATGGTACTCTTAGTCCAACTGATGTGAATAACTACATTAATGCTCAATCCGGTAGCCCAAAAGAAAATACCTTGAGTAGCTTCTTCTATTATGGTGGCGAGTTGGGATATATGGTTACTCCAAAAATTGAATTGGTGGGTTCGTATTACCAAGAAAGTGCAAGTAATCCTGTAAACAACTCAGTTGGTACCAATTCTGGCGTTCAGCTCTATATGAACGCTTTCTTTGGCGGGCTAAATTATATCCTCATAAATCATGGTCAAATTAAGTTCAGTTTAGGGGCCCAAGTCGGATATCCCACTTATGCCCATGCTACAGTTATTCAGGGATCATACAGCCAATATGACGCCACTTTTGCTCCGATCTATCAGGGTATGGCAAAAGTAGATTTTATGATTGGAAATAGATTTTCTGTTTTCGTCGAAGGCGGTTACCAGTATTGTTTGTTAAATGCTCTTACAAATGGGACGACACCTTTACAGAATCCTAGCACTAACTCCAACGTTAACTTTGATATGAGTGGTGCCAGAGGGCAGGCCGGAGTAGCTTTCTTTTTCTAGTGCACGATCTCGATGAATGACTCTCGTAAGAGGGCGCCATAGTTGGGCGCCTTTTTATTTTAAAAGAGAAATCCAGAAGGGACTGCGTGGGTCATCGGCCACAGAGGCCTCAAAAAGTACGTCCAATATTCCTTCCGGTTCTGCCATTAGATTCTGATTGAAAAATGATGGAGGGATCATCGACCTGGCGAGGAGAACCAGGACGTCTTCTTCTTCAAGGTTTAAACTTCTTACTTCCAAGTCCCAGGTTCTTTCAAGTCCTATAAGTCTTGAGGGCAAAGGAGCCGGACACCGAAAATCGACTCCTAGGTCGATGGCTACCTGTAGGGGGTAAAGTTTGTATTTGCGTAACAGAAGAATATGAGGCTGCCCCATTTGAACCCAAGCCACTTGAGAGTTTTCAGTGTGAAAAATGACGGCCTCACAGGACGATGAGTAAACTTCCTTGTTGTATGTTTGGAATATTCTTTCGTTTGCAATCAATACAGAGGTTCTTAGATTATTCTCTAATAAAGAGAGTCCTGGGAGCTTGGCAAATGGAGACGTGGCCTCTTGGTCTCCTATAGACGAAGAAAGAAATTCTTTCACAGTGTCGCATAAAACTCTAAGAGCTTCGTTATCACCCCAAGGGGTTCCCGCCACAAATACCCTTTGGTCGGCATGAACCGTCAAATTGATCGATGGACGGGGAATTTCGCCGGGATAAGTTCTTTCTGCTAATAATTTTTTCATTTCTCATACTTTCGAAGCTTGATTTGAGCCTTTTGATAGTATGGATCCTCTTTATCGTCTTGCTTTAAGATTGTGGACCATTTTCTTTTAGCTGATTCGATATTACCTAGATTTTCTTCAATGACACTCTCTGAATACACATTTTTCATTTCTGAGTGGAGTTGTTTTGTTGCAGTCGTTTTTAAGGTTTTCGCTTCTTCGTTAAAAGGAGCCATAACGAGGGCCTGATTAAATTTGCTTAATGCGTCCGAAAATTCTTTGCTCTCTAAGGCTGTTTTGCCTTCGATTACGAGGGCTTGACTCTCTTTAAGCATCCTCGTTTTGACGACCGCTATGTCTTGTTTGGCTTTGTCTTTTAAACCTTCAGCATCAGGAAAATTTGATTTTTCTACTTTTTGCAAATTAACAAGGGCGGCCGGTAATCTTTTTTCTGTGACATCGCGTTTTGCCTGCTCGTAATTCTTAAGGGCTTGTTGTTTCTTGCGAATATTTTCTGCTCGAAGTTCTTTCGAATTCTCTATATGGTTCAAAGCCTGTTTTGCCGCAATCCTAAGGTTTGAGGCGCGTTCGTTTTCCGGGTCAAGTTCACTTATTTGGGAGGTACACTCATCAATCTTAGTGTAGTTCTTACTTTTAAAGAGGACGTCGCAGCCATCGAGGATATCAGAAACCTTTTGTCTAAGGGCTTGCTGGTCTTGGTTCTGCCTCTCAGTCTCGTCTTGCTGTTTTTTAATTTCGGTGGCCTGTTGACAAAGGGCCAAGATGTTCCGGGCGTCTTTATAGTTGCTCACGATTTGTAAGACTTTAGCAATTTCGATTGCAGCCAAATCGTACTTACCAGTGGTCACTAAGTTAAGGGCCAGACTATACGTGTCTTCGACATATTTCTTTTGATCCTGGGGTAGGCGATCGAAGGCGGACGGCCCTTGACCATTGGGCGGCGGTTGACTTGCGATATTACGTAGATCTGGAGATTTATTATTTCCAGTCAAGGCGCTATAAATAATGAACCCAAAAATAAAGACTATGACGAGAATCTTGAGTCGTGCGTTTGAAGATCTATTAAACCTCTTAACGGTGCCGATCAAAAACCGAGGTATCTGACCTCCGGAGCTTTGGCCAAAGCGTTGGGCGGCCGCCTGAAACGAGATTTGAGTCGAGGTTTGGGCCGATGTTTGAGGCAGATATTTTATAACCGCCGGCTGAGAGCCTATGGCCTCCGAGGCCAAAGGTTCTGGGGTTGTGTTACTCTCTTCGATTTGAGGTGGCAAATCTTCAAATTCACTGTTTATTATTTCAAACCGAAAATGATCCTGACCTACTTTAATCTCGTCACCGCTTTGAAGTTTTCGTTCTGTTATCTCTTCGTTATTAACATGGGTCTTATTAGCGCTGTCCAAATCTTTTAGAATATAATCCTTACCGTCAAAATTTATAGAAAAGTGCTTTCGACTTGCGAGGGTGTCATTGAGCTGCAGATCGCACTGACTTCCTCTGCCAGCAGTTAGGGGCTCGCGATTTAAGACGACTTCGCCTAAAGGAGAGCCATCGGGGGCGAGTCGAATAAGTACGGTCTTAAGAGGGGTCTCTCCGATAAATGTCTTGTCACTTAGATCAACGGTTTTTTCGTCGGGAAGAACCTCTTCACTTTTTTGCAGTGGCTCCATGGTTTCTTTTTGATCTATAAAGTGCACTTCATAAGGAGGAAGTTCAAAGTGCATTTCATCTTGAAGCTCCAAACTATTACTACTCCGGCCATTTATCTTAATGAGTCCAAATTTTGAAATAACTTCGCAATTCCATTTTGTTCCGTCAAAGTAAAGGCGAGCGTGTTGGCGGGATATTTTGGGATGGATCAAAAGAATATCACACTGACTCGCTCTGCCGAGAAGATATTCCTTGTCGGTCTTTAAAATGTATTCAGCTATTGTTTCACCTTCTAGGGTGATTGCTAGTTTAGTCATCTTTCCTACCGGTTATTGGTCATAATCAGTTGAATCGTTTCAATTCGTTTTTGAGCCAGTTGGTAGTTCTTATTTTTTGGATCGTTGGTTAATAAAATTACTGTTCTGTATTCGTTAAAAGCATTCATATATTTTTCATTTTGAAAATCTCTTTCGCCTCGCTCAAGGGATTGGGTGATCAGTTGATTATTTTTAAGCCTTGAGCGATCGAGATATCTTTTGGCAAGGGGGTGATTGGGGTACAGAGCCAGTGCAGCTTCAAAATCTTGAATAGCGCGTCCAAAATTGTTTTCACGAAACTCTCTAAAACCTCTCAAATAGAAACCCTGAGCTTCGCTATACTGTTGGGTATCCTTGCCTTTTTCTAATATGACCTGTTCCTGGCTCTGATTGAACTCGTCTGATCCGGTAATCTGTTGATCATAGGCGGACTCATCTCGAAGGTGCATTTTTTTGCCATTGGAGATTTGACTTTTTGTAAGTAGAGTTCCTGCAATAATAATTCCGATAGCAATAATAAAAATAAATGGATTTTTTTGAGGGGCCGTAGAGGAACTCTTTCTATTTGAGAATTTTGGAAGCGGTTGAACTGAAGGCAATCCTAATGGAACTGGAGGGGTTCCCATTATAGCCATCTTTTGCCCAGGACCAAATCGGATACTGGTGTCCCCAATTCGAATCAGATCTCCTTCTTTGAGAATACTCTCGGACACAAATTTTCCATTGAGCAAAGTTCCAACGCTACTTTCTAAATCTTTAATCCAACATCCACCGCCTCTACGTTCTAATCGCGCGTGATGGCGGCTTGCCTTGTTGTCTTTCAAAACAATGTCGTTATCGTTATTACGGCCAATGGATATGGTTTCGCCTAATATTTTATAAAAAACCCCTTTGTCTTCTCCAGACATTATTGTCAAGAGGAGTTCTCCGGCGCTATGTTGTAGGGCCGCCGTGTCTTTCATAGATTCGCTTTCCTCTTGAGTGTCGCTATAATGTAACTCACCTTATTTATTTCTTCGCTATCTGGGGAGGCTTGCATGTCGATTTCAAAAGTACTTCCTGAGATCTCCAATTGGCTGGTGACGATGGTCGCAGGGGAGATTTTCGAGTTTTTCAATAGATCCTCCAAATTAAGTTTTAAGCCTTGATCCTGAAGAATATTGAAGTCCTGACCTTGGAGGGTGAGAAGTCTCATTCCTATGAGTTCTTCGAAGGCTGTGTTGACTTGTAGAAAGAGACCCTGGCTATCTAAGACAAAAGCGGGATCTGAAATGACTCGAATTAAATTCGAGGCTTCGGCCCCTCGGTCAATATTGGCGCTGATCTTTGCAAATTCTGGTGATTTACCCATGCGTCCAATGGCGCTATTGATATTTTCTAAGAATTTTTTAAAAATATCGAACTCATACTTGGTCGCTATGGAGTCTCTCTCCCCTCTCAACGCGCCGTCTAACTGAATTGTTGAGTCGATAATCATGTGCGTGAGAAGGCGATAGAGGAAGAAATAAAGGAGCCCTCCCATAACTAAAGCTATAATAAGAATTCTAGCGAAGAGACCGATCGTTGAACTCCAGTCTTGAGAATCCATTTTGTAAAGGATTATAGATTCCGCAACGGTGAGCTGTTGACCCATTTCTTGAGAGTAACCGTGAATGGGAACGCTGACGCCAATCACGGATCCCCCTAGTTCAGTAATAAAATAGGGTTCTGTTTCGTGCTTGCGAGCAACTGAAACAAATTGGTCATTTGAGTACGACTGCGCCTTTGAGAGAGGAGCAATGATATGACCATCATCTTGGGAAATGACAAGAGCTGATAGCACACCATCCTCTCCCTCAGCTAGATCCGTACGAATATTTCCCTCTGCCCCAGAGGCAATAGATTTTTCGCTAGCGGCGGCGAGCTGTCTTGCGATGGTGAGAGCGCGGCGGTGGGCTTCTTTCTGAACACCCTCATGGGTGAGGGCCGCCATTGGGATGGTGGCCAAAGCCGTGACAGCCAAAACAAAGAGCGCGATAAAGGCGGCAAATACGTGACTGAGAGGATAGATTTCGGCTAATCGATAAACACCAGGCAGAATAATCTTATCGACATAATTTTGAACTAAATCCAGAAGTGTTGAAGGCTCTTGGGCTTGAGGGGGAGCCAAAGGAGTTGAAACTTGGTATGCGATATTCTCGTTCCAAATCTGTTTCTGAGTTGGAAGCGCCGGCGGGAGATTCATTGATCGGTCTTCAGTGTTTGCGGCCTTAAGTTCAACAATGATATTATGAAATGCAATTCGATCTCCGGGACGTAAAATTCTGTGTTGAATTTTAACACCGTTGACGAAGGTTCCATTGCTTGACCCGAGATCTGTTACAGCCACTTTAGAATTTTGAACAGAGAAGCGGGCATGGGCTTTACTCACGCCAGTAGAAGAAAGGATGATATCACATTGAGGGCCACGGCCAACCACATGATCTCCCGGAGAGAGATCAAATGTTTGTCCTAAGTTTGCGCCCTTGATGATTTTAATCTTCAACACGTAAAATATCTCCAACTTGCGTGTCGCACTTTTTCAGAGTTCCAGCAGGCATTTCTAAACAGTCAGTGGACTTGATTAATGGGGCCACCACGATTCGCCACGGTTTGACGTCGGTCTTTATGTATTTAACCTCACCCGTTTTTGAGATAAATGCGACGTCGATAGCAAATCGCATGAAGCTTGTATGTATTGAATTGCCGCTACGGGTGATCAACATTCCCTGGCCGGAGGGAAATGTTTTGCGTCCCATAAGGCCTAGCGCTCTCGAAAATAAACTCGACGCTACCTCTAGAGCTTCAACAAGAACAAGTGCATTTCTAGAGTTGATCACCCGCCTCACAGTTTGACCCCTCCCATAAATTGGATGACGACTGGTCCAAACACAATCAAAAGCACTGCGGGTAAAATAAATAAAACTATGGGGATGAATATTTTTTGAGAAGCTTCTGCCCCGGCTTTTTCGGCGCGAACAAATCTTTCTTGTCGAAGTTGTTCTGACTGTTGTCGAAGTACGGCTCCGATGCTTGCGCCGAGGGAATCTGCTGTCGTCAACACGGCGATGAAGCTAGACACTTCGCTCATATTGAGCCGCCAAGCCATGGCGTTGAGAGCTTCCGACCTTGAACTTCCTAACTTTAAATCCTTCAAGACGATTCCTAATTCCTCAGCTAAGGGACCACCTTTCATTTTCTCTACCACTTTTGTGATGGCGCCGATGAAATCCAAACCGGCTTCGGTGGAGAGCGCGAGTAAATCGACGACAAAGGGAAGATCAATAAGAATTTGAAAGCGGCGGAGGTCTTTGTAGCCTTTTACGTAATAGTAGGGAAACAGAAATCCCAAGACTCCAAACCCAAAGATAAAATACCAAGGGTATTCCAAGTTAAAAAGAGCATTGCAGCTAAATATAAAAAGAGGAAAAACAAGTCCCAAGAACACTTGAAGTCCAAGATATTCATCTTCGTTAAGTTCTTGACTGAGTCCCGCGCTTTGGATCTCTCGTTTAAGTTTTTCTCTACGCTCTTTGAGTTCGTAGCGACTCAAGACAGGAAGGATGAGCTTGTGAACCAAAGGTCTTGAGATACGTATTATTCCCGACTTAGATTTTTTTGGTGCATCGCCTGAGGCCCAAGATAAAGGGAGGTTTTGGTTTTGAAGAAAATTCTCTAGAATCATGGAGACCGCAATGTAAACGCTCCCTCCTCCAAGAAGTAGGCCAAGTATTAACAGAATATTCGATAAGACCATGACAACCCCTGCCCTTTTCGATAGTTTAAAACCATGTCACGAAAAATTTTTGATTTGCTACTCGCATCAAGTTCACCGCAAAGACGCGCGATCTTGAAAGCGGCTCATTTTTCTTTCATGGTTCGTTCATCCAACTCTTCGGAATCATTTGATGAAAACCTAAACCTGGAGAAGAATCTGAGGGCTATTGCCGAGACCAAGGTCAAGGCTGTGGTTTCTGAGTTAAGTCCTAGAGATTTAAAAGGAAAAATAATTTTGGGAGCAGATACAGTCGTTGTACTCGGTAAAGAGGTCATGGGTAAGCCAAAAAATAAAAATGATGCTATGCGCATGTTGAGAAAATTGAGTGGAAGAAAGCACCGAGTCATGACGGCCTTTTGTCTTTATTGTGTTGAACAACAAAAGTTTACGTCGCGCGTTATGACGACGAAGGTCGGATTTCGTAGTCTTTCAAAAGCGGACCTGCAGTGGTACGTTAAATCAGGAGAGCCGTTGGGTAAGGCGGGTGGATACGGGATTCAAGGATTAGCTCAAAATTTCGTAAATTACTTAAGTGGAGATTTTCTAAATGTTATTGGACTCCCCCTCCATGCAGTTCGAGAAGAACTTAGAAAGCATAGATGGTATGTCGCCAAAACTGACAGCGTTAGCCGTACCAGCAGTAAGCGTTTTAAAAAAAATAGAAGAAGCTGAGAAACGCTCTGGGCGCGTTCCTGGCTCAGTAACTCTTTTGGCCGCAAGTAAAACAAGATCTGCCGAAGCCCTGATTCCTATCTTAAATTTTGGAATCCTTCACTTTGGAGAAAACTACGTCCAAGAGGCTTCAAAGAAAATTGATAGATTGAGGGTTTTAGCTCCAAATCGAGAAGTGCATTGGCATTTTATTGGAGCTCTTCAGACTAATAAGTCAAAGGCTGTGGTGGGTCGATTTGAAACTATTCAATCGGTCGATCGTATCGAATTGGCTTCGGCCCTTGACAGTCGGGCGAAAGAGGCGGGAATTACACAAAATATTTTGCTACAAATTAAACTCGGAGACGAACCCTCAAAAGGGGGGGTGCCTGTTGCAGATGCGCCTAAACTTATCGACGAGATCTTGGAATTTAAAAATATTAGGCTCGGAGGTGTGATGTCTTTACCGCCAATTGAAGCTGAAGCTGAAGGTTCGAGAAAATATTTTGCCCAACTTCGAGAATTACGGCTCCAATGGCAGAAATTCATTTCACCGGAATCGGGATCCTTTTCTCAACTCAGTATGGGAACTACCCACGACTTTGAAGTGGCTATCGAAGAAGGGGCGACCATGGTTCGAGTGGGCACAGCCATCTTCGGAAGCCGCGAGATCTCGGGTAGCTAAAGTGGTCGGTTTTTTGGGTTGCGGCACATTGAGCCGAGCTTTGATCGTGGGAGCCCTAGAAAAAAAAATTTTCAAACCCTCTCAAATTCTTATTAGCACAAGAACCCTCAATTCCCGACGGCAATTCTGCAGTGAGACGGGTGTGAACTCGGCTGCAAATAACGGGGAACTTATCAGAAACTCTGAGATCATTTTTCTTGGAGTCAAACCCTCAGAAATGGTTAGTATTCTTAGGCAACTCTCCGAAGAGCATCTAGAAGAGAAAATTATTATTTCTCTAGCGGCCGGCGTGGGCGAGAGAATGTTGATGAAAAATCTAAAATCGGCTCGCGGAGTCTTTAGAGTGATGGCTAACCTGGGGGCTACGATTCAGGCTGGAGTCTTTGGAGTTTTCTCAATCAAGGCCAATCCTTCTGATGAAAAAAAAATTAAAGGTTTTTTTTCAAAATTGGGAGAGATCGTAGTGGTCAGAAATGACCAAGGGATCGATACGATTACAGCTGGTTCTGCCTCTGGTGTTGGTTTTGTCTTGAGTTTTATGGAGGATTTTCAAGGCTGGTTAGAAAAAAGAGGATTATCTAGGGATGTGGCGAGAAGGGTGACGATTGAAACATTTTTGGGTGCAGCAAAGCTTGCGCAATTTCGATCTGATTTGAGTTTCTCTACGTTAAAAAAATCAGTTTCGAGCAAAAAAGGTACGACTCAGGCTGGTTTGGATATTTTTAAAAAAGAAAAGATTTCAGCTAGTCTAAAGTCGGGTCTCGATGAGGCTTTCAAACGCGCCCAGGAAATATCTAAGGATTTGCTTCGCCAGGGGAAATAGCTTTAAACTTTGAATAGGGGAGGCTTGAAGGAATGAAAATTGCTCCAATCGATATTACCCATAAAAGTTTTGCTCGGAAGTTTAACGGTGTTGACTCAGACGAAGTGAGTCTCTTTCTCAAAGAAGTGGCTGAAGAAATGGAGGCTTTAATTCGAGAAAGAAATCAACTTAAAGAACAACTTCGCGAACGCGAAATTCAAATACTTGAGTTTAAAGATCGAGACAAAGTCCTTAAAGAAACCATAATGACCGCTCACAAAATGACGGAAAACTTGAGAAAAGATGCCGAGAGAGAAGCGGCGATTATTTTAAACGACGCTCAACAGAGAGCAGAGGCCATCGTTCGCGATTCGCGGGATGGATTGAAAAAATCATACCAAGAAATCACTGAAATGAAACGTCAACGTTCTCAGTTTGAAGTGGCATTGAGGAGCCTTGTGACGTCCCATCTAGAGCTGCTTGATCGCGCGGCTGGTTATACTCCTCACGTTGCGGGTCCAACCGAAGCAAACCTCGGTGGCAGTACTCCCTTTCTCCGACAAGGTAAACCTATCTTAGAAAGTTAATGCGGCCGGGGGCCGACGACACCGATCTGCAGAAGGAGCTCTGTGACAATACGGCTTATCTTTACTTTAGGGCGCCCGGTCGGGCGACCTCGCTTAGAGATTCAACAAGAAGTTTTGTGACTTCCTTCAGATAGTCATAATTCAATGTATCTGGTGTATCGGTGGGAGTGTGGTAATGGGTCTTATTGAAATCGTTCTCCCAATCTTCGCTGATGCAAATAGCTGAAAAGCTCTTCTGCCAAAATGACCAGTTGTCGCTCCTATTAAATCCATTTTGCAGAACTTCAAGTTTGAGGGGTGTTTTCAGAAGAAATCCCGCCCTGTTTAACGCTAGGGTTAAGCTAAGATCTTGATCAGCGCCTATTTGAGTTTTTTCCCTTGTATAGAGTTTTAAAATCGGGTGATTTTCAATTTTGGTCTTCGACCAACCAATCATTTCTAAGTTAATAAGGCCGCCAGTTTGTTCGTTAAGCCTCATCCAACGTGGTTTTAGACTAGACAAGTCTTTGGCTAAAGCGTAGGAACCAAGAAAAAATATTTCTTCATAATCAAAGGCAACAAAGCGAAGGGTTCGGTCGGGGTGCTCGTTTCTTAACTCACGAGCGGCGACAAGGAGGGCGGCGATTCCGCTGGCATTGTCATCGGCCCCTGGAGCTGGCAATAAGGGTAGAAAACGAAGTGAATTAGGATCATTATCGATAGTATCGTAATGGGCCCCGACATAAATCACCTCATTGGGCAATTTTTTACCTGGAATTTCTAAAATAAGGTTTCGACCTTTGATATTTCGAAACCGTTCGATGAAGTCTATAGCCTGAAGAGTAAATTGGTTCCATTTCTTATAGACAGGTGAGCTCGGAGGGTATTTGGCCTTAACAAGATTATCGAAGTCAGTTTGATAGTTTTTTCTGGCAAAATCAATATCAGGCATAAATTCGTGTATGATAACTCGGCCCTTTGAGGCCGTTGCGATTTCGTCGAATTGATTTTTAATAAATTCAAAGGCGGCTTCGTGCCCTTGGGTCCCAACGGTTCGGTTAGGTTTTGTCGCCTCAAGAAACTTATGAACCATCGGTGAAAGGGATTCAGCATAATTTATATCTGTATCTTTATGGACGGGTTCGATCGTCGAGCAGCTCGATAAGAAAACAAGAGAAGCCATGGAGGGAAGTAGAGCTTTAAAAAATAACTGATTGACTGGTGTCCTAGAGGTTCCAGAAAAGAGCGCCATTATAACTGCTCCCGATATAGCTTATAGTCTGATTATTAAAGGTTAAAATATTTCGTGTTGTGCAATTTAGATAGTTGTAAGAAAGTCTTATTCCCCAGCTCTTTCCGGTTTGGAGTTCTAAGCCGGCCTCAGCGTAATATCCAAATTCTAAAATATTTTCTAGGGTCTTGAAATCGCTTCCTGCTGCAACGACCGCAGGAGTTCGTAGTGAACTGTCATAACTGAGTTGAAGATATCCGGCAACTCCCCCACCTTCAATATAGGGGCGAATTTGCTCAGAATTAAAAAGTTTGAGGCGAAGGCCAAGATTGAGTCGAAAATCATCTTCAAGAAAGTTCACATTGGTCGCACTATAAGTAGCTGTAGGACTCACATAATAATAGTTAAGGTTACCCGAAGTGCGAACATAAGTCAGGCCACTGGTCAAAAAAAACGGGCTTTCGCCGAAAGGTTTTTCACCTTGAACGGCAAAGGTAGTTCCATTATTGATTTTGAATCCCGACGGCGGGGTAGTTATAGAGAACTGTTCAAAGCCGCCACCAACTGAGCCATCGAAGCGAGATTTGTTCTCGCCGGCAAAAGAAGGGCTTTCAAGTGTGAGAGTGACGCCAACCACTAAGACCAGAAAAAGGAATCCTGCAGCTCCTCTGAAGAAAGCAACTGTCAGGGCGTTAACGGTAGTCAGGTAAACAATTCTAAATTTCAAAACCTATTTTCGTTTTTTGGCTTCTTCTATTTGACGTTTGAGTCGGGTTTTTTTCTTCTTTTTTCCCACTTTACGTCTCATTTTCATAGATTTTCGATTGTCGCCGCGGCCCATTAAAACCTCCAAGCATCTGTTTCTTATATCTTAGAAAAACCACGTCTTCTTAGGTTTGTAAATTCATTTTCTTTGGAGGACATTTCGCTCCAACTATAAATCTGTGTCTGAGCATGGCTGGAGTTTGGCCAGGGCTTGGCACGAACTTGGTAGAATACGAGAGTCGGAACGCATATTCAGTCCTTCGTCGCATTTTGCCCTACAGACTAAAATAGGGAACTGGACGCCATTAGCTTTTATTTCATAAAAAAAAGCAGTTTAAAACCGATAGGGAAGCTATGGGCTTTCTTGATTTTTTCGTCATTATTCTGCTCTTACCCGACTTAACTTTGGCCGTTGAGCTGAAGTTCAGCGGTCAAGGGCAAGCTCCGCAAGCGACGCAATCCCACTTTCCACTGAGTTCGTGGCAGAAGATGATGGATGATCAAAATAACCGCATCTATAAAAAGTACCAGTGCACCGGTCTTCAACAGGATCCCTCGGTTCGAGCAAAACAACTCATAACGTTGTTTTCTCTTCCAAGGACAAGTCAGCAAGCCATTTACCAGGGGTTTTGTTTCGATGAGGCTCAGAACACAATTTCGGTTCTAAAGAATAAAAATGGAGCTTTAGCCCAAAGCCTTTCCCTTAAGCTTAAAGAAATTCAAGGCGAGCTCCAAGTTCAAGCAGCTTTTGATTCGTGCCCAGGGGGATCTACACCCCTCAGGTCCCGAGTCGGTAAGCTTCTTCAAACAGCCGAGCCTCTTCCATTGTTTCGAACTCTTCCCGTCCCTGCCCCACCTCCTTTAGATAAGGCTGTAGACAGCTTAAGAGGTGCAATTTATTCCGAATCCATGTCCCTTGCCGTAGATAGGAGTGTCTTTATTGCCAAAACTCACGGTCTTGCTACGACAGACCTCATCGATAAAATTTGTCCTCCACAATCTACTTGCGACGGAGACCACAACGGTCGAAATCTTAGAACTTATCTTAAAACTGAATTCTATAATGCTGTGAAAACTCCGATTGAAAGAAAATCCGATTCTCAAGTCTATTCGGCCTTGCAAAATGCTGTTTCAAGACTTGATAAGGCCGCGAAGAAATTCAATTCCACCCTAAAGTGTCATAAAACGGGTACCTCGGGAGGCACAGGCGCTGTAGTTGAAGGGAGCCATGAAATATGTGACTCCACCCTAGCTTCTGATGACTCCCAACTTCAGCAAAGCCGAGCCTATTACGATGAAGTTGAAGACATCCTTTCTAGTAATGAAGGTTCTTTACTGGGACATGAACCTTTTAAATATGATCTGAGGTCGGTGTATAATGGAATACCGATGCAAGTAGGCGGAAAAACCGTTTACGCGTTTGAGCAAAAATACAACGATCCCCCTGGTTTTGATTCGTTTAATAATCGAGACGACTTTCAGCGTCTGCCGGATAGCCTTCGGCTTTTGGGGGGGGGCTTCTTTGGTCAACAGCGCAGCCGTAAATGCCCTATCCAATACTGCGAAGTACGCCGGTATCCTTACAAAGATTGAAGACGATCTTAAAAATCGGAGAACTGAGGATCTTTTCCGCAAAAAACCGACGACTAAAGACGATATGTTCAGGTTCGGAATGGATCCTACATTTGATATCTACGATTTAGGAGGCGATCCAAAACTTGAAGGATTAGCCCTGATGGCCAATCTCAACCCAGAGGCTACCGCCCGTGTGCTTTTAAGTAATCCCCAGCTTGCTAAATCTAATCTCGTTTGTTCTATGTTGAGCGCCGATGGGGATCTAGCTTCGAGCAGGGAGATCGAAGATAAAATTCAAATGGCCCTTGGTTTGGGAGGGTTAGTTGTCGGAGGATTTTCAGAACTCCTTCCCACGGGAGTGACACAAGTGACTGGCGGTTTCTTTATTGCAGGGGGCATGGCTCTTACGGTAAAGGCCCTCGATGACGATATGAATAGAGGTCGTCAAATGGGTTATGCCTATAGTGCGACAAAGAATGTGGACTTAGCAGAAGACAGCGACAAAGCTTACTCGGCGGCCCTAACCGATGCTGCTGGCTTAGCTATGAATGGTTTCGATGGCGCCCTTTTTGTTCGAGGTATAGCCCATGGACCAAGCGGACCTGTTATACGAAAAATGCTGGTCGAAACGGTTGGTGAAGTGAAGAAGGGTACCTACGTCCTCGGTAAAGTTATAAAGAACTCACTTGTTCAAGAAAAGATTGTGGTCAAACTCAAGCCCGGCGAGCTTCAACTTGTGGATGAGTTGGAAGCTAGCCATCCAGGTCATCTTGAAGAGATGGCCGAAGAACACCTACCCTGTGCTTTAAAGGCCGCGCAATTGACTCCTAATACTTTAAATTTGAGGACGGCAAATCTAAGGGCTACATTATTTTCTACGTTCTTTCTCGCAAACTTGTCTCAGGCAGGTGACATGATGCCCTCTTCTCCATGTTCTGATGCAGATGTTGCTAAGTTTGTACGCGATATGGAGAAATGGGTGAGTACGAACAGGGGTGCCGATGGGGTCGCTAACGGAGTTGAAGGCGTCGCGGGGACTGAAGTCGTCGCGACCACGGGTACGAAGATCGCTGCAAGTACGGGTGAGGCGATTCCGCCGAGCGCTATACCGGCTGAGAGTGTCCCGGGTGGAGTGGCGGCAAATAGTGAAATGCCAGCGGCGGCTAATGGGAAGGGCTCTCATCTGGGGACCGATCACACAAAATCGGCAAACGGTGGGGTGCACAGTACGGATGTAAAAGCTGAAGGCAATGAGGCGGGCCATGGGTCGGGAAGTACTAGTACATTTGCAAAGCGATATGGAAGTAGACAATCTTTTATGGAAGATATGGCGTCTAGAAAACCTCCTATTTCTGTACGACCAGGTAAAGAGACGGCGGAAAGTATAAAGGAGAAGGGGCTTATTTTTAAAGAAGCAAGAGCGAACGATCCTCCTGTTGATGGCGATGTTGTTTGGGTTAAACCAGAAGATATCCCAA
>JABDDW010000026.1 GCA_013287405.1 Deltaproteobacteria bacterium
GAACAGCGGGTTGCAAATTTTGAGCAAATAGCCAATCGATTTTTTCCCCAAACCAAGGTTTTCAACGTCTATCGGCGACTTACGAAGTTAGCTAAGGCAAAGTTTATCGTAAAAATTGGAGTTCAGACAGAGGGATTTATCCTAAACGTCTATGGCCTCGATGAATCTGGCCTATCGGCAGTTTCGAAGGGATATAAGTTTTCTATCACCAAGCCCCTCTATAAAAGTGATTCTATCCTCCATGACGTGGCTTTAGTGGATATCCGTGAGCGTTTTAGAAAGACGAAGATGGTTGTCGAATATTATACCGAAAATGTTCTTCAGGGTTGTGGCAATTTTCTGGATAATGAAAATTTTAAGTCATTTGTGCACTTAAACTCCGACGCAGCACTTACAATAAGGACGTCATCAGGGCAACACAATGTGGCTTTGGAATATGAGGTAAGTGACAAACAAAAGTCACGATATGAGAAGAAACTGACGGATTATTATTTTGCCCCAACGATCGCAGGGGTTTTTTATATTTGTGAAAATCCCTTTATTGAAAACCTGATTAAGCGAGTCGACGTTGAGGTCGGAGCCAAGTCTGAACCTAAGGTTTACACTTGTCTTAGACAGAACCTGCAAAATGAAAATGGTTCTATGGTTTTTACCAATCGCAATAATGCCAGATTCCACTGGGAATAGGGTGATCAATGAGCCTGATAAATGGGTGATCAATATTTATCAGGTGAAATCGTCTAAGGCATTGAAATCACATACACCAAATTGCAATTTTTAACAGGGGTCGACCACAATACGGATTTTACAATCGATGGCAATTCGGAATCGAGATCGATGTGAAATGGACAGTGTTGTGGGTCGACAGCGCGAGCGAAGCGAGCAGGAAAGCACGAATGTATGAGGTGCTTTCCTGTAACGCTTTGTCAATCCAAGGAAATATAAACCTGTTCATTTAATGTTTAAAGTAAGGAGGAGAATATAGTTTTTAAAAGATCGATTTGTATTTGTTTAATGATGTCGCTCGCAAGTGGTTGCTCCACAATCACAAGGTCAACGCTCTTAGGCATCACAACCGGGGGCGCCGTTGGTGCTGCAAGCGGAGCCCTTCTTAATCGTCAAGATAGTGGCCAAGGGGCATGGATGGGCGCCGTTGCTATGGGAGTTGTAGGCGGAATTGCGGGATACTTCACCCATCAAGGTCTTGAGGATCGAGACGCCCACGTTAGGCAAGAAACGCTTTTTAACTTAGAAAAATATGGGGTGTCTGGATTTTATGGAGGAACTGTAGCTCCGTCTGATTCATCAAATGGTAATAGCGACAATCAAAGAGTTTTTGTAATCACCGACGACCCGGATTGGAATAAAGAAAATAAAAAAGGAGATAAATAGTTTTGCGATATTTTAGTCTGTTAGGAGTTATGCTTTTGTTTGTAGTGGCTATCAGTAATTCAAAATTTGGTGGCAACCTGAAGTTTGACGCCGAAGTTGCCCCAAAGGTTCAAGACCCAATCCCTGGACCTATACCCGAAAGTGCGACGCCTGAGGAACTTAATTTGAACTGCATCCGAGAAGAAGTCCCGAAACCCGAAGCGAAGTCAACGCCTGTAGATAAGGTCTATGAACGAAAAATCGAAATGCGATGATATCAAACGGATAGCTATCTCGGGTCCTTTGTTTTCTGCCCTTGAAAAAGAAGTGAGCGTCATTAAACAAAAAGGGCCTCACTATAAGGTTAATGAAAGTAAACTCGCTACAGCGATCATTGGCAGGTTTTTGGAGCATTATTTAGAGAAGGACCGAAAATGGATTGAAGGCCAGTTCTTCGATAGAAAGACTTATCTTAAGGGCCTCATCGATAAGGCAACGAGTGAAGACGACCTGTCCAGCTCGGTAAAAGAGTACCTGCAATTCACAAAGTGGAATCGGGCGAAGAAGCCCTTAGACACTGAGCCCGAACTTTAAGAGAGTAGAAATTCGTCATTTAAGAGGTCGGCTTTATCAGTAATAACGTGCTTATTTAAATTGAGTTGGAGCCCGAGGGAGTTTTGACCTCGGGCTCCCTCTGGCCTGTTATTGTTTGGTCTTACCCTTGGCAGATTCAATAAATTGCCGCATGAGTTCTTCCAGGACACTACTCACGCTTACTTCACCGCAAGTCTTTTGAAATTCGTCATAGACTGGCTCTGACACATAAATAGTTTTACGGGTCCTGTCCTCTTTTTTTAGTCGCACCAAGATTTCTTTCGCGTCAACTTTCATTACCCTTAATGATAGATAATAAAATGACATAATAAAAGGAATATTTTATGATTAATAAAGTTAATACAAAAGTATTTACAAAAAGCGCGATATGGGTTACTTTAACCTTGGAGTCGGTTGATACCCGATAATAATGGTAACGGCGAACTCCTAAAACAATGCAGCGATTGTAAGTTAGAAAAAGCGGCCCATGAATTTTATAAAAAGGGCTTAAGAATTGAATCCAGGTGCAAAGAGTGCATAAAGAAAAGGCGGGTCAATGACTATAATAAAAAAAGGAAATCTCCCCTGGGACCAGCAAAGAGAAGAATTACAAACGTTGTCATTAAAGGGGTTAAGATCATGAGCCCTGATCAGTTTAGGCGTGAGATGGAAACAGTGGAACTGATCTTAGAAAACTTGATTTACCGCGTATTATCTAAAAAGCTACCAAGAGGTCAAAATGAATAGTCCTCAGGCAAGTACCTTTGATCGTAGAAATAAGAAAACCCGCGAGGGTTGGGCCATAGTCCGCGTTTCTACTGTTGAGCGTGGACGCACTCAACACGGCTCCCTTGAAGCTCAGCAAGTCATGATCCGACGCTGGGAAAAGGCCATTTTTGAAGATACGGGCACTCGCTACAATATCGTCCGAGTCATTAAAGAGAAAGCCAGCGCAAAAAGCGAAAACACCCACCGTCGCCACGAGCTTTTGAGACTCGTTCAGCTTATTGAATTAGGGCAAATCGATTTCATCGTCGTTGAAAAGCTTGATCGATTATCCCGCGACGAGGTTTTTAACCTCGAACTTATGAAAAAGATTGTCGACTACAACGTTGAATTATTTTTTATTGAGGGTGGAAAAATTGATTTTAAAAACCAAGGAGATAGGTGGCGCTACAAGCTCGATAATATTCGAGCCGCTGAATATAGTGCCGATCTTTCTGAAAAGGTCACAAGAAAAAAGCGTGTGGCCATGGTTGAGGCAGGAAAAGACCCAACTCCGATTCCAATTCTTGGCTTAAATAAGCACCCCGAACTTGCCGGGAAATATGAGCTAGATCAAAATGAGCTGAGAGTTGTTATTGATATCATGGAAAGGTTTCGGGACTTTGGCGGGAGTCGCGAAGGAACTCTTAAGTATTGTCGAGAGAAGAACTATACCTGTAAGAAATGGATAACTGAGAAAAAGGTCGATGAAAACGGTAAGATCGTAAAGCCACGGGTCGTTGGCGGCCATTTCTTTAACTGGGCGACCTTGATGACCCTTTTAACAAATCCAAAATATAGAGGCTTTAATAAATTTTATGATTCCTATAATCAGTTTAAAGATAAGCAAGATGAAAAAGGTTTTGTAAAATGGGAGTACCATCATCACCGTGTTCACGGAGACATCATCGACCCGGAGCTTCTGCGATCTGTAGATGAGCTAGCCGCAAAAGCTGATTATAAATCAAGGGAAAGTGAATTCTTCCTCTCTGGAATCTTGTGGGCTCCCACTGGTAGCCGTTACGGCGGTGAGTTCAGTGGTAAAAAAACTTATTATTATAACCGCAAAATTCAAGAACGTTTTGGCAAAGATCACCTTCATAAACTTGTCATGGAAAGACTTAAGGAATATTTGTCAGAAAGCGGGCTACTTGAGAGTTTAATTAACCGCATGACGGGACATAAAGATTTTGGATTGCCGAAGATCAAAAAACAAAAAGAATGGATCGAATGTGAAATCAAAAAAATCGAACTAGCCTCCAATAACTTCTCTGAGGCTTTGCGAATGGCTGCCATCAATGGAGAAAAAGATTTGGCTGCGGTTGTAAGAACACTTCTTGAACAAAAGGAAAAAGCAGAAAAAGACCTTATTGAACTTCGATCAGAGTTGACTAAGCTTCAACAAGAAGAGGAGCGCTTTAAAGAGGCTTTTCGAGGTGAGAATCTTAAAGAGCATTTAAAGCTCGTACTGGATAAGTTTGACACGTTACACGCTCTGGAACAAAAACGCGTGTTGAGAGCCGTAATCCCGTCCGCAATCATCCATGTCGCTAATGGTGGAAGCACCCTTGAGCTTCATGTGAATCTTGATCCTGCGAAGGTTATCCCCTTTCCTATTGAGAGAAGGGGGAGACCTTCTTTAGGGTCAAAAGATAATCCTACAGTTTACCATTTTCCCGACCATTTGTCGTCTGATTTGGCTCTTCCGGTTGCGGCGGGTGCCGAAAATGAAAAAAGCCACTTTCCTTATCCCAACCCTCGGGGGCTGGGAGAAGAAAAGTGGCCTTTTATTAGTAGTGGTCGGAGTGGTCGGATTCGAACCGACGACCCTCAGCTCCCGAAGCTGATGCGCTAGCCAGGCTGCGCTACACCCCGAATCTTAATGATTACGGTATATTGCAGCAAAAAGGCAGAGAGATCAAGCCTTTGATTGATCTCGTTAGGCTGAAGAGGACTTTGACGTTTATGCTGGTATAGGTGGCAAAATTAATCTCAGTGAGAAAACAGATCTAGTTATGGGTCTCGATTATTCTCGTGGATTGACAAATCTCAGTTCAGGTGGATCCGGCGGATCCGTGGTTAACTCTTCTTTCGGTCTCACTGCAGGAGTGGCCTTTGCAATGTAATTGCGACTTGGTGGCTTTATCAATCAAAGGGCTGATCAGGTCAAAAAAACCAACTGGCGCCTTTTAGAGGAATATGATCTCCTTTAAACATGAATCGTGAAGGCGTAGAGCGAATAAATCGGATTTTGAAAATTTTAAGTTTGTTGGCGGCGATTGTGATGTCTCTTTATCTGGGATCGGCAATTAAAGTGATTTTTTCAAAGGGCTAATCATCAAAATAAATGGGAGCTTTTGCCATTCTTGCGTGGCCAGTTCATTTATAGATCCTTGGGCTACTTGGTGAAAAGGCCCCGTCAGATCGACTCCTAAAATCGCAGTCCGGGTACCTAAGTCACTTTGTTTTAAGTCCTGAAGGGTGGCCATAAGTCTGTAGGGAGTGTCCATAATAATACAAGGCGTAGTCGTCGTTTTAAGTTTTTGAATTTCTTTTTGGCGCTCAGATTTTTCCGCTGGCAAGAACCCTATAAAATTAAAGCGTTTGAGCTTTACCCCAGAAAGACTCAAAAAAGCCATAAGGCTTGAAGCTCCTGGATTCACGTCTATCTTGATTCTTTCTTTACGGCAAGCGGCAACAAGTTCCGCACCAGGATCGCAAAATCCGGGAGTCCCACAGTCCGATATCAAAGCGATCTCTCGATTCTTGCAGAGGGAAACAAGCTCTTGAATATCTGTTGGATTCGAATGTTCATTGAGTTTAAAGAATTCTTTTTGAGGAATTTCTAGACGCTTAAACAAAATGCTTGCAGGCTTAATCTCTTCGCAAATTACAGCATCAACCCTTTCTAAAGTTTCTTTGGCTCTGAGAGTGATATCTCCATAATTCCCGATGGGAACGCTAACTATAGTTAAGCTCATCTTTAAAACTTCCAGAGTTGGCTGTCGAGAAGGTGGGTGGGGTTAACGTTTTTGAGACTGGCAAGAAGAGAGTTTCGAATATCAGGAATTTCGGCCTCAAGCTGCTTTATAAGTCCTTTGATTCGTCTTCTTTTATAATCTCCGTGGACGGTCTCTCCACACATCAAGGGGCATTGACAACACACCACGGGGAACCCTTTAATTTTTGTGTACTCCCTAATCTCACTTTCTAAGACGTAAATTAAGGGCCTTATAATGGTGTTCTTTCCGTCATCAGCTTTAAGCTTTGGAGCCATGGACCCCAGCTTTCCGATAAAAAAAGCGTTGAGAAGGAGAGTTTCAATCATATCGTCTTGGTGATGACCGAGGGCTATCTTGTTACACCCCAATTTTTCAGCTAAGCCGTAAAGTGTGCCCCGACGCAGGCGACTGCAGAGAGAGCACCATGTAGAGCCTTCGGAGTTTTTTTCTTGAACTATTTTATTTATATTTTTTTCAGCCATATGATACGGAATTTTCTGGGCGATCAAATAATCTTCAATAATATGGGTTTCAAATCCGTCGTATCCCTGATCTAGATTGACCGCTATAATCTCAAAATTAACGGGAGCCCGCTTTTGAAGGTCATTTAAGACAGAAAGCATAACCCAGGAGTCTTTGCCGCCACTGACGGCGACCATAATGTTATCGCCCTCTTCAATCATCTTGAATTCGGTGACGGCCTGTCCTACGGCCTTAAATATTCTTTTTTCTAAACGTTCTGGCGTCGTCTCGTAGTTCATAGTAGCCTTAACTTTTAGCGGAGTCTTCGATGTCAGGCAATAAAAAGGAATGGCTTAAACTTTCAACCATCGAGATTTTTAAAACGAAATTCTTTAGATTTCGATCCGATGAACTCAAGCTTCCTAATGAAGTTATACAGCCCAAATACTATGTGATGGAATTTAGTGACTGGGTCAATATAGTCGCTTTGACGAAAAATAAGGAACTCATACTTATAAAGCAATACCGTCATGCCGTGGAAAGGGTGTGTCTTGAGATACCCGGGGGGTCCCTTAACCCGGGTTCCGGCGAGACGCCCGAAAATGCCGCCCTAAGGGAGTTGGTCGAAGAAACGGGGTACGTTCCTTCGGAGATAAGGCTCTTAGGGTACCACGAACCTAACCCCGCCCTTATGAATAACAAACTTTGGACGTTCTTGGCCCTGGGATGTGAGAAAGTTAAAAAGCAAAATCTCGACCCTTTTGAGGATATTGAAGTTTTAACCTTTCCAGCTAAAGATGCTTTGAAGTTTATTAGAACCGGAGAGATTCGTCATTCATTGGTGATAACGGCCCTTCATTTGGCTGAGGATTATCTTTAGAGGACTACCTTAAAGTAGGACTCTCGGGTAGTCGAAAATCTTAAAACGGTTTATTTAAATCCCGAAATCCGGGGAATATGTTTTTCTGGCTCTGGATCTTTGCCAGAGTGGACCGTTTCAACAAAAATAATTTTGATTTGAGGACTCACTTTTTCAACAAGATGAATATTCTTAGGCTCATTTTCAAAAAACCAAGTTTCTGTGGACTTAGAGTTAAAGGTTTTAAAAAACTGAGCTTTAAATTCATGGTCTGAAATATCACTAGAAGGTTTGAGCACTAACCCTTGGTTACCATCGGATAGAGGGAATCCGTTATCTCTCAAAGATTTTACAGTGCCTTCAAGCATCCGGGGTACATCGCGTCCCGTAAGATAATATATCGTGGCCCCTGCTTTATGGAGGGCATTGACGAAGCCGGCAGCGCCGGCGTAAGGCCTGTCGTATTCTAAGAACTGGTTACTGAAAAAAGCTTTTTTCCAAAAGTCCACAAGGTCGTGGATAAATTCTAAGTCTGGAGGGAGAAAACCAATTCGCATAAGAGTTTTTTTAACCCCGTAGTCACTTTCGTGGGCCTCAAGCTTGAGAAGTTTTGCACTCTCTTTTGGATAAGAAGTTTTTATTCTCTCAAGGCTAGCGAAGAGATGAATTATTTTTGTGATTCGTGGACTCACATCAAAAAGAGTACTATCTAAGTCAAAAATGGCTTGAAGGGGAGAGTCCGGTGGTTGGCGTTGAGCTAAAGAAACGACTCTCTCTAATATGGGGTTCATTAGAAATTACACGGCATCGACCGTGACGATCCCCTTCTTGTGATTTTTTTTGAGACTCCTTGCCGGAATCCTCTCTACCTCGTCGATGAATTTTCGTGTCGCCGAAGGAAGTTTATGCCACATCCTCAGAGTAAAGAAAAAACCAAGGATGGCAAAAGGTATTAAAAATATGGGCCAATACACCCAACTTTTTGTGGTGAGATAACCTAGAGAAACAGATTGAAGTCCACTGCCCAGGTAAACAAAACCGTCGGTGATTCCTGAGGCCGTGGCGGTGGCTTTGCGTCCACCGAAGTCAGCGGCGGCGGTGCCCGACATTAAGGCATGGACACCAATACTAAAGAGGCAAATCCCTACAGCGCAGATTCCAACTATGACTGGTGAAGTTTGAAGTGTTAAAGCCATGATGGAGGTACAGAGTATAATCAACGCATAGAATATTCCAGAAGGGGGCGCCCTTCTTGACTGAAAGTACTTGTCTGAAACGATTCCACCGGCAAATCCTGCGATGATACCTGTGATACAAAGTAAAAGCCCCCAGTGGGAGAGGAAGAATTCAGCTCCGGGTTGTTTAACTTCTTTTGCAAAAATAAAATACCACTGCATAACGCCATTGCGAATGACTCCTGTCGTAAACTCAATGAAGGCAATCATAAGCATTATGGGACTGGTGAAAATACGTTTAAGTAGCTCAGCCGCCGAAAACTCTTTGTGCATTTCTCCCGACGAAGCATCCATAGTATCAAAATCTTCTAGCTTGGCCTCGGCAGGAGTATCGCGAATAAGCCACATGTCAATGAGGGCCCAGAAAATCAAAATGACGGCGGGGATAAAAAAGACAAGCCAAACGGCATCGCTTGTCCCTGTATCTACGGCAAAGACATTCATAAAGATCCGGTGAAGAAGTGTGGGAGGGCCATCAACATGAAGTTTTGCAGCGTCGGCCAAAGCTTGACCCCAATCGAAAGCAAAATAAACCCCGAAAGAAATAAGGGTTCCAAATATTCCCCCAAAAATTCCCCTCTCGCGGACGTGAAACCAGTAGGCTTTGACTTTAATTATAGAAACAGCTCCGTAACTCTGGAAGAACATATTTATCGAGTAGAGGGTCGCGAATATCGCCGTCAGATTTGCATTGAGCCGATTCTTCAAAAAGAGAAAGGTTACAACTCCCATAGCGATATTGGCAAGACTAGAGCCTAGTGTGGCGAGCATTATTCCCTTTTTACCGCCGAGCTTGTCTACCAAGGGACCATTGATAAGGAAGGAAAGTCCATAAATCGTGGTTCCAACTCCAAAGATGAGGCCAAAACTTTCTTTACTCATGGCTGCGCCAAGGGCATTTTTTGAAACATTTAAATTGTAGCGAGCCATGTATAGAAAGGCGTAACTCATGCCCAGGGGGAACCAGTTTATAAACCGTCTGATCATAAATTTTTTGGTATGGTGGAGAGGGTTTGAGCGAAAATAGAGCCAAATTACAAAGGCCAAACATAGACAGACGAGTATAGGTCCCATAATCCTCACCTTAATTAATTTAAGGACCTTCTAGCCCATGGTTTCGGCTTTGGCAAGGAGCTTAGTGGGTTTCTGGACTGGAGGCTCTGTTTTGCATCGTGCTTAAACCTGAGAAGAAAATAGGGTGGCTCGTCCGAGGGGCTGTAAAAGGATTTGCTAAAGATCGCTACGGGAACTTCATTTTAGCTCCCGGAGACCTCCTTTCTCAGCGGTAGAAAATCACAGAAATTTTGTCGTTTTATTTTACAGGCATAATAATGAGTGAGACCAACTCAAAGAAAATTGTCTGGAATTTAGACGAAATTTTTGACTCTCCTTTATCTTCTCCGAATCTTCTCATGTTTGGTCAATGTCGACCGATAAACCTCATGTAAGTGGATAATCTGGCTGATGATAACAAAAAGGCGTAAATAAAATTGACACGTTTTGGGGTGCAAAAAAGCATGTCGATAAAAACTTTTTTTGTAAATAACGGGCAGTCAAATTTGGGTCCTTTTGATCTGCTGACTATTGCCGCGATGGTCGACCGGTTAGAGATTAAGGCAACGGATTTTCTCTGTGTTAATACTGAGAAAGACGAATGGGTTATGATCTGTCAATACCCTGAGTTTATTGCTTTGGTGTCTCAATCTTCTAAACCATCGCTGAAACCAACGTTAATTCAAACATCAGAAAATCAAACGTCGGCCCAGTCTGCGAGCCATCCGTCAGCGGATTTGCGTACAAATTTGCCGACGAGCCCCCAGGCGCAAACTAAACTGTCTCTTCAGGGTAATGGGCCTTCGGGCGACCTCACAAATGGCCAATGGTACGTCCTCAAGGGCAAGGATCGCTTTGGACCCTTTACCTATCTGGATGTCCTCCGCATGCTCCAAGAAAAGTCAATTTTTGAATATGACTTTGTTTGGGCTCAAGGCCTGGAGGTTTGGAAGCGTATCGCGGAAGTTGACGTTTTTAATAGTGACCAGGTTCGCAGGCTCGCGGGAGAAAAAGCAAACGACGGCATTTTCTTTCGTCGACATCATCCTCGAAATAAATACGAATGCCCCATAGTAGCCCACGACAACAATCAAGTCTGGAGGGGGAAGGCGATTGAGTTAAGCGAGGGTGGAGCTGGGGTTATAATCGAAAACGCCATGATTGTTCCCGGGCAGAATGTATACCTCCATTTTAAACCAGGGGCAGTGGCGAAGCCTTTTAACGTATTATGTGAAGTTGTGAGTAAAAGATATATGAAGGGGATTCGCGATCACGAAACACCAGTCGTGTACGGGATCAAATTCATCAATATACAAAAGACAGATCGCGAAGCGATCAGGGCTAATATTGCTGCCTAAGACATGGGCTTTTGTCTTGGGGGTTTAACCGAGTATGCAAGGAGTTAAGGTATGTTTACAGACTTTGGCCAGTTTCTCAAGATAGGGGGCTTGCCTGTTTACGCGATGATCGGACTCGCGATTTTCGCTTTTGCGGTATCGTTTGAAAGAGTTCAAGCACTCTATTTTAACTACAGCGTGGATCCAGACGTATTTTTAAAGCACATCAAAGGTCTGATCCTTTCTGACAAGACCGAAGAAGCCATCGCCTATTGTGCAAGTCAGGGAAAGGCCCTCTTGCCAAAAGCAATTAAAATGATCTTAGAGCGCGCTGATCGTGATGACGAAAGCATCCATAACGCCCACGATATTGCTTCTATGGAAGTTGTTCCTCTAATCACAAAGAGGCTTGGGTATTTGGCGATGGTCGCTAACGTCGCTACTTTAATCGGTCTTCTTGGCACGATCCATGGCCTTATTGAGTCCTTCCAAGCCGTAAGTTTTGCTGATCCTGCTCAGAAGCAAACTTTACTGGCGCAGGGCATTTCACTTTCAATGAATACAACAGCAATGGGTCTAGCCGTAGCTATACCAACAATGATTGTTTATGCATTCTTGCAGGCCAGACAAAATAAACTTATTGAAGACATTATTTCTGTAAGTGCGAGGCTAGTGGATGTTCTTCTGTCTCGATCTTATCAGGGCTATAGCGAGAACACAGCTTATCCAACAGAAAATGGGGGATTGGCTCTAGGAACGGGACACATGCCTGATGGTCCAGCGCCCAAAGGAAAGCGAAAGGTGGCTTAGGCCATGAGAACGTTACGTGTAAGGGATCATTCGTCGGAATCGACTTTTGATCTCAATTTAGCTCCGATGATGGACATGCTGGTTTCCATCATCCCTTTTATGCTTTTGTCAGCCACTTTCATGCAAATTATGCTGATCAATATTCCGCTCCCAGCTCCGGTACTCCAAGCCCTGGCGCAAGATCGTGCAAAAACGGAAAGAGAAGTTTCAGTTCGTGTAAATATGGATGGCAAGGCAGGTTTTGTTTTAGAGGTCACTGATCTCAACAATAAAACGGTGAAAACCCCCATTCCTAAAGCCGGTACAGAATACGATTTCACGACTCTGCACAAGAAGCTGGTCGACGTAAAGCAACAGTTCCCCAAGGTCTTTAGATTAGATCTCAATCCCGATGAAAGCGTTGACTATAAATCCATCGTAAAAGTGATGGACGCTTCTCGAGATATGGAGAACGCAGACCCTAAAATATATATCGATAAGGCCATTACACCGCTTTTGTTCCCTGATGTAGTCCTAGCGAATTTGATGGGATGAGGTAAAGATTTATGAGGTCCGGGAGAGCCCTAGGTACTTTGAGAAAAAATCAAGACGGAACATTCACTCTTCAAATCACGAGCATGATTGATATGTTTACGATCATTCTTGTTTTCTTACTTAAGAGCTATGCCTCAAGCTCAGTTGAAATAGCCGTGAACCAAAACGTGCGATTGCCTAGCTCAACAGCTTCAACGGCCCCAGTCGAAGCTCTCAAACTTATTGTGTCCACCAAAGGCGTCTACGTCGATGATAAACAAGTAGCTGTAATAGAAAATGGAAACATAGCTAATTCTTATTTAGATCCCAAAGATCAAAAATTTATTCGCCCCCTTTATGACGCCCTTAAGGCTCAAGCTGAAAAATCGAAAGCCATTGCCCAGCAAAATAAGGATATGGAGTTCGAAGGGAAAGTTATTTTTCAGGCGGATCAGGGTTTAGATTACAAACTCCTTCGTAAGGTTATGTATACGTCGTCATTTGCCGGCTATACGGACTTTAAATTCGCCGTTGTTTCGTCTCAATAGAAAGAAATGTAGTTGGTATGGGACGTAGTTTTTTAAAAATTTTAATTTTAGGCCTCGTTTTCGGAATGATGGGCCCTGTTGGTGTGTCTTCGAATCTGACTTTTGCCGGAGAGAATCAAAGGTCCAAGAGTTCGGATGTTGCCGACGAACTGAGAATGAAAGCGGGAGATGAAGAGGGCAATGAGCTTAAGGCTTTGAAAGCTGAACTTCTTATAAATCAGAGCGACCAGAAGGCCCTGGATCAACTCAATAAACTTATTAGAAAATATAAGGGCTCAGGACTTGAGCCCTCCCTTGAGTTTAGGCTCGCCGAACTTTATATGAGGCGAGCAAAGACGGCGACCTTCTTTGAGGTTCATCGCGACGATGCGGCTGCGGCGAGATTTAGTCCGACCGTAACGAAGTCGGCTACAAGCAAAGGATGGATTCAGAAGGCCGTAAATACATACGATCTCATCGAGAAGAAGTTTATCCAATTTACAGACATGGACCTCGTTCTCTTTAACAATGCCTTCGCGAGGCAAATTTTGGGTCAAGACGAAGAAGCTATGCGACGTTACAAGAGAGTCATTGATGACTTTCCGAACTCGCCTTTGGTTCCCGACAGTCATCTTTCGTTGGGCGAAGAACTTTTCTCAAAGAAAAAGTTCCAAGCCGCTTATGATGAGTTTCAAAAGATTCGCGACTTCCCGGAGTCTAGAGTTTATCCATACGGAATCTACAAGGGAGCGTGGGCCCTTTACAATATTGGGCAAACAGAAAAGGGTCTAAAACAGCTCGAAGAAGTTGTGGCTTATTCAAAAAAATCTAATGATGAAAGTATTAACCGCCTGGATCTTTCTCGTGAAGCCTTAGAAGATATGGTGATTTTCTATGAGGACGTCAAACAGCCCAGCGATGCTGTCGCCTACTTTAGAAATCAAGGTGGAGATCAAAAAGCCGGGGAGCTCTCGCTTAAACTTGGAAAAATATATCAACGACACGGCAAGTTCATAAATTTGGAGATTGTCTACACTGATTTAATCAGTGCCGTTCCTTTAGCCGCCGAGAGACCTGAAATGCATCGAGATATGATGGAAGGCTATGAGAACTCTAAAAATAGAAACAAAGTCATAGAGAACCTTGAAACTCTAAGCGATCTTTGTCAGAGCGCGTCTCCTTGGGCAAAAGCACAAAAATTTGAGGATCAAAAGGAGTGTTGGAGTCGACTTGAAGAAGCAGGTCGGTTGTATTCGACAAAATGGCATAAGGAATTTCGGGCTAAAGGCGACACGACCTTAGGACTATTGACTTCAAGGGCTTATGAGTGCCTCCTTAAAAATAGTCAAAGGTTGACGGCAAGTGCTACGGTTGGTGGCGAAGATAAGGTACGCTTTGCCTATGCCGAACTTTTGTTTGAACAGGGAGCCTTTCGCAAAGCCTCAGAACAATATTCAAAAACAGCCCATCTCACAAAAGATATTAAACTCCGTCACGATAGCTCCTATAGCGCTATAGTGGCTCTGGAGAAAGCGACTCAAGATAAGTGGTCAGATCAAGATGAGCGAAGTTTTGCCATCTTGGCCCAGGACTACATCACCTTAAATCCAAAAGGTCAGTATTTGACGGACGTGCGATTTAAGAAGGCCTTTATTGCATACGAAAAAAATCATTATGACGAAGCGGCTCCGCAGTTAAGAGACTTGGCCGTGAATTTTTATTCAAATCCAAGAGGGTTTAAAGCTTCTACACTCTATTTGGACCTTCTCAATATTCAAAAGAAATACGAACTTCTTCGTGATGAAAGTAAGATGTTCCTGACAAAATTTAAATCAGATCCAGAAACCACAGCCCAACTCATAAAAATTCATCAACAAGCCTTCTTGACAGTGAATCAAAATCTTGAGGCCTCTGGCAAATTTACCGATGCCATGAACGGGTATTTAGATTTCGTAAAAGAAAACCCACAGTCCACGCTGGCGGATAAGGCCCTTTTTAATGCCATTCACTGTGCGAATCTAGCTAATGATTTAGGAACGGCGTCGAGTTTAAGTGAGCAGCTCATCGCGACCTATCCTCATTCCCCTTACAAGCTTGATTTGGGGAGGTCTCTCGTTATTTTATATGAGGCACAGGCTCAGTTGAGCAAGGCAGCTCAGGCCATTCTTAATGTTGCAGAGTGGGAGAAAGAGTCTAAAGACAAAACCGATAAATCAAATTATCCGGCTCTGTTGCTTCAGGCGGCCGATTACAAAGCGTTGGACAATGATATTAAAGGCGCCACAGTTTTATACAACAAACTCATTGAGAAGTATCCAAAAAGTGAGCAAGGTGTAGCAGCGTTAGAACGAGTCGAAGGGATTTCAGAAGGCTCTAGCCACGATTGGTCTAAGACGTCTCGGTTACTAGAGCAAATCGTCGAAACCGGTGCGCAACCTCAGGCCAGTATTGCGATGAACAAATTAGTCCAACACGCTGCTGGGGAAGGGGACGATGACAAAACATTTAGGCTAGCAAAAAAAGTTGTGGCTATGCGTAACGACGATAATGTTTCGCATAGAGCCCTAGCGCAGGCCAGGTTGGCTCAAGCCAAGATTTTAGAAAAGGAATTTGTAGCTTCAAGCATTAAAGCCAAGCCTGAAAGACTCAGTATGGTTTTAGCCATTAAATCTGAAAAACTCGATCATGCACAAAAGGCATATCAAGATGTAATTGCTTTTAAAGATAAGCCTACGGCTATAGAAGCCCTTATTCATTTGGCAAAATGCTACGAGAGTTTTTCAGCTTCTTTGAATCAAATCGAAGCTCCCGCGGATGCACCCGTCGCAGATCAGAAGAAATTTTTGCACGAAATTGAAAATCTAGCTTTGCCCATAGAAGAAAAAAACGCAGAAACACTGCAGATTGCCCTCAAACAAGCTAAGAGTCTGAAGCTTCGCGACGATACGGTCGCCAAGATTCAAACCGAATTAGATAGATTGTCAAAGAAGGGAAGAAAAGGGTTTAGTAATATCATTTTACCTCCGGCCAATGTCTTTCCCGTGGTCGATCATGGAGGTGAAAGTTGAAAGCCGTCATACTGGCAGGTCTCATTTTTTCTCTGGGTTGCGCTACGGCTCCTACTCAAAAGGTCACTGAGGGGGCGGGTCTTGATGACCGGTTAAAACAAAAAGCAAAAACAATGAATGTTACTGTTCATGGCGTTTTAGAAAATCAGGTTAAGGGGGCTCAATGTTCGACGGCGATAAGTAAAGTCAATGGCCATTGGAAGTGGGCTGATGCTGTAGTTGCCGCTAATATGTGTTTAAGAAACCATGATTTCCATTCTGTCGAGAAATTGGCTAATCAGCTTGCAGTCCGTAACACCTCTACACCGTGGGGCCCGTATTTTTTTGCCCAAGTGGCTTTCATAAATCATGATTTGGACCGTGCTCTATGGATGGTTGAGTTGAGCTTAAAACGAGCTCCAGAATTCGGTATCATTCATTACTTGAAGGGACAGGTTCTTTGGGCCAGAGACGATTTTAAAATGGCCACAACTGAGTTTGAAACGGCCGTGAGTCTTGATGAAGGAATTGGTCCCGCTCATCTCTTGCTTGGACAAGTTTATTTACGAGATCAAGACTACTCGAATGCTACGGGGCAGTTTTCTGCAGCCCTTAAAACCCTTCCTGATAATGTATACGCATTGAATGGAAAAGCCGAATGCGAATTACACTTAAACAATCCGGATCAGGCGTTAGAGGCCTACGTTCGCCTTACTGATCTAGACGAATCCGACGGCCGTTACCTGACACAGATTGGTGCTTTATACGAAGGACCTCTGAATAATCCCGAGCGGGCTATGCACGCCTACCAAAAATTGCACGACATGATTAAGGCCGGGAAGATTACAAAAAATATCGATCTCGATAACGACTCAAAAATCAAGGAATTGCAAGCGATGCTGGAGAGGTCACGAGCTCTTGCCAGCACTCAAGACAAGAAAAAACAAAACCAGGCAGGTGATAAATGAAAAAAATAAATATCGTTATTCTTGTGCTGTTTTTGTCCACAGGGTCCCAGGCTAAAGAAAAAATTGTGGTTCATAGAGAAACTCAAAATGTCGACTTTGATGGAGATACTGTCGAAGGTACGGCCCGTCACCCCGACGGAGCTTATCTTGTTCAAAAAAGGTCCGTCGACTTTTTACCGCTCTATAAGGTGCGGGAGCGCTTTGATGAGAACATTCGCTCAAGCATTGACTATTTGAAGTGAGAAGAGAGAAGTATGAAGACAAAAGGCAAGTTATTACCCCTGATCGTAAAACATACGGTTAAGGGGCAAAATGTAGGGATAATACAGGTTCGAGGTAAACAATGTGCCGTTGGATCTTCTTTACGGAACACCGTGAAACTCCATTCAAAAGAAATTGCAGGGGTTTGTTGTTTTTTAGAAAACACCAAGGAGGGGTGGACCATTTTCGATCTCGGGAGTCAACCCGACGTAAAACTTAATGGCCGGACATTTTTAGAACATAAAATTAATGAGATGATGGTTTTAGAAATAGGCGATCATAGACTTGAGTTAATTCCCACAAAAGAGAGACGAAGCCTTTTCGAAAAAGAACTTGAGCGAAAAACTTCAAAAAAACTAACTGTGGTTAAAATCCATGGGCATGTTCTCACCACGACATCCGACCAAGAGGAAATAGCTGCCTTTAAGAAGGTCAAAGAAGGTAAACTGACCTTCAGAGAGGTATTTGTTCCCAACACTAAACAATTAAAACCAGAGGCGATTAAGTTGGATGGAGAACTGAAGCGTCCTCTAGTGGGAACAATAGCCGCCGTAATCTTGTTTTTTTTGATTCTCATAGGATTACCCATAAAGAAGTCTGAAGAAATAAAACCCGATAACGTTTATACAAAGATGATATTTGATAGCAAAGTATTGGCCCAAAAGAAGAAACAACTTGTAAGCTACGCCAAACAAACTCCTACCGGAACTGGAGCTGGAAATGGCTCTATATCAGAAGGAGCTAAAGGCAGTCAGAGCCAGGCTATGAAAGCCGTGGCCTCATTACGTAAAGCCGGAGTTTCATCAATAATTAGCAAAATAGCTCTTAGGGCCGCCAGCAGTGCGAAACTGATCGCTGCCTTTGCGGCCACTCCTGAAGCCAGTGCCGCGATAGACCATGATCATGGCAACATGCCCATTGCGCCTTCGGCTGCGGCAGCTCTGGGAAAAGCCGGTCTTGTTTCCAACGGAAAAGGGTACACGGTTGGCGCTATCGGAACGGGCGCCAAAGGCGGGGGTTCGGGTGGATATAAGGCAGGAACTGGTCTGGGGACCGGAACCACGGGTAACGGTGAGGTTGGATTAGAGGACACAGAATCCGTTGTCGAAGGTGGCTTGGATCGTGAAGTCATAGCTGCAGTTATTCGGGACCATCTTGGGCAAGTGCGGTACTGTTACGAGCGGCAACTGGCAGCAAGTCCTGACCTCTACGGGAAACTCAAAGTGAGATTTACGATCGACGCCAATGGTGAAGTTGATTCTCAATCTGTCACACAGACAACTTTGCAAAGCAACCTCATTGAAGATTGCATTTTAAGGAGGCTTGCAACGTGGAAATTTCCTAAACCAAAAGGTGGAACTAAGGTTATAGTGTCTTATCCGTTTTTATTTAAGAGCGTGAACTAACCAGGAGAAACAACATGTTAAAAACGATTTTTGTAATTTTATTATTGGGTACACAAGTTGCGTTTGCAAAATCTAGCAAGTACGATCGGTCAGCCCCAAATCCGACTCCTTCACCGGACAGCGCAGTGAGTGATGCCTCAAAATCGGATTCGGTTAAGATTGACTCCTCAAAGGATTCTTCAAAATCGGGAGTTACAACCCCTGCTGGGGACAAAAAGGTGGATCTCACCGATTTAGAAAATCGTTATTGGACCGCAAAGGATACAGAGTTCAACGTAGTTCAGAATCGCTTGTACACTAAGGCTCACAGATTTGCGCTGAATCCAATGGTAGGCACAGATTTGAGCAGCCAGTACACAAACGATTACAATATTGGACTTCAATTGAGCTATTACTTTAGTGAGCGAGAAGGAGTTACACTCCAAGGTTGGAGGACGTCCGCCTCACCAGCATCATTTGCTACCACTTTTCAGCAATATGGAGCCGCTTACAATTACAACAGTCCACAAGGATATATCGGGGCCAGTTACAACTGGGTACCTATTTATGCAAAACTCAGCTTGCTTGAGAAAAAAATTCTCTACTTTGATATGTCTGTTAATCCCGGTCTTGGTTTAACTCTCTTGCAATCTAATTCATTTGGGACGACAGTGAATCAGCCAAATTCAATAAGCCAATCGGCAGTAACAGCTTCCATAGACATTTCCCAACAAGTGTTTTTGAGTTCCCACTGGGCGATAAAACTCGATATCGATAACCATATTTATCCTGAGACCATATATTATGCCGGAGGAGGCCAACAACCTGCTAACTCCGTGGCTCAAAATAAGATCACCTATTCTGCGATCTTTATGTTGGGAGTGACGTTCTTCCAATAATACGGAGAAGTAGTTTTATGAAGTTAGGTTTAGCATTTCTCGTTACTTTAACTTTGATCGGTTCAGCAGCTCGAGCCGATTCAATTTCTAACCATTGGTCTTGGGAAAGTTTTAAAACCGCTGTGGTCACAAGGTTTCATGCTTTTTTTGACAGATTTACTAAACCGGAACCGCCCCCTGCGCAGAAAACAGATGTGGCCTCTAATCCTCCGTCCAATAGCGGGCAATCTAATGGGGCCGTATCGAATCCAACGGGTGCTCCAAAAAATGCATCGGCCGCACCTTCGATCGCATCCAACGGCGCTCTTCCGATCACAGCGAAAGCCGAACCATCTGGGTTTCTTAAGAAACTGAAGGTCTGGTTTAATGGGGCCCCTTCTGGACGTGCACCGGCCTCGGCACCAGCGTCGGCGGAAAACGGATCTCCCCAGGCTAGCGAGTCCATTCAATCGGTAGATATAAAGATGGCCGCTGCAAAAGTGAATTCTATAGCTCCCGCAAGAGTCGTGACCCCTGCAACGCCCTTTCACGACACCAACTTAGTTATGGGCCATAACGACGTGCCTGTGTTTAGATTTAAAGAGTTGCAGACGAAGCTTCAAAGGCAAGAGGTGAAGAAAATTCCCTTATTGAATTTGGGACAAGAGGAGATTTTAGATTCAAAGGCTTTTCAAGTTGTTGCTATTTCTCCTTATCCCGAACTTCCTTTCACTCCTGCCAAAGCTCTAGAAACGCCAAATCTAAATTCTAGCGGAGACTTTAAAAATATTCTTGGGAATGATGTTGTTAAGGCCGAAAATGTCGAAAAAATTGAGATTCCTGTTTTAGAGGCCGCAAAAAAAGTGACCGGTGAGAAAATAGCGAAACTCGTTTATACCCTTCAAAACGACATAGTTTATACCCCGTTATCAACCCTGGCATTTACTGAAGAGGACTTAAAGCTATTGCGGGGTCTTATTCTTTTTGAAAAGAAGGATCAATGCCATATTGCCTCTGGGATTTTCTCTGATCTCGTTGAAGCGGTCAAACCTGAAGTGAATGAAAGTGCCCGATTTCATCTAGGTGTTTGTCTCCACGAAATGAATTTACCGACGGAAGCTCTTCGATACCTAACGAAAACAATGCGAAGTCAAAATCCTTCTATAGCACACGACTCAATTAAAACGGCCACCGAAGACATACAACTTCAATACGAAATGTTGGTGACGGAGGCCCTCCTTGGCGCGGATCAAAATAATTACCCAAAAGAGAGCTTGCCCCAGATCAATTATCTTAAGGCAAAATATTTTATTCGTAAAAATCTTCCGGGCAAAGCTTTGGAGTCGGCCCTTTTGGTTCCAGAGAAAACTGCTCCTTACTACAAGGCTCAATATGTTGCCGCTGTGGCTGAATATGAATTGGGCCGAATGGACGCGTCTATATTAAGGCAAAAGAATATAACGACCGAGTTGAATAAAAATGGCAAAGACAAAACCGTTTTGGCTCTTTTTGAAATGAATTTGGGACGGGAGTCCTTCCAAAAAGCTAAGTATAAAGACGCCTTGGACGCTTTTCAAAAAGTTCCAAAAGAAAACCCTTTGTGGATTCAATCTCTTATCGAAGAAGGGTGGGTTCAACTCCAATCCAAAGATATGCCTGGGGCTATTGGAAATATGCACTCCATTCAATCTCCCTATTTTAATGGGGTGTATAAACCCGAGAGTTATGTGCTCCGTTCCATTGCGTATTTAAATATTTGTCAGTACCCAGATGCTATGAAATCCATCGCTTATCTTGAACACTTCTACCAACCTTGGCTGGAGAAAATTGATAAATATAATTCGACCCACAATTCTGCCCAAACTTATCAAACGGTTCTTAAACAGCTTCAGGGTAAAGCTAGCCAAGATGTCGACGAGCTCCCTTACCAGGCCATCCGTGAGGCCGCAAGGCAGAGGGACTTTCTCAATGCACAAGAGTCGATAAACCAGCTCATTGATGAAAACTCTGGGTATCCTTTCGTAAGAAATCTTATTGAGAAGGATCGCAAAAGCCTTCTGAGTCGTCGAAATGCGACTATTTTGAAAGTGGCACAGCTGAGGGATAAGATCCGAAGAGCTTCGACCATCCCCGATGGAATGAAAAACTACAATGCTTGGCGCTTTGAATTATCTAACCTCGAGGACTTTTTAGCTGTCTATGAATTTAAGGTGAAGACTCTAAAAGAGGGTTTAGACGGGCTGGCCAGGCTTACACCTCTTGCCCAGGCCAGAATTGCTTCTAATAAAGATAAGGTTAAGGAGCAAGCAGGTAAGATTCTTCGAAATCACTTTTTGAAAATTGCGACCGAATTACATCAAAATCTCGAGAATGACGAGCTTTTAAAATATGAGGCTTATGCCGGCAGTGGTGAGAATCTCAGGTTTAAAATTGCCGGCGGTAAAACCATGGATAAAGCAAACTTAAGCAACCGACAACCGGCTGGGCAGCACTGGGATTTTGATGGAGAGTTTTGGGAAGATGAGATCGGAAATTATAGGTCCTCTTTGAAAAATAACTGTCAAAATATCGGTGTG
>JABDDW010000027.1 GCA_013287405.1 Deltaproteobacteria bacterium
AGTCAGGCCTTCTCGGGGCTTTCGCTACAAAAGGCGTCCAAGAACAAATTAACAAGGCTAATGCCGGTGCGGGGAATGTAGCGGGTCTTAGTCAGAATGCCACGGGAAGTGCCGCCGACGGACAAGGTGCTAATGTAGGCGGGAGTGCTCTCCGAGATACGGGAGCCAACGGTAATGGTACGGCCACAGTGGGTATTTCTGGAGTGAAAACAAAGGGACGGGGCGGTGGTGTTTCGGGTTATGGTACCGGTACCCTCGGGGCGAAGAAAAACGCTTCGCTTATAGCTGGAGATAGTGAGGCGACTTTTAGCCCGGGCATTGATCGCGAAGCCATTAGGCGAGTCGTTCAAGAAAACTTAAAGCAGATCAAAGCCTGTTACGAGAAGGGACTCAATCGTAATCCCGGGCTCTATGGAAAAATTGTCATCCGGTGGACGATCGGTCCAGGTGGACGAGTCACGGCGGCGGGGATAAAGAGTTCGACGATGGACTCCTCTGACGTAGAGCAATGTGCCGTAGCGCGTTTGAGATTATGGAAATTTCCTGAGCCTCCGGTGGGCGAACTAGCTGACGTAAGCTATCCGTTCGTCTTCCAGGCTCAGGAGTAAAATAACGGAAAGCAAACAGTTTAGAGGGGGAGCAAAATGCAGCCGACACCACAAGTAGATTCCACAAACTTTGTTATCGCCGCGTTTCAGGGCGGTGGCTGGGGGATGGTCCCCATCGCAATTGTTATGGTCTTTGTCATATTTATAATTTTCGAACGCTTTATGACTCTTGCGAAATTGTCTGTTGATAAAAAAGATTTTAACGACAAACTTTTCGGATTTATTCTTCGGGGTGATATCAGGCAGGCGATTACGTTTTGTGATAGCAAACCGGCACCCCTGACTAACACTTTGAAGGCCGGGTTGGTTCAGGTTCTAAACCGCCGCCCTGACGAGGAAGTCCAGGTCGCAATGGATGGAGCCGCACTTAAGGAGGTTCCCGTCTTAGACGGTTGGACGGCTTTTCTAGCGGTTTTTGGAAACGTCGCCACCTTACTTGGTCTTCTAGGTACAATTGTCGGTCTGATCCATTCATTCCGAGCCGTAACCAATGCTGATCCCGCGCAAAAGGCAACCCTCTTATCATCAGGTATTGCAGAAGCCATGAACTGCACGGCCTTCGGACTGATTGTCGCGATTCCCGCCATTATTGCTTATGGTTACTACCAGACTCGAACTCAAAGAATTGTGAATGATATGAATGAAAGCAGCATGAATTTGATGAATCTCATTGTGGCTAATCGAGACAAGATAAAAGACTAGAAAGAGGCGATACAAAAATGTTTGATCAAATGGGGGGGAACAATCAAAGCGGTAAGCGATCAACTGATATAGAGTTGAATCTTGTTCCGTTTATTGACCTCATGAGTACGTGTATTAGCTTTTTGCTCATCACAGCGGTTTGGACCCAGGTCAGCATGATTCAAATCGGAAGTTCAATTTACGGAAAAAAGACGGCCACCGGACAAGTTGAAGAACCGAAACGTGAACAGATCAATTTAAAAATTGATGTGACCCATTCTGGCTACGTTGTAAATTTAGGACGTCAATCTTTTTCTATCCCTCGCGTGAACAGTGAATATGACCAACCGGGCTTGATCAGCGAGCTTAAGGAGATCAAAGGTAAGTACCCTGAAAAAATCGACGGTATAATCACACTTCTTGACGATATTAAATATGACGAACTGATCAAAGGGATGGACTCAATGATGATAGCGGGTTTTCCCGAGATTGCTATTGCCACCCAGGGAGCTCAGTAAAATGCCTATCTACGCTCCAGGAAAAAGAGATCCGAGACATAAGCGAAACATTCATGGTGTCAATTCTCGAAGATCGTCCGTGACGGGACTGAGTCTCACGTCAATGGTAGATATGTTTACAATATTAGTTGTCTTTTTGCTGATGAACTATAGCAGCACCGGTGAAATCATTTATATACCCAAGGACGTTAAGCTTCCAAAAGCCTCCCAGACCAAGGAATTAAAACCCGCCCATATTGTGACCCTGACTCAGACCGATGTGGTTTTGGATAAAGATACGGTTGCCAAACTCGACGATGTTAAAAAGCAAAAAGACTGGATGATAATATCCTTGCGTGATCACCTCGTCGCGGCTCTTAAAATGGACGAAATAAAGAATAAAGAGAATCAAGCCATTCGACAGTCCCTCCCGGGTGCTCCTAAGCCTGATGGCCAAAAGGAAGCTTCGGATTCAAACAATGCAAAAAAAATTACTGTCCAAGCTGATCGGGATCAAGATTTTTTAACGATCAAGAAAGTCATGTTCACGGTGACCGAAGCTGGTGCAGAAGAGATTAATTTTGCAGTCATGAAAAAGGAAGATGTTTCCCCGGGGACGGTATCCTCCTCCAACTAAGCTCTTTTAAAGGCTTACCCCCAAATTGACGCCCTTAAAATCAAATTATATGCCACGACTTTATTAGAGACTTTGAAGAATTTTGGTGCTTAAACCGTGCCAAGAAAGTGGTACAATAAATGCTTAAAGGGCCGATTTTAAAATGAAACGTCTAAAGACTTGGGGTTTGACGGCCCTTTTGGTTTTAATAGTTTTAGAAGTGCTTACAATTGCTCCCAAGAGACTGGGTACCGCCCCTGACCCAGAGGTAGTTTCGCCGGAGGCGGCTAAGCCCGGGGGCGGGACACCACCACCATCCACAGTGGCTACAATGTCGCAGATCATGGAAGGTGTGCATTTAGTGGAAACCGGTGGAGGCCGAAAGCAGTGGGAGCTCGACTCTCAAAAGGCTCAAGGCTTTAAAGATAAGGGGAGTTGGAAATTAGAAGGAGTCCGAGTGAAGTTTTTTAGTCTCAATGGCAGTACTTATTCGGTTACTGGACATGATGGGACTGTTCAAATGGAAACTAAGGACATGTATATAGAAGGTAATGTTGTCACAACGACCTCTGAAGGTTACACATTTAAAACCAAATCCCTAAAATACTCCGCTGGTGAAAAATCCTTAACCACTCCTGATGCCGTGAAAATAACCGGTCCAAGATCTGAGGGTCCTTTTCAATTGGACGGGGTTGGCTTCAGGGCTGACCTCAACAATAGTTCGATGAAGCTTGACCACTCCGTCCACGCCGTTAAACAAATATCTTCCGACGGTGGGACCTCCCCGGTTTTGGGTACAAATTTGGAAGACCGAGACGGCGTTAAAGTTATGAACATTCGATCTGAGCACTCTTTTGTAAATGGAAAGACTTCTGAAGTTCATTTTGAGGATAAAGTCCAGGTCGATATTGAATCTATAAGAATGACGGGTAACCAGGCTGACTTCCTTTACGATAAAAAGACCAGGGCCTTAACTTCGTTATTCATGCAAGGTAATGTGCGTGTTACAGATCAAGAGCACTGGGCCGCTTCTCAATATGTTCAAGTTTTATTCAAAAAAAATGAATTCGTCCTCTATGGAAATCCCAGCATAAATCAAAATGGTAATGAATTGCGCGGCCAAGAAATTCGATTTCTCAAGGGCGGAAAAGAGGTGCGGGTCTCAAAAGCCAAAGCTCGTGTAGAACAAGAGGATGCAGGTCCAAGCAGTTCTAAGGGGCTTAACCTCTTAACCAAGGGGTTTTCTAAAGGGATCGCACAATGAGCGTCAATAATTTAGAAATTCAAAATATTTCAAAAAGCTTTAAGCAGCGAAAAGTGGTTGATCGCGTGAGTTTCACTGTTGAATCGGGGCAAATTGTAGGCCTCTTGGGGCCCAATGGAGCGGGAAAGACCACCAGCTTTTATATGGTTGTGGGGCTCGTCAAACCTGATGGCGGAGACGTCCTTATTAACAATCAGAGTATTGGGCGACGTCCTATGTATCAACGTGCTAGACTTGGTGTGAGCTATTTGCCTCAAGAGCCTAGCGTTTTTAAAAAATTAACTGTCGAAGACAATATTCTTGTCGGTCTTGAAGCCTGTGCCCTTGATAGTGCGGCTCAGAAAGAAAAGTTAGAAGACCTTTTAGAGGATTTTAAAATTCGTCACGTGCGGCATAATTATGCTTACTCTTTGTCTGGGGGTGAACGCCGCCGAGTAGAAATTGCACGGGCCTTGGCGGGGAACCCTTCATTTTTGCTTTTGGACGAGCCTTTTGCCGGTATTGACCCTATTGCGGTTGGTGATATTCAGACTATAATCAGTCAGCTGCGGCAGAGAGGTATAGGTATACTCATTACCGATCATAACGTTCGCGAAACTTTAAAAATTTGTGATCGAGGATATATTTTAAAAGACGGACGAATCCAGGTGACGGGTTCGCCCACGGAAATTGCGGAGTCACCTATAGCCAGGCAATTTTATCTTGGCGAAAATTTCAAGTTGTAGACTCTTAAAGGAGACATATGGCTTTAGAATTAAAACAAGGGCTTAGGCTTTCCCAGCAGTTGAGGATGACGCCCCAACTCCAACAGGCCATTAAACTCTTGCAGCTCTCCCGGTTGGAGTTAGAACAGACCATCACTAAAGAAATGGAAGAGAACCCTATCCTTGAAGAAGCTGGTGAAGTGGCCGAGGATGAAGCTGCGGCCAAAGAGTCTGAAAACCTCGATATGGTTGAAGACACTGAAGCTCCCCCACCGGCTGCAGACGATAACAAGAAAGAAGAATTTGAGTGGGAGAATTATGTCGAAGATAACTACAAACAATCCACCGCACAGTCGGGAATACGAAACACCGAAGAAGTTCATAACTACGAGAATTTAATTACTCGCCACGAGAGTCTTCAGGAATATCTGATCTGGCAGCTCAAACTTTCTGGGTTTAACGATGAGGAACAACGTATTGGGATCAAAATTATTGGTAATATTGACGACGACGGCTATCTCAAAGTTCCATTGGGCGAAATTTGCCCTGAAGAAAATCTTCCTGACGACGAAATTGAAGGGATTCTAAAACTGATTCAAGAATTTGATCCGCCGGGAGTGGGGGCTCGTGATCTAAAAGAATGTCTCCTTGTGCAAGCTAAAGTTTTAGGTGAAGACACCCACGATGTCGTCGACGTCATTCGAAATTACATGAAGGATCTTGAGAAGAAGAACTTCGAAGGGATCGCTAAGGCTACAGGCAAGACACTTCAAGAAGTCATAGAGATTTGCAAAATTGTTTTCGATATGGAACCCAAGCCTGGACGAGGATTCGCCACCTCTGAAACTCAATACGTAACTCCCGACGTCTATGTCTACAAAGTTGGGGATGAATACGTCGTCTCTCTCAACGAAGATGGGCTGCCTCGACTAAAAATCAGCAATTTTTATAAGAATGTGCTTTCAGGTAAGACTTCAAGCAATATCACAAAAGAATATATTCAAGATAAACTGCGATCAGCGGTTTGGCTCATTAAGTCTATTCACCAACGGCAACGTACAATTTATAAAGTTACAGAAAGTATTGTTCGATACCAACGAGACTTTTTAGATAAGGGACTAGAGTTTTTAAAGCCCATGATCCTGCGCGATATTGCCAATGACATTGGAATGCACGAGTCGACCGTAAGCCGAGTGACAACGGCCAAATACGTCCATACACCTCGCGGAATTTTCGAGCTCAAGTACTTCTTTAATAGCGGCATTAATAAGACAGATGGGGATTCTCTGGCCAGCGAGTCCGTGAAAGAAAAAATTAAAGAATTGGTTTCGAAAGAAGATTTGAAGAACCCCTACTCTGATCAAAAGATTGTGGAGCTGCTACGAGCAGATGCAGGAATCGATATTGCGCGTCGCACCGTTGCTAAATATAGAGATATATTAGGGATTTTGCCTAGCAGTAAACGCAAAAAATATTTTTAATCGAATCTCTTGCCATCTGCCGATAGAGAATGAAACTCTCCTTACAACCTTTAATGAGGAGGTATTTTATGGATTGCAAGTTTACTTTCAAGCACCTAGAACCCCTTGATTCAATTACCCAATATGCCCAAGGCCGAATCGAGAAAATCGAAAAATATAATATGCATAAAGAGATGAAGGTTCATTTTATTTTTAGCGTCCAAAAAGAAAGCCAGGAGGCCGAAGTGGTTGTTGATACCGGGGGGCAGCACTATACGGCCAAAGCCTCAGACCCTACTCTTTATGCCGCCATTGACCTTGTGGTGGATAAACTTGAACATCAACTCCGAAAGCATAAAGATAAAATCCAAAATCACCATAATTTTAATGCCAGCAATGAAGGCTATCTTAAACAGGAAATTGCGGCCCAGGCCCGTGAACTTCATGAGGATGATAACAAAGTCTTAAGGATGAAGGGGAAGAAGTAAGAGCGGGATCAGTGGTGCCCGTCTACCGGGGTTTCAAAGGGGTCTTGAGTCGGGTCGGCCAATTCGTAGGGGATTATTCTCGCTGAGCGTAGAAAAGATTTTTGCTCCTGGCCTAATCTAATGGTTTGAGGAACAGGAAAGATCAGATAGCCCTCCGTTGCATAAGCTCTAGCCAGTTTTGTAGCCTCCTCGAAACCTGGAAAATGGGCCTTTAGATTTTCAATTAGTCCATCAAAATGGGATGAGCCTGCAAAGGAGCCCTTTTCGAGGTTTTTTACTGCGATGTTTAAGCGGTAGACAAAGGAAATTAGACTATAAAGTTGAACCTGGGACACCTTAGTTTCTGGCGACATATGCAAAAAATTATGGACTCGGGTGAGGACTTCCCCAAGATTCAAGGTCATCAATGCTTGATTTGCCTCTTGAGGAGAAATAAGAGTTTCGGTTTTGCCCTCCGGTACATTGCTAGCTTTTCGTTTCTCCAAAAATCTTATAGCGTCTTGAAGATAAATGTAGCCGGCCTTAAGGGACTCTTCGTAGATTCCTACAGGAACTTGGTTATTTGCCTCAAGTACCTTTTTTTCAAGCTTTTGGCGATCATTCTCAAATTTAGGATCCCGACGTAACTCCGTGATGGCTTGCAATTGTTCGTTACGTGCGGAGAGGACCCGTCCGATACTATTACGGGGAGTAAAAAGGTTAACGATCGCCATAGTTCCTTTACATCTTTCGATTCCATCTTCGGATTTGCTCTCGGGGTTCGTCGCCGTGGCGTTGACAATAATTGGCACCAAAATTGAAAAAATGACTAAGGCGAGCCTATCAAAAAGGAGCATATTCTTCCTTTGCTAAAGTAAATCATGGATGAGCAACATATATGCCTGTTTATACACCTTTGCGGTCGGTGATATTGATCTGATCCAGGCACGACTGTTGCTCCGTATTTAAAACCATTGGAAGTTTACGGAGATATCTTTATCTATGAGAGTTTTTTTTGGTCTATTTATCTTGTTGCTAATAGGGCCCATAGCCGAATCCTCGGACGTACCAAAGACGGATTCCTTAACTGAATGCTCGACGGGTTTGGCCAATGTCCAAAGTATTCAACAGGGCGCTCTTAAATTTGACGAATCTATAAACTTTGCTCCCCCATTTCCGGCTTGGCAACTTGATCCGCGATTAAACGATCTGTTTGTAAGAGATGGTAACGGAGAAACCCAATGTGAACTGTGTTGGCCCACGGTCATGGCCAGTGCAATGGCCTACTTCAAGTATTGGAGTACGCCTCCGATTTCAATGCTGCCCCTCGTAGCCGATCCAAGAACAGCAGATTTTACCAACCAGATTCGTGAATTTGCAAAGTTAAGCGGAACTGACCCCAACACCGGGACGCACCCAGATCAAGAGGCGGCAGCAGTTCGGAGTTATCTGGAATCAGCTGGTATTGCTAATCCATGGGTCCATGTCATTGGCCCCTACGCGGAAACTTACGATCCTCCTCCGGATGAAGGCACAAATGAATATATCCGGGCGCCAGAACTCAAAGATGTTAGGGATGGAATCCAGGCCCACGAAGGTGTTGTAATGGATATCGGAGGCCACGTACTGTGGGTGGTTGGATACGATTACAACGTGGCTTGGGGCGATGATCATATCTTGTTAAAAATCGTAAATCCCCTCATAGATTACTCAGGGAGACCCATCGATTCCCGATGGGACCCCTTCACTATGACGAAAATTCAGCCGGGACAGTTCAGCCCTCCCGTGACAAAGTATGCCATTCAAGGAGCCCCCTTTGGGCGGTATAAGGGCCTAAGCTTTGCTAGAAACCTCATTATTTTCAAGGTGAAGTGATTATCTCAAGGTTTGAAACTCGCAGTCGCACCATTCAACACGTGTTCCAGAATCCACGACGCTGATATAAATCTTAGCTCATTTATTGAAGGATCGCCCGAAAGGGCTTTCATCAGGGTCTTCCTTAGACTATGGGGCGAGGTATGGTTTTTAATTTAGAGGTTTTGGACATCAAAAGAAATTTTTATCTACGGGTGAACCAAGCGTCTTGAGTAAGACAGGACGAGCTTCTACAAGGTGTCCATTTCCGTAAATGACAAGGACTCGATCGTATTTATTGAGTGCCGTGGCAATAAGAGAGACAAGGTGTTCTTCTCGAACCCCACCGCCCCACGAGGATCTCTCGCTCTGGACAAACCGATTTAAAATCTTGACCAAATACCTCATTTCTCATAGATTTTCGGGATTCTATGAGTCAATGAGGAGTTTCGAAAAATGTTTGGTGCCAAAGATTATTTCTTCACAAGTGAATCCGTTACCGAAGGTCATCCTGATAAGGTCGCTGATCAAATCAGTGATGCTATCTTAGATGAAATTTTGAAACATGATCCCAAGGCCCGGGTTGCTTGCGAGACTTTGGTCACTACAGGTGTGGCCTTTATTTCAGGGGAAATCACAACAAAGGCCTATGTGGACTTTGCTGAAACCGCACGCAAGGTGATAAACAATATTGGCTATAATGATCCCTCCTTGGGATTTGATGGTCAATCCTGCGCTGTTTTGACGACAGTGGGACGTCAATCTCCTGATATCGCCATGGGGGTGGATTCAACTGCCGGGAAGGAACAGGGAGCCGGGGATCAAGGCATGATGTTTGGTTACGCGATCGACGAAACTCCAGAGTTTATGCCTTTGACCATTAGCCTTGCTCATACATTAACTCGGACCCTTGCCACCGTAAGAAAGAGCAACACCCTAAAATATTTGAGGCCTGATGGAAAAAGCCAGGTCACCATCGAATACAAAGATGGCAAGCCCTTGAGGGCAGACGCCATAGTCCTCTCAACTCAACATCGCCCCGATGTAACCCTCGAGCAAATTCGAGAGGACGTTATTGAAAAAGTTATTAAAAAAGTTATTCCGGCTCAGCTTATTGATGGCAAAACAAAAATTTATGTTAATCCTACGGGTCGATTTGTTGTCGGCGGACCTCAAGGGGACGCAGGTCTTACGGGACGCAAGATCATCGTTGATACTTATGGTGGCCATGGCGGTCATGGCGGCGGGGCTTTCTCCGGAAAAGATCCTTCGAAGGTAGATCGCTCGGCATGTTATGCCGCTCGCCATATTGCTAAAAATGTAGTGGCCAGCGGAGTTGCCACCCGATGTATGGTTCAAGTGGCCTACGCAATTGGCATCGCCCAGCCTATGAGTCTGATGGTCAATACTTTTGGAACTGAGAAGGTTTCTTCAGAGAAAATCAATAAGGCGGTTCGCGATCTTTGGGATCTGAGGCCGGCTTCGATTGTCGAATATTATGATTTGCTCAAACCTCGTTATTTACCAACTGCGGCCTATGGTCACTTTGGTCGTCAGGAAGAAAGTTTCACGTGGGAAAGAACCGAGCGCGTCGAAGCTCTCAAAAAACTATTATAAAAAATCAACAGGAGAAAAAACCCATGGCGGATAAGTTCAAGATTAAAGATATTTCTTTGGCCGAAAAGGGCCGCCTCGATATTCAGTGGGCAGAAAGCCGGATGCCTGTTCTTATGGAGTTTCGTCGTGAATACGGAAAAACCAAGCCTCTTAAAGGTCAGCGGATCGCTGGATGTCTTCATGTTACAAAAGAGACAGCAGTTCTTATCGAAACTCTTGCAGCTGCGGGAGCTGAAATTAGCTGGTGGGGATGCAATCCTCTTTCCACAAACGACGCCGTAGCTGCGGCTTTGGCTAAAGCCGGGACGAGCATTTACGCTTGGCACGGAATGAACCGCGAAGAATTCTACTGGTGCATCGAAAAGACTTTGGAGTTTAAGCCCACGTTGACCCTAGACGATGGCGCCGATCTTATTATGACCGTGCATACGAAGAAGAAAGAATATTTGACGGACGTCGTTGGAGGCACTGAAGAGACAACCACTGGAGTGCACCGACTTAGAGCCATGGCCCATGAGGGAGCCCTAAAGTATCCCGTGATTGCCATAAACGACGCAGAAACAAAATGGGACTTTGATAACGTTTACGGGACGGGGCAATCCAGCTGGGACGGGGTCATTCGTGCCACAAGTGTTTTGATTGCGGGTAAAACATTTGTCTCCGCCGGTTATGGACATTGCGGAAAAGGGTGCTCTGAACGAGCCAAAGGAATGGGAGCTAATGTCATTGTGACTGAAGTGAAACCCACTGCGGCCCTAAAAGCGACTCTGGATGGCCACCGAGTTATGAAAATGGATGAAGCCGCACAGTACGGAGATATTTTTATTACGGCAACCGGAATGAAGGACGTGCTTGTGAAACGGCATTTTGAAGTTATGAAAGACGGTGCTGTCATCTGCAACACAGGGCACTATGACTGCGAAATTAATATTCCTGACCTTGAATCGTTAGCTGAAAGCAAACGCACTATTCGGGCTAACTGCGAAGAATACACGCTGAAAAATGGAAGGAGGGTTTATCTTTTGGCACAAGGTCGCCTCGTCAATTTGGCTGCAGCCGAAGGACATCCCAGCGAAGTTATGGACATGAGTTTTGCTAATCAGTTTCTTGGAATGGTCAAACTGGCTAAGGATGGTAAATCCATGCCTCCTGGTGTTCACGATATTGACCCCGCCCAAGATCAAATGTTGGCCCTCACAAAACTGAGAACCCAAGGCTACTCGATTGATAAGTTGACTCCAGAGCAAGTTCGGTACGCCGATGCGTATCTTGAGGGAACTTGATCGGGCAGGTTTAACAAGCTCGTTTTTCAATCAGAAAAAGTATTTTTTTGAGTCGAAATTTGGGATGATATTTTTGCTCATTTTCCCATTGACGCTCCAACCCTCGCGGGATATCGTTTTCTCTTACTTTCACAAGTATATGGGACTAAACAATTTAACTTTAGAAAAGGGATGGAAGATGAAGACGAAGGTAATGACCTTGGGCTTATTTCTCCTGGGGATGGTGGGTTGTACGTCATACCCCATAGCTCAGAACGTAAAAATGGTTTCTTTTGACGATAACGTCGGTAAAGGAACGTCCGTGGGTCCAGTCAGGGGAGAGGACTGCATTTGGTCCATTTTTGGTTATAAAATGGGTGGACTCCCCACATTAGACAAAGCCATGGCTAATGCTCGAACTCAATCGGGCGGTGGTATCACTGACGCTTTCAAATCTTCGAAGGACACCTTGAACGGAAACACACTTCGCTACATCAATAATGTGAGCACAGAAAATGATGGGTTCAATGCTGTCGTTGTAGGCAAACAATGTCTTGTCGTGAAAGGAAACGGATACAAATGAAAAATTTAAAGATTATCTTATCTGCTGGAGCTCTTATTTTAAATGGTTGTGCAACGACAACTCCGCTCCTTTCCGTGCCTGCTGTGTCCATGACCAACCCCAGCTTCCCACCAGATTATAAACCGACAAATTTGGGGGCCGTTAATTCTAAATATTGTTATGGTGAAGAAGCTTCAACCAAACACGGCGACACAGTCGGCCTTCTTGATGAAGTGACGATGAAAGCTCAGAAGGAAAAGAATGCCACTTTCATCAGTGACGCTCATTATTCATACGAAGGCGCTTCATGCATTGTTCTTGAAGGGACTGCAATGAGATGATTTCTTCCGTACTCATGTTTTTTAAGACCCCTATCTTGAGATAGGGGTTTTTTTTGGTTAAGACTTGTCCTCCTTGACATCCAAAACTCCTGTATTGCAACGTATAGCAACATATGGTAGCAAATTCTTCTGTGGCGAATAAGAAAATAACAACGACGGTTTACATCACTGAGGAGCAGAATCTCTTGCTCAAAGAACTTAATCGCAGAACAAAGGTTCCTGTGGCGGAGTTCATTCGAGAAGGCATTGATTTAGTTTTAGAAAAGAATAAATCCCGGTTGCCTGGACAAATGGAATTTGTTGGAGAGGCAAAAAAGCCTTGAACAACACTGGCGGCGAACTTACGCCTCTCGATCATATTAGAAATTTTTCAATTATTGCCCATATCGATCATGGCAAGAGCACTCTTGCCGATCGCCTTCTAGAAGAAACCGGCGCCCTTAGCCAACGGGAACTTAAAGACCAATTTCTGGACAACATGGAACTGGAACGGGAACGGGGCATCACCATTAAGGCGCAAACCGTGCGACTTGATTTTAAATCTAAGGATGGAAAGACTTACCAACTCAATCTTATCGATACTCCTGGGCACGTTGATTTTAGTTACGAAGTTTCAAGATCATTGGCCGCAAGTGAAGGAGCCATTCTCGTCGTCGATGCTTCACAAGGTGTGGAGGCCCAAACCTTAGCTAATGTCTATATGGCCATTGATAATAATCTTGAGATCATTCCCGTCCTCAATAAAATTGATTTACCGGCAGCGGATCCCGAGAGTGTGCGAAGTCAAATTGAGGACACCATCGGAATAGATGCCAGCGAGGCTATCCTAGCTAGTGCTAAAGAAAAAATCGGTATTGCTGAAATTTTGGAGGCCGTTGTTCAGAAAGTCCCTCCTCCAAAAACTGATAAGGCAGGCGTTCTTCGAGCTCTCATATTTGACAGCTGGTTTGATCCCTACCAGGGAGTGGTCATTTTAGTGAGGGTTGTCGACGGCAAAGTAACACCGGGAGCAAAAATTCGTCTTATGGCCGTGGGTAAAGATTTTGAAGTTCTTAAAGTCGGAGCTTTTGCCCCGTTTGCGCGAGAAATGCCCGAGCTCAATCCCGGAGAGGTGGGCTTTATCATTGCTAATATCAAAGACGTCCATGACACCAAAATCGGTGACACGGTGACCGATGCAAAGAAGCCCACAACCCAAGCTCTAAAAGGTTTTAAGGTTGTAACACCGATGGTGTTCAGTGGGATTTTCCCGGTGGACGGGCCCGATTATGAGAACTTAAGGGATGCCTTAGATAAATTGACTCTTAATGACTCAAGTTTTACCTATGAACCAGAAACAAGTCTTGCTTTGGGGTTTGGCTTTCGCTGCGGGTTTTTGGGGCTCCTCCACATGGAAATCATCCAAGAACGCCTCGAACGTGAATACAAACTCAATCTTATTACAACCGCACCGAGCGTTGTTTACCGCGTGACAAAGACAAATGGTGAAGTTTTGGAATTAGAAAACCCAGCCCTTCTTCCACCTACAACCAGTATTTTGAAAATGGAAGAACCTATAATTCAAGCCACGATACATTGCCCCACGGAATTTATCGGTGGAATCTTGAAGCTTTGCGAAGAAAAGCGAGGCGTGCAAAAAAAATTAGAATACGTTACGTCAATTAAAGCGATAATTATCTATGAGCTTCCACTTAATGAAGTAGTTCTTGATTTTTACGATAAGCTTAAAAGTATTTCTAAAGGTTATGCCTCCCTGGATTACGAATTCTTGGAGTTTCGAGAAAGTCAGCTTGTCAAAGTGGACATCCTTATCAATGGCGACCAAGTGGATGCCCTTTCTCTTATCGTTCATGAGAGTAAGGCGTATAATCGAGGTCGAAAGCTCACGGAGAAGTTAAAGGAGTTACTCAGTCGACAACAGTTTCAGGTCGCTATTCAGGCCGCTATTGGGGCAAAAATCATCGCCCGAGAGACTCTTGGCGCGCTGCGAAAAGACGTCACTGCGAAATGTTATGGCGGAGATATCAGTCGTAAGCGTAAACTCTTAGAGAAACAGAAAGAGGGAAAAAAGCGGATGAAACAGGTGGGTAGCGTCGAAATCCCCCAAGAAGCTTTTTTAGCCATATTGAAAGTGGAGGAATAATGTCAGCGAAGAAAAACACCGGAGATAAAAGGGGGACCTGGAGTAGTGGAATGGGGTCCTTGGTCCTCGCCGTGCTTGTGGCTCTGGCGATTCGTTGGGCTCTGATCGAGGCCTATGTCATACCGTCGGGAAGTATGCTCCCTTCGTTGCTTATTCAGGACCATATTTTTGTAAATAAACTCATTTACGGAGTGAGAATTCCATTTTCAAAGGAGTGGCTCCTCAAATTTCGTTTGCCGGAAAAAGGTGAGGTGATCGTTTTTAAATACCCCGAAGACGAGAGCACATTTTTTATTAAACGAGTTATTGGGACTCCCGGAGATCGGGTTTCATGGGACGGGACGCAGCTCACGATTAACGGCGAAAAAGTCGCCACTCAACCCAATCCAGAGAAAGACTTTTTCATGTCTATTTTGAATGATGAAGAGATGTCTGGTGGCAAAGAATCCTACGAAATTTTAGAAGAGAATCTCAATTCTCACAAGCATCCGACTCTTATAAAAAAAGAAGCCATGCACGTCCAATGGGATAATCAAGAAGTTCCAAAGGATTCTCTTTTTGTAATGGGCGATAATCGCGACAATTCAAATGACAGCCGATACTGGGGTTATGTCCCCGTAAATAATATCTTAGGGCGAGCCATGTTCGTGTGGTTGAGTTGTGACTCAACCCTTCCGGGACCTCTTAGTTTTGTTTGCAACCCTCTTTCCATCCGATTTAAGCGATTCTTTCACCAAGTTAAATAAAAAGACGTGGCGAAGAGTAAGAGAAACGTCTTTCGGGAATACGTTGAGAGCTTCGTGGTGGCGGTAGTCATTGCCCTCGTCTTACGAACTTTCGTTATAGCGGCCTATAAAATTCCAACGGGAAGCATGATTCCTACTCTAAAAATTGGGGACTGCCTCTTTGCCTTGAAGCTTCCTTATGGGTTTCATTTGCCCTTTAGCCACTTGATCCTTTTTGGGCCACAGTCTCCGGATCGCGGAGATGTGGTGGTTTTTAAATATCCTGAGGATCCAAACATTTCTTTTGTAAAAAGAGTTATTGCTTTGCCTGGGGACAAAGTTGAAATCCGACAAAAAAGGGTTTTTATAAATGACAAGATTTTGAGGTACGAGCCCGTATCAGCAGAAGACGACCAAACCAAAGATATTCCAATGAGAGAGCTCTATATTGTCCAAAGAGAGACCATCGGATCCCATCAACATTATGTCATGTTCAGGCGGGGAGAGGACGACGATTCGTACGGACCTTTAGTCGTCCCCGAGAAGAAACTTTTTGTATTAGGCGACAATCGGGATTCGTCTGACGATAGCCGCTCTTGGGGGCTGGTGCCCTTTGAGAACCTAGAAGGCCGGGCGACTTTAATCTGGTGCTCGTTAGACTGGGAAAAGCGTGGGCGTAAACTTGGCCTTCCCTCTTTACGGGGGGAGCGGCTCTTTACATTAATTCAATAGGTTTCGTCTTTTGACTTAGGATTATGAGTTTGAAGTGGATAACCCCCCAAATAAATTTCCATGAGTCTTTCGAAAAAGAGAATTGAAGAATTCGCTCTAAGATCGAGACCCTTTATAGTTATAGATTGCTGGTGGGTGGTCATGGTCGCTAAAGCACCGGTTTTTTGAAAAGCTTCTTGGATAAGGGGAATTTCCACTCTTTCAAGCATAATCACCCAGTTGACATCGTTAAGAGAAATATCTAAGGAGGTCCCCGTCAGCGTTATTGAACTTTGAAATGGACTGGCTTTACCAAAATAGGTCTTTTTGTAGCCGTTTCCACTCCACAAAAGTTGGCTAAAAGTTGGGGCATTCTTGATTAAGAAGTCTACATCCACTTCTCTCGCCCTCAACCCTTGAAGAACTTGAGTTAATTCCGTTCGTAAATAAGATTTGCCCCTCTTACCAGGGCTCTTTGCTAACACCTGTCTGCAAATCTGGGCCTCGCCTTGAGGAGCGCCTGAACCCTGGATCGTAGCTGCGTACGAAGAAAAGTTAAAGCATATGACCAAACCTGAAATCAGTATTAGAATTCTATGCATCCTCACCGCCTTGAACGGCCAATTTGCAATATTTGATCCTAGGTTTGATCTAGTTACGACTATTTAGATGAGCGCTTATTCGAGCCCATTGTGGAGATTTATAAAACTTACATTTAAGATTTTCTTTTTTATCGATGAAGCAGTGGCTGATGATCGCCAATATCGTAAGTGAAATGAATCTGGTCAGAAATCTCAAAATCTATGGAGCTTAGGGTTTTTTCGTCTAACGGGGGGGTGATTTTCAATATAAAGCTCCGGGGCAACAGATCTCCCCTCGTTGCTTATGACTTGGCTCACTCTTAACAAGCGAATAGCGGGGATGTTGACAGCAAAGCTTTCTACAACGTCTTTTACCAGCGACCGATAAAATATGAGGGTTTCTCTATTGGGGGTCGCTGCCAGTGCATAGCCTCCTCCACCCGGTTTTTGCGACTTATATCTAACGCGAACGACCTCCCCATTTTTTAGATAAAGAGTTGCAACAGTAATCAAATTAGGTCCTGGACTAATCACCTCTACATTGGACGGAAGGCCTTGCGGGTTAAAGCTAATTGAGTTCAAGCCTCTAGTGATAGTGACGCGAGAAATAAATTGAGGCGGAATTGAGTTAGATATCTTTTTAAACATACGGTCATAGTTTGGATTTTCTTCCGAACTGCTTCCACTTGTATTGGTCCCCCCTAGACGATCCCGGCATTTCTCCAACGACAGAGTGGTGGCTCGGGTGAACTCAGACCCGTAGACGAAATTACGTCCTATGAATATCAAAACAAGAAAAGTACTTACAAATCTCAATTGAACCCTTAACGACCTCTGAGGTCGTTTTGAAAATGTGGAAAACATTGCAAGATCCAGGCACGGTGGACTGGACTCTGGTGCGATTATACGTAGAAAGGACCGCCTGCCTGGTGGTTAATTCATATACGAGTGCGAATTTTTGTCAGTGTTGTGTCCGATTCTTGCGCGAACTTGGATTTATAGGCAAAGGCTTCAGGCAACGGCCATCGGTTTGGGGAGTCAGGGTGGGGGAGGTTGATTCACCAATTTATACAAAGCGCCCCCTAAGTGATGAGCTTTACCTTTTAAGTCATTAAGATCTTCAGCTTCAATAAGAGATTGCGTCTCTCGCAATGAAGCGAATGCTATTTCATAATACCTGATCTTATCTTTAAAAGATCTCTTAGTTGATCCTTCAGCCAGATTTAATGGAATCGATAATGCGGCTCTGCAGAGTTGATCTCTTGCGTAAGCTGGCAATTCCCTATGCTTTTTACAGTCTTTGTAAAACTCAATGGCCAGGGAGTGGGTTCTAAAATTTTGAAGCGACATTCTGATTCTCCTTTTTAAAAAAATTAAGTTCCGCTCAAGTGAAACTTAATTTTTTTAAAAAGGAGAACTTTAAGATGCTTCAAAATTTTAGAACCCACACTTTAGCCCTGGAATTTTACAAAAACTGCTCAAAGGTGAAAATGCCAGGTTTTATAAGGTCCCAATTTCAAAGAGCAAGCCTTAGCATCCTTAATAACTTAGCTGAGGGCAGCGCAAAAACTTCCTTCAAGGATAGGGCTCGATTCTATGAAATAGCATTAGCTTCTTTTAGGGAGTGTGAAAGTATGCTCCTTGTTTTAGAGCAAAAGGAATTAATGGCTAGATACGATAAACTTGGAGCTTCACTTTATAGATTGCATAGATTCACCCTGAACCCAGACGCAAAGAACCGATTCCCTGACCTGATCCCAGCTTACCTGAAGCCTTAAACCTGTGAACAGGTCCTTCCCTATTCGTTCCACTCTAAAATCACAAAGAACCCATTTTTATGACCATTTTTCAACGCCAGGTCCATTGACAAAACCCCTGGGTTTCATTACTCTTTTTCACGATGAACCTCGCGGGGCGCTCCCTCACCGATATCTCTGATTTAAGTCGTGAGGAAGTCGTTTTTCTCCTAGCTGAGACAAAATCTTTAAAAATGAATTCTTCGAGGCCAACGCCACTCCCTGCACCCGGTGGCAGGAGTGTTGCCCTTCTTTTTTTTGAGCCTTCTACCCGCACCCGGACTAGCTTTGAAATGGCGGCCTTTCGCCTTGGCCTCAGAGTTCTTCATCTTGAGGCCAGCTCTAGCAGTGCCCAAAAAGGCGAAACTATTTACGACACGGCCAAAAATGTCGAGGCCCTTAGTCCCCACGGTATGGTCATCCGCCATTCAGGAAGCGGGATTCCTCTTCAAATTTCAAAACTTTTAAAAATTCCCGTCATTAATGCTGGCGATGGATTTCATGCCCATCCTACTCAGGCCCTCCTTGATGCTTTTACAATTCAAGAGAAATTTGGAAATATTTCTGGACTCAATATTCTTATTATAGGGGATATTGCCCATAGTCGCGTGGCCAGGAGCAATATCGCTCTCCTAAGAATGCTTGGAGCAAAGATCAAGGTCTGCGGACCACCGACTCTCATTCCTCCTTTGGCCTCGGAGCTGGGAGTGGAAGTGACTGATCGACTTGATGAGAATTTGGCCTCTGCCGATGTTATTATGGCCCTTAGAATGCAAATGGAAAGACAAAGCTCTTTTCAAATTCCTTCTCTTAAAGAATATACGACTCGGTTCGGGATCACCCAAGAAAGACTAAATTTAATAAAAAAGGACGCTATTATTTTGCATCCTGGGCCCGTGAACCGAGGGATTGAGATCATGTCGGTGGCCTTAAGGGATCCTCGATGTCAAATTATGGAGCAAGTGGAGAATGGAGTTTTGATGAGGTCGGTTTTGCTTAGAGAATTATTAGGAGTTGCTTGTTGAGCGCCACTTTTAAAAATGCCATTCTCTTTGACCCGAGCCTTAGAATAAATACTTTAGGCAGTATCGTGACTGAAGGCGGAAAAATCGTCGAGATCCTTAAAGACAAAAACGCCGACTCAGGGAAAATCTACGATTTAGCTGGTCAGCATTTGATGCCGGGCTTTGTGGACCTCCACGTTCATTTTCGTGAGCCCGGTCATGAACATAAAGAAACCATCGGCACGGGCACTCGTGCCGCAGCAGCGGGGGGATTCACCACGGTCTGTTGTATGCCCAATACAAATCCGGTCAACGATTCGAGTTTTGTCACTCAATATATAATGGAGAAGGCTCATCAACAGGGCGTGGTGCGGGTATATCCCATCGGAGCTATAAGCAAGAATCTAGAAGGCAATGCCATGGCTGGTATTCACGGAATGATCCAAGCTGGTTGTGTGGCCCTAAGTGATGACGGCAAATGCGTGATGAATGCCTATCTTGTGCGGAAAACTTTAGAGTATTTGAAAAGCTACAACGTTCCATTGATCGAACATTGTGAAGACGAAAACTTGGTTGGCCGCGGGGTGATGAATGAAGGCCTCGTAAGCTCGCAAATCGGCCTTCGAGGAATTCCCCACGCCGCTGAGGATGTGATCGTCTCAAGGGATATTAGTCTAAGCGAACATACAGGTGGCCCATTGCATCTGGCCCATCTTTCTTCGAGGGGAGCGGTGGAATCCATTGCTCACGCTAAAGCCCGCGGATTAAAAGTCACCGGTGAAGTGACCCCCCACCACCTTTTGCTTACGGATGAGTCTCTTCGAAGCTATGATACATCGTTTAAGATGGCCCCACCTTTACGCACGGAGGCTGATCGAAGATCTCTGGTTGCAGCCCTTCAATCGGGAGTGATTGATTGCATAGCCACCGATCACGCGCCTCATAGCGAAGAGGATAAAAACACCGAGTTTGAAAGTGCGGCCAATGGAATAGTGGGTCTTGAAACGGCGTTTTCGGCTTGCTACAAGCTAGTTCTGACGGGGGAGCTGACCCTAGAAAGACTTGTGGAGAGTTTAACGACCTCGCCTGCGAAAATATTCAACTTTCGCGATCGAGGGCAACTCAAAGTAGGAATGCTTGCTGACTTTACTGTGATCGACTTGAAGAAAAATTGGAAAGTCGATTCAAATCAATTTTTTTCTAAATCCAGAAATACTCCGTTTGAGGGGTGGGATCTTAAATCTCAAGTTACCCGAACCGTGGTTGGGGGAGAAGAAATTTTCAATATTGAAAAGGGAATATGTCTGTAGGAGCTAGAGAAAAGGGTTATCTGGTTTTAGAAGATAAAAAAATATTCAGCGGTGTTTTTAAAAATCTCAAAAAAATATTTGGAGTCGGGGAGGTCGTTTTTAATACCTCAATGCAAGGGTATCAAGAAATTGTGACCGACCCAAGCTACTATGGTCAGATTATTGTTATGACCGCCCCGGAACAAGGCAATTACGGGGTGGCCACCGAAGATGAAGAGTCAAAAAAAATTCATGCCGAAGGCTTTATTTGTGTTGAACTTAATGATTCTTTTACTCCTGGCCGAAAGAATTTCTCTGATTCCCTTCAAGAGGCGGCAAAACCCATACTCACCGATGTTGATACTCGCGCTTTAACTTTGTACTTACGTTCTCGGGGAACACCCTATGGGGCCATTGTTACGGCTCCAAGCGAAAATGAAGCTCTTGATTTGGGTTTGTCTTTGATTTCAGACAAAAAGCGACGAATCGCTACCGATTGGTGCTATGAGGTGACCGTGAAAAAGACGGAAGTCCATAAGGGGCAAGCTGAAAGAGGCCGAGTGGCGGTTTTTGATTTTGGAACAAAATCAAACATTGTGGGTGAACTCAAGGCCCGATTCAGTGAGGTCGCGGTTTTTGGATCGCGATCTTCGGCGCTGGAAATTTTGGATTGGGACCCTCAAGGGGTGGTTTTGACGAACGGCCCTGGGGACCCGGTGGGCGTCCAGGGTTCGGTCCAAGAAATAAAAAATCTTTTGGGTCAAGTGCCTCTTTTTGGAATATGCATGGGGCATCAGTTGCTGGCCTTAGCCGTCGGGGGAAAGACATTTAAGCTCAAATTTGGACATCGGGGCGCCAATCACCCGGTCAAAAATATGGCCACTGGGGAAATATACATGACTTCCCAAAACCATGGGTATGCTGTCGATGAAAACTTGCCATCGGGGGTAATTTTAAGTCAAATCAATCTCTATGATAAAACAGTGGAGGGGATTGAAATTCCGACTCAGAAAGCTTGGAGCGTGCAATACCATCCGGAGGCTTGCCCCGGTCCCCATGACTCAAGAAAGCTATTTGATTATTTTGCGGATTGGGTAAAGAGATGACAACCTACGAAAAAATTCTAGAGCAACTGATCCAACACTTTACTGGTGCTGAATATCAGAGGGAAGTTCTTGAGGCCAAGCGAGAGTTTTTTGAGCGAGCGGGGATCGTCG
>JABDDW010000028.1:66-18686 GCA_013287405.1 Deltaproteobacteria bacterium
CCGCCGACGAAGAGTAAGATGCCTGAAATTATAAAACTCAATGCGTAGCGTTTTTCTTTAAGATAGAGGCCTGGCGCAATGAACTTCCAAACCTGATAAAGCCAAAATGGACTCGTGAGGATGACGCCCGCCAAGAAACTCACCTTAACGTGCGCCATAAATTTTTCAAATACGCCGGTAAAGTGAAGCCCTCTATCGTTATCAGGCAAAAAGGGTACGATCGGCGCCCTAATAAAATTAAAAATCTTTTCGCTAAATCCGTAACAGCTGCCGAACCCGCCAAGCAGTATCCACGCGATCCAGATCAAGCGCAGCCTTAATTCTGCAAGATGGTCCGTCATTGACTGCTCTGCCGCTTTTGTTTGGACGCTTGGATGAGTCGGAGTAGGTATCGAGTTGCTCAAGTTTGATCCTTCTTGACTCCAGAGTCTTGTGTAGTACGTTCTTGCGGCTTCACGGCCCCAGGAGCTTTAGTTTCCGACGGCTGATCCTCTAAATTCACTGTAATTTGCGATGTAACATCTCGCATGGCTTTTCGGAGCTCACCAAGGGTTCGGCCCAAGATTTTTGCCAGCTGTGGCATTTGTTTCGGACCCAGAACAATCAGAGCAATCGCCGCCAATACAAGAATGTGACTGAATTCAAAACCAAACATTTTTACTTTCCTTTTTGATCCTATTCTCGTTTGAAGATGCACAACGAGAAGAGACCTAATTTTTTATTTTTCTACCGGGATTATTCTGGATAATGGGGGGAGTTGGCAAGCCCTTCTCATCTAATTGTGTTTTGGCGAAGGTACTGCCAGTTTGAAGATAAAGTTCGTAGAGTCTAAGAAGGTTTTGATTGTTATCGATTTTAAGCTCTTGGCTTATTTCCGTAAGCACGTCGCCAAACTGTGAGAATTTATTATGGAGTTCATTGTAGAGCTCTTGGAACTGGTCGTCTCTTATGACGTGTGAAAGACTGCGATAAGCAATCGCTCCCATTTCACGATAGTACTCGAGGTCAATAATTTTATGAGTTAAAGAGTCTCCGAAAAAACCACTTATATAGAGCGAGGTATCTCCCAGTTTTTTTAAAATCGTGATTTTCTCAGGGCCTTGAAGTTCTTTAGACTGAGCCCTCAAAAGCATAAGGGCTAAGGGTTCTCGGTCGCTGGTGTTCTCGTCTTTATGTTGGTCAAAAAGATTGGATGTCTGGAGGAATCGGCTCAAAAGATCAACGATGTAGTACTCAGCTACCGCTATGGTTTCAAGACCTCGCCTTGCCATCACGTCAGTGACGCGTTCTCTAAAAAAGGCAGCGGGTTCTTTATAAAGGTCAATTTTCTTATCAGCACCCATAAGGCTCTACCTACATTATAGCAAGGTTCTGACCCCTCCGTCAAAGTCCTGAAAAATTAGGATAAACAGGCCCTTAGGCCAGCTCTAGGACGGCAAAAATAAGTGAAAAAATCACCCTGTTAAATGACGTTTTACAGCCCTAGCTTGGCGCCGGACCTGATTTCTACTGTTAATAGATAGGTACACTTATTGAAAGGTACTCACCATGCAAGTTTTTAGGTTTTCATTGCTAGTTCTTCTGTTGACACCGATTTTTATAACTAACTGCGCTCGAAATTCTGGCTCCGGTGACAAACCATCATTATTTCAATCGGACTTTCAAAGATCAAAGTTGATCTGTGGTTTGAGCGAATGTCCTCGGTCCGTGGGCAGGCTCCTTATGTACGACGCTAAAAAAGACGATATTTTTACCTGCACCACTTTCGTGGTGAGTGGGAATGTCATGGCCACAAATGATCACTGTATTCCCTCGGGCCTCGTTGCAGGATCTGACTGCTCCCAAGTAATGGGAGTGACCTTCGCCGACGGCCAGAAAAATTGGTGTCAAAATATTTTATGGCGATCTGGAGACGGTGAAGCCACAAACAAAATGTCGGTTGATGTAGCTTATTTTACTATTGCCCAACCGGTAAATCGCCTCGGTCTGCAATTTAATCGCAGCGGCAGCGAGGACGGACAAGTGGTAAAAATTTATAAGGTCGATCCCCCCTCAGGAGAAGACTTGATTCAAACTCTTTGGGTCGATAAGTGTCGCGTTTCTCTAAAGACCCGCTTTTTTCCATTCCTCGATACCAAAGACAGCCCAGCTTTTGTCCTTTTGAAGCAGAAAAATCAAAACTCTTCAGATTCGGATCAGGCCCTTTGCAATTTGATACCGGGCAACTCAGGTTCTCCTGCCGTAGATGAAAACGGCGATTTACGAGCAATCGTTCACGTCCGAGTTACTATTAATAGCCTGACCAACTTTGCAGTTGCGGTGAACACGGCCTGCATGCCTGACGCTTTTAATCTTTCATCTTTTGTAAGTCCTCAACATTGTTCATTACTAAATAATGAGAACTTAGATTCAAAAGTTGAAGCTGAGGTTTTAGAAAAGGAAATCCAAAGGGCGGCCAACGAAGATAGCGATAAAATAAGTCTAGAACTTCAAAAAAACTATCCGATGTTCAAGTGGACTTTGACTGCACGAGAAATCGAACAGGGTTTTTCTAAAAATCGACTCACGGTACCAGTCCCCCAATGTGCGTTGAAAACTTCGCATCTTGACAAGAAATATGAGGGTCTGATTTGGGGCTACAAAAATGCCTCTACAGAAGAAATATCTTTGCCTACCTATACCTATGGGGTGGGTTGGGACGAGGATTTGCGGCTGACAATTCCTTTGACCCAAAACAACTCTTTCACTCTACATGGGAAAATGTCCTTTGAACCGCAAAAACTTCATGACGGAAAGCCCTCCGGTGTCATCTTAACGTATTTTGGCGGTTCTCCCGTACGCGAAATTCCATTCTTTGCTGACTTTGTTAACCCTTGCCCATAACCGGTACCTAACCGGTACCGGGTACCTTTTCCGATAGCAACGCGTCAGAAAGGTTCTGATTCCAAGCTGCTTGGAACTTTTGAATCATCCTTAGGTAATTTGAAGATTCTACGCCGTAAGGCCAATTTTACCTCTGTTTCATTCTTCATCGCTGGACTAGTATTGAGCCAATTCAAAGTATTTTCAGAAAAGTCAGGGCAGAAAAGTTGGGTGTCTTGTTCCAAAGGAATAGCACGGCGAGTTCTGCCGACTAAAAATGCCAGCGTCGAGTAATCATATTCCTCTACTTTTTGGCAAAGATTTGCCTTTACTGGATTTCTATAAACGTATTTGTAGGCGATCCGAAAATGTCTTTCTGTTGTAATTACTGTTTTGTACGCTCTCCCCCCATAAACTTGGTTGACCCTGCCTGCGTTACGACCAATCTCTTTACTCGTTTCTCGCATAAAGTAATTTAATGCCCCGCCCAAGTTATTTTCGGAAGGACTTAAAAGAAGGTGGAAGTGATTTGGCATAAGTACAAAGGAATGGATTTTCAGATTATACATCCTGGCTATGAGGCTAAGATAGTTTTCCATGATTTCCCAAACGGTATTCAGCTCAAGCTTAAACGGCTCCTTATTGACAGCCCTCGCGTTAATGTGAATTGGAAAAGGGCCAGGATATGGAATCACTTTTCTCGGCATGGGGCTCTTCGTTGCAAGACTCATCCCCTGCAAGGAACGAATATTATACGATTTGGATAAAAGAGTCCGGGTTTTCCGAAAAGGTACCCGGTACCGCGGTCACCAAGGTTGGGTCGGCCCCACAGCCACGATGACCTCTGGAGAGCGAAAGAGTCTTTGGGCAAGACGTTGAACGGCCTCAGGCGTAACGTCTTTGAGATGTTCGGCGTATCTGAATGTCTCCTCACAATCGACGCCGTAAATTTCATCAAATAATATTGACGAGGCCTGCGCCCCATTGCGCTGCAGATCGATATGATTTCTCCCCACCAAGTAACGTTTAGCTCTTAATATTTCATCTAAGTCCGCTGGGCGGTCGGCCATTTTTTCTAATTCCTGATGGATCATTTTTATGGCTGTAGTCCCTTTTTCAGGAGAACAACCGATATAAACTCCAAAGTACCCCGTTTCAATTCCCTTCATGTTCACGGGAGACACTGTATAGGCAAGGGATGCTTTATCACGAAGCTCAATAAAGAGCCGCCCTCCTTGTCCGGCAAGCACAGCTTGGAGGACTTCGCTGGCATAACAATCGGGGTCAGAAAACGACAGTCCTCGATATCCGACGATGATATGAGTCTGCTCTTTGTCCGATTTGGCAAAAATCTTTTTTGGCTCAACCTCAGGCACCGGGTAGCTCTGGAAGTGACGTTCCCCCGATTTAAGGGTCTTTGTCAGCTGTTCAAAGGCCTTGAGAAGCTTATCTTCTTCAAAATCACCGACGGCAACAAAAACAGCATTTTTAGAACTGACCATTTTCTCCCAATGGCTAAAGATTTTTGTACCGGATAAAGATCGAATCGAGAGATCGGTTCCCAACGGATCGCGACCGTAGGGGTGTCCTCGAAAAATACTTTCCATAAAGAGTTCCGAGGCCACGCTAGAGGGATAATCCGCCCTCGTTCGAAGAGCTTCAAGTTGGTGGACTTGCTCTCGGGCCACAGCTTCTTGGGGAAACAAGGGTGTTCGCAAAACATCAGAAAAAAGCTCCCACGCCTTGTCTTCAAAGATAGAAAGGGATTCAAGCGTTAGTCCAATGCTGTTTCTTCCGCCAAACGCTGAAAGCGAACCCGCACAACCTTCAATTGTCGAAGCGATTTTTTGTTCAGAAAAATTCATAGAACCCGAGGTCCAGGTGTTTGAAAGTAAGGCCGTAGCTCCTAAATTTTCCGATGTTTCAAGTCTTAGGCCACCGAGAAAACCAGCCTTGATGTCAAAGACGGGAACCTCGGGATTACGTTTCAGGATCACTAAGGCACCGTTTGAAAGCCTATGCTTTAGAATTTTACTCTCAGTCCCGGGCGATCGGAATGCGGCCGTAAGGGCCTTTATTTTTGTCGGAGCCTCCTTCTGCGAAGTGAACTTTGCCCTTCTGCCCTCCTTTAGAACGCCAGCAATTTCTTTTGCCATTTTTTCAAGATCTTTTTTCGTAATGGCTTCTTGATCATTCTTATTGAGCATGAGAGTCAGGGAAAGATGTTGCGGAACCAGATACTTCCTGGCTGTCTTCAACATTCCGAGAGGAGTCAACGTCTGAATCTTTTTAAGATAGGACTGAATATAGTTTGGATCATTGAGAACCGTTTGAAAAAGGCCCACTTTTCTCGCTAACCCGTCAACAGTTTCTAGACCAAAAATCTCATCAGCTTCAAGGTTAAGCCTAGCTCGATTGAGTTCCCCTATCTGAAGAGGTTGACTCACTATAGCCTTGATCTCATCAAGTAATATTTTGTGAATCTCAAAAATATTTTGCGCTTTAAAATGAACGTTGATGGCAAAAAGGCCACTATCACTAGGGTTGTAACTCCCAGCAGAAATGCCGTTCACAAGAGAAGTCTCAAGCCTTAGGCGCCTTACAAGTCTTGAGCTATCCCCTTGACCTAAAATAAATCCCAAAACGTCTAAAGCGGGAACATCTTTATGGTCGGCACCGGGGGCCCTGAAAACGATATTAAGGGTTGCCTCCTGAAACTCTGTGGTTTTGTAGTCCACGCAAATCCTTTTTTGAGGACCCTCAACCGCTCTCTTGACCTTTTTTAAAGGACGGGCCTTAAAGCCACCATAGTAATTTTCTATTAACCTTCGCGTTTCTGCTTTTTTAAAATCTCCAGCTACGACCAAGGTCATATTTGAAGGCACATACCTTCTATAAAAATAGTCAACAAGGGTTTTAGCCTTAACTTTTTTAATATTGTTTTCATAGCCGATAACTGGGATTCCATAAGGGTGCTTTTTATATAGAGTGGAAAATAATTGTCGACTGGCCATTGACTGGTTGCTGTCAAAGGAACGTTTGATTTCTTCAATCACCACGTCCCGCTCTTTATCAATTTCTTCAGGATTAAAAGAAGGGTACCCAGTAAGCTCACTTATACACTCAAGGCCCACATTTAAATCGTCCCGGGACATTGTAACGTGAAAAACCGTCTGGTCAAATGAAGTATACGCATTAAGCTCACCGCCGGAGCCCTCAACAGTTTTCGCAACTTCACCCACGCCAAACTTGCGAGTTCCTTTAAAAAGAAGGTGTTCTATGAAGTGGCTAATTCCCTCCTCACCGGGCTTTTCATCGGCACTTCCCGTTTTAACCCACATCTGTACGGCTACAACGGGAGCTTTGTGCGATTCGACAAGCAAAACTTTAAGCTTATTTTTTAATTTATATTGCGTTAACATACTCTCCAATGTCGTTTGGTGTTTACATCCATATTCCCTACTGCCTTCAAAAATGCATTTATTGCGATTTTGCGACCGTAGAGACTTCGAGTCAAAGCTCCAAGATTGTCCCACCAAAATCCTACGTTGATCGAGTAAAAAAAGAAATGAAGATAAAGGGGCCCCATGTAGGGCCCCGCGAAATCGACACAGTCTATTTTGGGGGTGGCACACCTTCGGCTATTTCTCCGGATTTACTTATAAGCCTGGTGGATTCGTTAAAGGAAAATGGATTTCATCCCAAAAAGGGCGCAGAAATCACCTTGGAAGTAAACCCTGGAACCCTTAAAGCAAAAGACTTCGACAAATTATTACATTATGGATTTACGCGATTCTCCGTGGGAGCTCAGACATTTAACGATAAGCTCCTCAAAGCCACGGGAAGGCTTCATACCTCAGATGAAACTAGAGAAACTCTAAAGCTCCTAAGGGAGAGGGGTGTCAACTACTCCGCCGACATTTTATTTTCACTTCCGCGCCAGAGCCTTGACGATCTTTCACGGGATCTAGATGAAATCTCTAAATTTACTCCTCCGCATATAAGTCCTTATGGTCTTAATATTCCAGAAGGCCACCCCTATTCTAGAAATAGAGCGCCTGAAGGGGAGCAGGTTGAAATGTTCTCCGTTATTGAAAGACGTTTAAAGGAAATGGGCCTTGAAAGATATGAAATAAGCAACTTCGCAAAAGTTGGCTTTGAAAGCCGGCACAATCTCATTTACTGGAACGACCACGAGTACTGGGGCCTAGGAATGTCGAGTCACAGCTATCTTCGTCATTCAAAATGGGGTTCTCGCTTTTGGAATCCCCGATCCATTGAAGCTTTCGTCAATCACATTGACAAAGCTGCTGACGGAGGTTGGAATCTAAAAGATCATTTGAATCAATTTGGAGAAATCCTTCAAGAACACCAAGCCCTCACTGATTACTTTCACATTTCTCTAAGAAAGAGGGAGGGATTATCCCCTGAGAAATTTAAAAAGAAATTTAGAAAAACCCTTGACCCTTTTGCAAAGAAAAAGCTTTCGGCCTTGATTTCTCGGGGCCTTTTGGAGCAGTTCCAAGAAAACTACCGACTTACGGCCGAGGGAATTTTATTATCGAACCTCGTCTTCTCTGAATTTACTTTCTTGAAAGACGATTTATAACAATCACCGTCCCATTGACAAAGACCTCTAAGGAAATCATATTCCAAGGGACCAGAGGAAAGGATATTTGTGACGCGAAGCAACGAAGATAATGATGGTGATGAAACTATGAATGAAGATATCGAAATCATTGATGATGATAATACCCAAAAGGTTGAGCCCGACGAAAACGACAAAGATAACGAAATCAAAATCCTAAAAAGCGAAGTCGCTGAGCTTAAAAAAGAAAAACTTTATCTCTTAGCGGACTTTGACAACTTTAGAAAACAAGCCATAAAAGAGCGTTCAGAACTTATAAAATATGGTTCTGAACCCATTGTGCGAGAGATTCTTACCGTTCTCGACAACCTGGAGCGTTCGGCCCATGTAGAGCTCACACCAGAAACTATAGACAGCTACAAAAGCGGAATTGAAATGATCATCTCTCAATTTAAAAAAGTTTTGGAGCGTTTTGGTGTTGAAGAAGTAGAATCTAAGGGCCAACCCTTTGACCCTTTACTACACGAGGCCCTTTCGTCTGAAGAAAACCCAGACCTTCCCCATAATACGGTCTCTGAGGTTTTAAAAAAGGCTTACAAGTTAAAAGGAAAAGTGATCCGTCCAGCTCAGGTGGTTGTGAATACGACGTCAAAGAAAACCGATAAAGAGGACTAAGCGTGGCCAAACGTGACTACTACGAGGTCCTAGGCATTTCAAGAAATGCAAATGCCGACGAACTTAAAAAGGCTTACCGAAAGCTCGCTTTAAAATATCACCCCGATAAGAACCAGCATGGCGATAAAGAAGCTGAAGAAAAGTTTAAAGAAGTTTCTGAAGCCTATGAAGTCTTGAGCACCCCGAAAAAACGACAAATGTACGATCAATTTGGGCACGCCGGTATGGGCGGAGGGTTTGGACAAAATCCCTTTGGCGGAATGGGGGATGCGGGTAGTTTTCAAGACCTATTTAATGATGTTTTTGGGGATTTTTTTGGCGGAGGCCGCGGTCGATCGCGAGATCCTAGAAAACAAAAGGGTGCGGATCTTCGATATACTTTAACAGTGACTTATGAAGAAGCCGGGAGCGGGTGCGAAAAACAAATCAATTTTATGAGAAACCGTTCTTGTAGCTCATGCAAGGGAACGGGAAGCAAATCCGGAGAAGGCCCTTCCCCCTGCGTCCAATGCGCAGGATCGGGGGAGGTCCATTTTCAACAGGGATTTTTTGCCGTTTCTAGACCATGCCCTCAGTGCAACGGCGAAGGCTCTGTAATTAAGAACCCCTGCTCCCAATGCAAGGGCCAGCGCACTATCCCTGCACCCACAAAACTTTCTGTCTCCGTTCCCGGGGGCGTGAATCACGGGCAAAGATTGAAATTAAAGTCTGAAGGAGACGCTGGTCCACAAGGTGGACCCCCAGGGGATTTGTATGTCGTAATCAATTTAGCCGAACACACTCTTTTTGAAAGACAAGATGATGACATTCTCTTTGAGTTACCCTTAAGTATTACCGAAGCCGCCCTGGGTACAGAAATTAATCTCCCCACCCTTGACGGATCGGTGAGCCTAAAAATCCCTCAGGGCACGGCTAGCGGAAAAACCTTTCGGGTTAAGAATAAGGGTTTTCCCCATCTCGGAAGTTACGGGTCAGGAGATCTTTTTGTTCGAGTTGTCGTGGACGTACCAGATGAGCTAAGTCCCGAACAAATTGACCTTCTCAAAAAATTTGAAGAATTCTCAAAAGAAACTCCCCTCAAGAAGCAATATAAAGATAAAATCAAAAATCTAAAGAAAATGACCTAGAGAAGGACTTTATGAAAAAACTCAGCCGGGTCTTATGTTTTTGTCTGTCAATAAGCTTTCTGGAGGCCTGTTCTACGGTATCGGAAGTCCATAAGGTCCCCGCGCAAAAAGCTAATGATCAAGAATACCGAGAATATCGACAAGCCGAACAGGCCTACAAAACAGGAAAGGCCGCCACCGCCTTAAAAAAATTCACAACTTTTATTCAGAAGCACCCACAAAACAATTTAACTGATCACGCTTCGTTTTATGCGGGACAGATCTACTATGATCAAGGAGATTATTTTCGAGCGGCCCGATATTGGTTATATATCGTGGATGGCCTGATCATTAGCGAGTTCTATGAACGGGCTCTCATTGGCGCCGCTAAATGCCAAATGCAGATGTCCAGGTACGACGAGGCCCTCTCCACTATCTCTCGGTTTCACGCCACTGATAAAACCGATCGGGCCTTAGCCACCAGCGCCTTTGAACTCAGCTCAAAAATCAGACTCATTAAAGGGGATGGTCTTGGGGCCATTGAAAACCTTGTAACGGCAAGCACGTATTCTGCGGCCAATGACAAGCAAGCTCTGCTGAATCGTGCGGCAGATATTGTGACTGGTAACTTAAACCAAGCCCAACTCGAACAGGGCCTAGGCATGGCTTCGATGCAACAGTTCGAACTCCTGATGCGTTATCGTTTAGGACAAATTCTTTATGATGAAAAGACTTTTGGCGGCGCTAAAAATGTTTTTGCTTCTATCGTCACTAAGTTTCCAAATACTGTTCAAGCAAGAAACGCCCAAGACTATATCAATAGTTTAGATGCCCAAGAAAAGACTGATGCGACGGTTATCGGAGTCATTCTACCTCTGAGTGGCAAGTACTCCCAAATGGGCTATAAAACCCTGCGAGGAGTGCAAATGGGACTAGGAATTTTTAATCGTAATAGCACTTCACCGATTAGGCTGGCCGTCATCGATAGCGAGGGAAGTGCCGATATTGCGCGAAGAGGTGTAGATCGATTAGTTAGCGAAGATCATGTCGTAGCGGTTATTGGAGATATCTTAAGTAAAACAGCTACGGCCATCGCTTCGAAAGCTCAAGAGTTGGGTTTACCCTGTCTGGCGCTGGCTCAAAAGCAAGACCTCGGTGAGGTCGGAGATTTTATCTTCCGCAATACCCTCACTCCAGAGATGCAAATGCAAACTCTCGTGGACGTCGCCATGCGTGAAAAGGGTTACCACCGTTTTGCCATAATTTACCCCAACGATTCTTATGGAACTGAGTATGCTTCCCTTTTCTGGGATAACGTCCTCAACCGCGGCGGAGAAATTACAGCAGCACAAACTTACCAACCTGAAGAGACCGACTTCCGGGACCCCATTCAACGCCTTGTCGGAACCTATTACGCCGAAGAGGATCGAGGCAAAGAACTGCAAATGAGACTCCAGGCATGGAACAAAGAACAGGCCCAAGCCAATGTGCCAAAAAATCAAAGGGACAAACCTCCGAAAGATATTCTCCCGCCTATTGTAGACTTTGATGCCATTTTTATAGCTGATAGCCCCAAGGCCGTCGGACAAATTGCACCTATGCTCGCTTACAATGATGTAAATAACGTTCCCCTTCTCGGCACTAATTTATGGGATACCCCTCAAATTATTTCACGAGGGGGGAAGTTCGTAGAGAATGCACTTTTTGTTGATGATTTTTTTAGCACTGACCCCAATCCAGCCCTTCATAAATTCACGACGGAGTTTCAAACTCAATTTGGCTACATGCCAGATATCTTTGAGTCTCAAGGGTACGACACCGCCGTCTTGATTTCTCAGGTTCTCAAGGACAGTGGCTATAATCTAACCCGTTCTCTCCTTAGAGATAGGTTGGCACAGGCTGCCGTGAGCAATGGCTCCCTAGGAGCGCTTAAAATGAATCGGCAGCGAGAAGTGGAAAAATCTCTAGTCCCTTTAACCGTCCAGGGTAGCAAAATCGTCAAATTTGAAACGATGAGCAGCACGCCGCGCTAATTGCGGTGCGTTGAAAACATCGTAATAATAATGAAGGAGTTAGGAGTTTTTTTAGTGACAAAGACGTCGGCAGATATTACAAATCTTAAAAAGTCTGTTCTATTTTTTTGTAACAAGTATACTGTACAATTCATAGAACAGCGCCTTTTTAAGAGCCAGCTTGAGTTTGAGGGGAATTGGTTTATTGGAGGGGCGCTATGACTTTGAAAAAAGGGGATTTAGAAGTTTCCATATTTTCGCAACAGGGAGGGGAAACCATGCGCGCGAAAGAGTTGGAACGCTTTAAGAAGTTGCTCCTGAGTCAGAAAGCTGAACTCTTGAACAATACTCGAAAGCTATTAAAAGAAGAAGCACAACACAGTCCAGATGATCTTGCTGATGAAACAGATTTGGCATCAAGTGAGGTCAATCAAAGTTTAACTTTGAGACTCCGTGACAGAGAACGACTATTAATTCAAAAGGTCGAGTCCGCTCTTTCCAAGATTCAGACCGGTACCTATGGGATTTGCGAAGAATGCGAAGAACCCATTGAACCAAAACGCTTGGAAGCGAGGCCTGTGGCTACTCTCTGCATAGCTTGCAAAGAAGAACAAGAGCATAAAGAGAAGATTTTCGCCTATTAGTCCTTAGACCAGAGCTCCGCTAGCTTTAGGTTGGGCACGGAATAAATTTTAGGCCGTGCCTTTTTTCTTTAAAGGTCCTCCCTGCGCTTTCCGAACAGTTAGGTGACACAACACTAATGCCTCGGAGGCGCGTAATGACTTTCGACGATAAAGCGATAGAAATTCCCGAAACTCTCCCCATGTTGCCGGTGAGAGACATCGTGGTCTTCCCTTATATGATTCTCCCGCTTTTTGTTGGCAGAGAACCATCTATAAAAGCTGTGGAAGATGCTCTTTCAAAAAATCGATTGATCTTTCTCGCTTCTCAAAAAGAACTGACTGAAGAAAATCCCTCTCCGGACTCGATATATGAAACGGGTACCGTGGGAATGATCATGAGGATGCGAAAACTTCCAGATGGAAGGGTAAAAATCCTCATTCAAGGTGTCGCAAAAGGTCGAATTGAGAATTACACCCAGACGGCTCCAAGTTTCATAGTCAAAGTTAAAAAAATTGAAGAGAGCAGCACAGCCATCCCCTCTCTCGAAGTAGAGGCTATGGTTCGCAATGTTAAAGAGCATCTCGAGAAAATTATTTCACTCGGTAAGATGCTCTCACCCGACATCCTCATGGTCTTAGACGATGTCGGCGACCCGGGTCGCTTGGCTGACCTTGTCGCTTCAAACCTCGGCCTTAAGGTTCAGGAAGCACAAGCCATCCTCGAAACAGTAGATCACAAGGAACGTCTAAAGAAGGTTAATGATTTGCTGGTGAAGGAACTTGAATTGTTAGCCATGCAGGCCCGTATACGTTCTCAAGCTAAAGATGAGATGACTCGTTCTCAAAAAGAATACTTCTTAAGAGAGCAAATCAGAGCCATCAAGAGTGAGCTTGGGGAACAAGACACCAAAGCTGAAGAAATTGACGAACTCAGAGAAAAGGTTGAGTCTTGTGACATGCCCGAAGGAATCGAAAAGGAGGCATTAAAGCAACTTGCTCGCTTAGAGAGAATGCATCCCGATGCCTCCGAAGCCACAATGGTTAGAACTTACCTTGATTGGTTAGTGGATCTTCCATGGTCAAAGTCGACCGAAGATAATTTTGATCTTGCTCGAGCTAAAGAAATTCTTGATGAAGACCACTTTGATCTTAAGAAAATAAAAGATCGAATTTTAGAATTTATGGCTGTTCGCAAACTTAAATCTAAAATGAAAGGCCCCATTCTGTGTTTTGTTGGTCCTCCCGGAGTAGGAAAAACATCCTTAGGGAAGAGTATTGCCAGATCCATGGGACGACAATTTGTTCGAATATCTCTAGGTGGCGTAAAAGATGAAGCAGAAATCCGCGGTCACAGGCGCACTTACGTTGGTGCCATGCCCGGCCGAATTATCCAAGGGCTCAAACAAGCTGGCACAAACAACCCTATTTTTGTTCTCGACGAAATTGATAAACTCGGCAGCGACTTTAGGGGAGACCCGTCCTCAGCCATGCTCGAAGTTTTAGATCCAGAACAAAATAATACTTTTAGAGATCATTACATCAATCTCGATTTTGATCTCAGTAATGTGATGTTTCTCGCAACGGCCAACGTCTTAGAAACCATTCCTCAAGCTTTGCGAGATCGAATGGAAGTCATTCAACTTTCTGGTTACAGTGAAGAAGAAAAGTTTATTATCGCTAAGAAATACCTCATTCGTAAGCAAATGGAAGAAAATGGTGTTTCGGAAAAATTCATTGAGTTTAAAGAAGATGGCCTCAAAAAAGTAATCTCCCAATATACTCGCGAAGCGGGCTTGAGAAACTTAGAGCGAGAAATTGGCGGATTATGTCGTAAAGTGGCTCGCGAAATTGCTCAGGGTAATAATGAGAAGTGGGTCATCACGGCGAAGGTCGTAGAAAAGTTTCTTGGTCCCGCTAAGTTCTTACGCGAAGATGATCTAGATCGAAACGAAGTTGGCGTCGCTACAGGTTTAGCTTGGACTCAATTTGGGGGCGAGATCCTTTATATTGAGGCCACCAGAATGAAGGGCAAAGGCGCAATGATTCTCACCGGCCAATTAGGGGATGTCATGAAAGAGTCCGCTACAGCTGCATTGACCTTTGCAAGAAGCCACGCAAAAGAACTGGGGTTGGAGGAAAACTTCTTCTCCGAAAATGACATCCACGTTCACATACCCGCCGGAGCCATTCCTAAAGACGGCCCTTCCGCCGGAATTACAATGGCCACGGCTTTGATTAGCTTGCTGACAAGCAACCCCGTGCGAAAAGACGTAGCTATGACGGGTGAGGTGACTCTTTTAGGAAAAGTTCTTCCCATCGGTGGCCTTAAGGAAAAATCTCTAGCAGCCATGCGACAGGGCGTGAAAGACGTCATTATCCCTTTTAGAAATGTTAAAGATCTGGAAGAAATCCCGGAAGAATTTAGAAAAAAACTCAATTTTATTCCGGTGAAAAACCTATCAGAGGTCCTTAGCGTGGCCCTGGAGCGAAAAATTGCACCACTCAAATCCGTTGATGATAAACCCAGCGTGAGTGGCCACAAGAACAGAAAAAATAGAGTGGTCGCGGGGGCGGCTTAAAACTTTTGAAAGTCCCCAAAAAGATAATCTATAGAGTCAGGCGGGGTTAACTCTCTCTCCGATTTTTTTTGATCAAGAACTGAATTAGACTTCGACGTGTCCTCTAAAATTCGAACTAACATTCGCAGGTCGATGATCTCCTCTTTAAGCTGAGAAATCTGCTCCTCTTTCTCTTGGAGGATCTTGGCATAAGCTGACTTTATCTCTTCTACCAACCGATTTGCTGAGGTCAAGACAGAAGCTTCGACAAAAGTAGAGTGGTTTACTTCAGTAGGGGAGCCATTAAACGGCAAAGAACTATTATCAACAGCTGGCGCTGCAACTTGCTGAAGGGGTTCGGGCGCCGAGTCTAGAATTAAATATTTACCCTGGTCCAGCTTGAATTCAATGGTTCTCGCTTTGATTCTACGTCTTAAGGTTGAAAGACTGACGTTATATTTTGTCGAATAGTTTAAAAGCGGCAACCAGCCTGGCATTTCGTTCCCCCCAAGAGTCTTCAAGTCTAACATGTTGGAGTTAATTGTAAACCTGATTCGTATGGGCTGCATAGTCCAGGCTGGAGAGCCGATCGCAAAAAGGCTTAAATATCCGTCCTTTAATTGGTATCCTGGTGTCTCATGACCAAAATTAGCAAGAAGAAGAAGATCTCACTCGTCTTAAGCGGCGGGGGGATGAAGGCCTCAGCCTTCCATATAGGGGTGTGTTTAGCCTTGCAAGAAAAGGGATTTAGATTCGTGGGCGGAACGAGGGAGAAGGTCGAAGAAAGCCCGTTTATTGACGACCCTCTTGCTATAAAAACCTATGTTGGCTCTAGCGCCGGGGCTCTAGTTTCGGCATTTCTGGCTTCAGGTCATAAAATTGAAGACATTATTGAAAGCTTTGAGGCGGGAGCGGGAATTCTTTTTGGGGCCAGCGAACGAACAAAGATTAAACCCCTCTCGTATTTTGATATCTTCTCTCTTAATGCACCAACTTTAATGAGTATCAGGGACGCTTTATTTAAGAAACACCCCCTCCGCTCTCGTGGCTTGGAGACTCTTGTAAAAAGTAATTTTAAGGTGGGAGGCCTCTTTACAGCAAAAAGAGTTGAATCCTATTTGCGAAAACACGTCCTTCCCACAAATTCTTTTAATGAGCTCGGTGTCGATTTCTTTGCTGTTGCAACCTTTTTGAACCATTCGAGAAAGGCCGTCTTTGGCCCAAAAGTTTCGATGGCCAAATCGAGAGAAACAACTTTTGTAAATCACGTGAGTATCAGCGACGCCGTGGCTGCTTCAATTAGCTTACCGCCAGTTTTTGCTCCATATTGCATTCCTGACGAAGGCGGCGAGCAAGTTTACTATTTCGATGGGGAGATACGAGATACCCTGTCCACCCACGTCGCCGGTGATCGCGGCGCTGACTTGATCATCGCCAGTTATTCTATACAACCTTACCACTACACAAAGGCGGTAGGTTCTTTAAGTCAGTTTGGAATTCCCGTTATAATAAACCAAGCCTTGTATCAGGTCGTGGAGCAGAAAATACTCAAGAGCATCAAAGCTCGGGAGGACATTCGCGTCCTTATCGATATGGTTGATGAATACTTTGAGAAAAACCATTTGCCCTTGGCCCATAAGAAAAAACTTCTGGATTCCCTCACAGAAAAAATGAATTTTAATAGAAATCTCGACCACATTTATATTCATCCCCTGCCTCAGGATCACCACATGTTCTTTGCCGACCATTTTTCCCTTAACCCCGATATTCTGCGGAGAATATTGAAGGTGGGCTTTAAAAGCGCCATCAATGTACTTCGCAAGTTTGACATCTAGGTCAAAGTGTACTAGTTACCGGGACTCCTACCTGAGGGGGTAACCAATGGGGTTCGGGGAAGTCCAACGTTTCTTAGTGTTCACATTGGTGATTGCGGCCATAACCTTGCCCTTTCAGGCTAAAGGTCAAGACACGATTAGATCTGGAATTCCAAAACCTGAGGGGACGTCAACGTCGACGCCAGAAATCCCCTGGCAACCTCCGGGCCCTGACAAGCTCTCTGAAATTTACGACTACTCCATACGATCAAATAGCGCCATTGGGACCGGCAATTCAGTTCCTAATTCTTCTTTAGGACGCACAGTGAATTCCACAACCCAGTCCCACCTTCTTGGCCTGCGTGTGGGCCTTACGGAAAAATGGGCCCTACGTTTTGTCACGGCAGCTCAAGACAATCAGTATCAAATGAAAAAAGGAAATCTTCAGCGCACCATTTATGTTCAAGGACTCGGCGACTGTAAGGTTCAAGGAATATACAGTATCTACAAAGATGTATTCCATCGCTTTGAGGCCTATGCCGGAACAACTATTCCCACGGGAGCTACAGATCTCACAGGACCTGATGGATTGCCCTTAAACCCGAGAAATCAGCTCGGCTCCGGAACATTCGATTTTGTTCCGGGTATCTCTTATACTTTTACAAGCAATCACTGGACCCTTGGAAACAAACTTGAAGCAACAATCCATAACGGTAAAAACTCTTCGGGCTACAAATTGGGCGATGATTTCGGCGACACAACCACCGCAAGCTATGAATTTATAAAAATCTTTTCGCCCGAGATTAATGTCAACATCAAGAATAAACAAAAAACGATGAATGACCGGCCTCTTCTAGTGGTTAAAGAAAGTAAATTTCAGCAAACCGACCCCAGCACCGGGCAGCCCGGCCCCAGCGGAACCCAACCCGATCTCAACCGCGCCGGGACAAGTATGGACGGAACCGTTGCTTTAGTCTCCCATCTCCCCTTCAGCGCGCAAAGTGGAATCAAAGCCAGCCTCATCTTTGGCGTCCCCCTCTTTCACGCCGGCTCCAAACCCGATACAGGACTGCAAACCGATTGGTTTGCCGGCTCTTCAGTCTCCGCAACTTTCTAAGCGTGACCAACCCGACGACTGACTCCCTGAAAACCGAGCCTAACTTTTAACCAATGTGACAAACCCCATTATTTGTTATAGCTATCGAAATAGGAAGTGACAGTTTGCGTCCCGTTCAAAAAGTTAGACACTTACCGGGGGCTCCACGTCTAAATAGGCTAGGCTCAATTCGGCACGGTCTATGCTCCTACTCTTTTTAGGTTAAAGTGTGTTTTAAGTTAAAGAGGAGCCCCATGAAGTCCTTGAAATATTTTATTATTATTGGAACCTTTATTTTGAGTGCATTCAGTGCACAGGCCCAAAGCGAACGGAATGAAGAGTTCGCGGCAAGGTATTTACGCCAAGGCTCTATACCCTATACCCAAGCCAATGGCTATTTCACCATTCTTAGACACTTTGCCAAGGAAGAGGACGCTATAAACTATATTGGCGAGGTTACACGACAGAACCCCGATATCGCATTAGATAGGTTCGGGCCAGATACGAAGTACCCAGATTGGCGCGTTATGATCGCCACTTACGTCAGTTTAACGGATGCGCTGAATACTTTGTGCCTATTTGAAGGACGCAAAATAAGTGCCGGCCGCCCCCCAGATGAAGACGCCCACATCTGGGCATATCGCAGAGTGAATTCCCGTGCCTATGCGAATCCTCATCTGTATACCCACAAGTACTGCGATCACAAAACAAACTATTATGAAGAAGAAGTCAAAAAAGGTATAGCCGAACCACCTTCAAATTAACACCAGCGTCATTTTTCTCTAATTGAGCAGAGGCGCATAGGGAAGGTAAAGATTCACCATGGAATTAAAAAGTTTGTTATTACTTAATTTGTTGATCATATCTGGCGTCGCCATGGCTGGACAAGATTCCGGGGATTCTCGAAGTCATACGATATTTTATCGAGAGGGAATACCTGCGGAGATTCGCTTTGACGATGGCCGGGTCGCCGAATTTGTAGGCAAAAAAGAGCGGCGAGTTTTTAAAACAACCTTAACCCTTATTGATAATACCTGCACTCCGCAGCAGCAAGCCTCCTGCGAAATTCAATTTCCCTATACCGCTCGACGATTTGCCATGATCTGGAAAAATAATCCTACTCGGCAAGGGGAGGTTGTTCTCGCAAAGGACAATTCAGAAGACCCCACGGAAATACCGTCGTCACTCATTGCTGGCGTCGGCCAGTTTCCAATTTACGAGGGAAGCGGAACCTTGACGAATGACCCTTCTAGCTATGGCGAAATCAAATGTGATAATAACGACTG
>JABDDW010000029.1 GCA_013287405.1 Deltaproteobacteria bacterium
CACGGGATGTGCAGCTGTCTCTCGTATGACGACAAACTATTGTTTATTGATTTTAGGTGTATTTTTTTTAAATATGGCGTGCGGTTCGGTTTTTGGTCAAACTAAGCCAGCACTAACGAGCCAAGGATATCTTGCGGCACTAGACAGCGTCGATGCTTTTAAAAAACGAGAACTTAAAGTTAATGGCAAGTTCGAAGAAAATTATTATGTCTTCCAAAAAGCTAAATCCCACATGAGTCAGGATCAAAAAAAGGTCGTCGTTTTGAATATTTTGGAATCCACCGTGAGTGATATGGAAGAATCACCTCAGGCTCCTGCCAAGCAACCTTTGAATTTCTATTTGATGGCGATAAATAAAAATTACTTGCCCTTGTATCTTATTGGGATCAATGTTCAACCTAAGAGCGTAGACAGTGCGCAGGGTCCAATAGATTCAATAAACTGGATTAGGAAAAACTGCTTAGGAACGGATACGCAGAACTGTGCCCAATTTCAAAATCCCGAAGTTCTCCTGGACCTTATGACTGAGCAAATTCGCCACGTTAATTTTCAAGCAAACAAGCTAATGGATAAATACCGTAAAGCGAGGCTTTCTCAATAAGAATAGTTCGCTGCAAACCTAGCAAACGTTTAACCCTAGATGAGCCGTGGGATGCCCGCTACGCAGCCGTTGGGGGCTTGCAATTTATATACTTTCGAGTATACTTATTAGTATATATTAGAGGTGTTGAAACATGGGAAAACCGCTGATGATCCAAGAACATGATGACGAAAAAATTGAAGATCTCAAAGAAAAGACTGGAATGAAAACTAAAATTGATGTTGTGCGATCCGCACTCAACCTTCTGGAAGCAGAAGTTGAAAGGCGTAATCGTGTAAAACGGTGGCAAAAAGCAGTAAAAGTGGTTGGGGATTCTGGTCTTGATGTCATGAGTGGATTTAAACGCGCCGGAAGGTTCAAGAAGCTTCCGTGATCGTTCCGAAGAAGTGGCATCTCTACATTGTTGATCTTGAGCCAAGGGTTGGGAGCAAACCCGGCAAGCAAAGACCTTGTCTTTGTATTCAACCTTCCGAATTTTGCAAAGCAGGACTCAAGTCAGCCGTTATTCTTCCCCTAACTACAAAGGTTAGACATCAGAATGCTTATCCATTGCGGATCAAAGTGCCAAAAGGAATATGTGGCCTCATAAAGGAAAGTGAAATTCTAATTGATCAAGTTCTGTCGTGGGACATCTCTCTGTTCAGAAATGATATGGGTGAAATTCCAGATGGACTCAAAGCTTCGTTATCAGGCGCTCTTAAAGAGTTTCTAGATTTGATTTGAAACAGTGCTGAAAAAACCCTTATGCAGATAGGGCATTAACTCTCATAGAGGTGTTAAAAATGGCTGAAGAAATTAGATTTAATCAAAGTGGAACCCGAGAAGAAATATATCGGGAGATTCTTCCTCAGATAAAATCAGTTATTGCGGGTGAAACAGATACCGTCGCAAACTTAGCCAATATTTGCGCTCTATTAAAAGAAACTTTTGGACATTTATGGGTCGGTTTTTATTTTGTTAAGGGGAAGGAGCTTGTGCTGGGTCCCTTTCAAGGCCCCCTGGCCTGCACCCGAATAGGATTCGGAAAAGGTGTTTGCGGAACAGCCTGGAAAGAACGGAAGACAATCATTGTACCCAATGTTGAACTCTTTCCCGGCCATATTGCCTGCAGTTCAAAATCGCGTTCCGAAATTGTCGTCCCACTTTTTGATTCAAAGCAAGAAGTGAGGGCCGTTCTCGATATCGATTCCGTCAATCTCAATGATTTTTCAAAAATCGATGAACACTACTTGGGCGAAGTTGTTAACGGACTTCTTAGAAACTAGACCTCATTGGCGAACCTGCCAAATCTTTGGCTTAGTGCGAAGGATTCAAGTTTACGGAGAAGTTTCTATGAAGGGTGCGCCTCCTCAAAGCTTTCGTGTCGGAATGGAAGTCCAAATCCCCGGGTGTATTGTAGTTGAGCACTAAACTTTAACTTCTGGAGAAGCCCCATTCCCAGAGGCAAACCTCGTATCTGCGGCCAAATGGGGGGTTGCAAGATATTCTCCCAAAACTTTAAGAGACTTTTTAAGTTCGACATCGTGTTTATGGCTCTCGAATCTTGAAAATAAACTGTAGGCGCAAGGGACAACAAAAAGGGTTAAAAATGTCGAAACACAAACGCCGCCGATCACGGCGATGGCCATGGGGCGAATAACTTCGGCCCCCGGTCCGAAGGCGCACGCTTCTGGTATGGCCGCAGCCACCGTGGCGATCGAAGTCATAAGAATGGGTCTCAAACGGATGGGACAAGCTTCTAGGAGCGCTTCTGTAACTCCAAGCCCTTCTGATCTCTGGTGATTTGTAAATTCAACCAAAAGAATAGAATTCTTTTTAACTATGCCCATTAAGAGGAGGATCCCAATAGCGCTATAGATATTGAGGGAGGTGTCTGTCATCCACATGGCCAGCAATGCCCCGGTGATGCTGAACGGAAGAGCCAGCAAGACGATCACGGGGTGCAAAAAACTATTAAACTGACTTGCTAAAATCATGTAAGCCACGAAGATTCCCAGTATCATAGCGCCCAAAAGACTGCTTATAGATTCATTGAAGGCCTGAGAACTTCCAGACAAGGTAATGTGATAACCAGGGGGCAACATCTCCTTAGCCATCTCTTTGACATAATCCATAACTACCGACTGAGATTTGCCGGCGGTGAAATTCCCGAAAATACCAATCCCTCTTTCTCTGTTATAACGGGTGATCGTTAAGAGAGTGCTTCCCATTTCCGCTTTTATAACTTTATTTAATGGGATAACTTCTCCATGAACATTCCGAACAAGAATCTTATCGATATCGACGGGGTTTTTATTTTCGTCGGCAACAAGTTTAAGTTGAATATCATCACGATGGCCGGCGTTATCTGTATATTTGTTGGGAAGTAGTTTAAGTCCTCCAACCATGGCCGCCACGGCATTTGAAATCTGAGTTACGGGGACACCATAACGTGCAGCTTTGACTCGGTCAGGGAGAATCTCTGTCTCCGGCATATTTGGGTTATAGTCTGAATCCACATCGGCCATTAAGCCTGAGGCGCTCAATTTTTTCCGCATAGCTACGGAAAGTTCAGCGAGTTTGGTCCAGTCCGGGCCCTGAAGTTCAAATTCGATAGGATAGCCTCGTTGGGCACTAAAACCAGTCAGAGAAAGATCCAAGATGGCCACCCTTTCGACTCCCGGAATCTTTGCTAGCTCACCACGCATGTACTGCATATACTCTTGCTGACTGGGTCGTTTTTTGAAAGGAGGAGCAATCGGTCGATCTGCCACATCTTTCATTGTGATAAATGAAATCCCCTGATTAACAAGCCCACCCCCAAAACCTCCCACAGCGACGTAGTAAATCTTAATCTCAGGGCGAGACTTAAATAGCTTCTCTGCCTCTTTAAAAACACTGTCGGTAAATTGAATGGACGAACCCATCTTTGTATACATCGTGATTAAAAACCGACTTTGATCTTGGGGAGGAAGCATTTCTTTTCTTAATCCTTTAACAGTCAGAAGAGAAATGAAGAAAACGACAAAGGCTAAAACGATAATGGTCCATCGCCATCTCAGAGACCACTGAAGTCCCCTTTTATAACTCACGGCCAATGCGTCCATCCAATGTTGAACTTTTTTAGTTACAAAGTTCCCCCCTCCAATTTTTAAAAACTGGGAACAACGCATCGGCGCCAAGGTTAATGCCTCAAGAAGAGAAAGCATAACAGCGACAGACAGAGTGACTCCAAATTGATAAAAGAACTTCCCGATAATTCCTTGCATGAAAATGACGGGAACGAAAATAGCAAGGATGGCTAGTGACGCGGCGACAGCTGCTCCAGTGATTTCTCTAGCTCCCACAATGGCAGCGAGAACCTTGCTTTTTCCCATTTCATTATGGCGAGTGATATTTTCAAGAACCATAATGGCATCGTCGACTACAATTCCGATGGAGAGCGAAAGACCCATCAATGTAAAAGTATTTACAGTAAATCCCAAGAAATGAAGAAAGATAAACGAACCTACAAGAGAGACGGGGATGGCCAGAACAACGTTGAACGCTGAACTCCAGGTTCCCAGAAAAAGGTAACACACAATGGATGTTAGAATAACGGCTAGCCCCAAAGTAAATAGGAGTTCGTTAATCGAATCTCGAATAAAAACTGTCGTGTCTGTAACAACTCCCATATTCATGCCTTTAGGCAGAATATCTCCGAGGTTCGCCATCTTCTTTTTCACCATATCGCCAATAGCTACAGCATTTGTTCCATGCTGCTTAATGACCCCGAGGCCTATGGTGGGGAAGATACCTTTATAGCGAGAAATCCTCCTGACCTCGTCAGTCGCCTCTACACACTTAGCCACATCGCCGACGCGGATATTCCTATATACTGGAATCCCTTGCCTGGCCGGAATCATAAGGTCGTCACAGCTCTTTGCATCTACAAATTCAGAGTGAACACGAACATAGGTTTCTTTATTTTTGTCATCTTGGTATCCTGTCGGGGAGAGTTGATGTTCGTTATTGACGGCATCAATAATGTCTTGATAGGTGATCTCGCGCTTAGACATTTCGCTCTGATTGGCCCAGATACGCATTTGTGGATCAACAAATCCACCCATAGAAATATCACCTACTCCGTTCACTGTCGTGAGAGCATCTTTGAGGTGGTCACGGACGAAAAGCGCAAGGTCCCGGAGACTCCCTCCCTCACTATAAGCAGCGGCCCACAAAATCGGTTGGTCTGCGGGATTTGTTTTGGTGATCACAGGAGGGTCGATGGTTTGCGGTAAATTTTTCTGAGCCTGACTCACCTTTGTTTGAACTTGCTCGAGGGCCACATTAATGTCCTGGGTCAAGTTCATCTGAATTGTGATCTGTGTCTGGCCTTGTTGGGATGTGGACTGAACAAGTTGGATCCCATCAACACTCATAACATTATTTTCAATAATGTCAGCTACAGCAGACTCCATAACATCAGGAGACGCTCCTGCCCAAGTAACCGTAATTGTGATAACAGGAAAATCAACGTCGGGAAGCTGACTGATCCCCATAAGAAAGTACGAAATCGCCCCAAAGACAATAAGGCCAAGCATTAACATCCATGCAAAAACTGGCTTTTTTATTGAAATATCTGAAAGAGTCATAAGGTAGATGCGCCCCCAATTAAGTTTAACTTAAAGGGTAGTCTAAATAGTTATCTATTGTAAAGTATTGCTTGAGAGAACCAGGCCATCACCCTTGATGCGGAGCGCGTGTCACTAGCAGATGTCAGTGGGTTCTTTTAAACAAATCGTAAAGAATTAAAAATGCCGAGCAAGAAAATTCGCCCGGCATCAATTCAAGAGGATTGAGTTTTACTACATATTTTAATTAGAGTCTCACCATCATTGCTGCAGTAATCCGATGTTCTGCTTCTTGCAAATCGGGTACAAAACCTTGGACGTACGATCCGGGAGATCCCTGATTGCCGCCCTGTGGAGTTACGCCTCCAGGACCTGAGAAATAGGGGACGCTGGCACTACGATACGTGTATTCCAGACGAAACGTAACATTTCTCGTGGGCATGTAATCGCCTGTGAGTTGAATATCCCAAGCATTAAAGGGATCGCCTGGATTTTCAGTAAAGTAGCTATAAGCAGGGGTTCCGGTGGCAGCATTAGCGGGACCTGAAGCACCGGACGATGCCGTCGCCCCGTTGATTGGCGGCATTAATACTAAATAGCGACCGGGATTAGTGATGGCTCCGCCACCAAAAGTGAGACCAAAGAGATTGCGGTCAAACCACAAGCGATTATAGGCCATGAAGCCTAGAAAATACTGATTATTACAAGCTACTCCACCGCCATTTTCACAACCCGCATCAAGGGTCAACGACGCCGCAGCTTGACTTATTCCATGACTCCCATCTCTAAGAAAGTATCTATACATTATGCTGTCGTCAGTATGAACACGCCTGCGATTAGGAGTACCAAGGGTGTCGGTGCCATAATATTGATTGCCAAGAACTTCGAGATTTACAGTTGGCTTCCAGAGAACTTGAAGTCCTACACCGGGACTCTTATTGAACTCCCCATAAGATTGCCAGCCGTTAATAAGCCATGGCTCAATCTTAAGTTTATCTGACGGAAAATATTGAACACGCACTCCGTTAAAAAACCAAGGCGTATTAGATGAGACGTAAGAAGGTTGATAGGTCCAGTTATCGAAATTATAATAACTCCAAAGACCAATATAAGACATAAAGATTCCGGCTTGAACGTTGATCCCGTTATCTACATCCAAGTGATAGGTGGCATATGATTCAGAAATATATCTATAGGCATCGGCCAAATCCCACTGGCCTCGCGATGGGCTTGCATCATTACGAGGAGTTGTTGTCGAGTACATACCAAACTGGGTCATAAGTCTGAACCCAACGTTTTGATAATTTACATCTCCACCCACCCCAATCTGAGTGATTTGAAATTCATTAGCCCTGAAAACCTCGCTAGAACCGGATATCGTGTTATCTACGGGATTATTGAAGGAGTAGTGGTAAGTTGAATCTAATCTTATTTCTGGCACAAAATACTTTGTTGCGAGAGGCGTCTCAAGGGGCGCATAACTTGCTGGCGCCCAAGTGAAATCGCCAAAGGCGAATGGTACCGCAGCAGCGGGTTTCGAAGGAGCCTCTTGAGCCGGTAGCCTGGCTTCAGATTGTGAAACTCGAGTCGAGGACTCTTGAGCTAAAACCTGAAGGCCAAAACTCATAAGAAGAAAAAAAACTAAACCGAACATTTTCATATAACCACCCTTTTTATTTAGAAGGCGTAGGAATTTCACCTAATGCCAAATTAAGTTCTAAAACGTTAACGTGCGTTTCCCCTAAAATTCCAAGGTCCGGACCCTGAATATTTTTTTGAACAATATCTCTTATATCTTCTATTTTTAATTTACGGGCTCTAGCGACGCGAGATGCTTGGGCAAAGGCGTTTTCAATAGTTATATCGGGATCAAGACCACTACCTGAACCCATGACCATATCATTGGGAACTTCTCCCATTGCCAGGCCTGGATTGTCGGAAAGCAATTGTTTTATATTCGCAGCAACACCATCAATAAATTTTTTATTGGTCATGGCAAGATTTGACCCGGAAGAATTCGCGGCATCATAACCCTTATCTCCGGCAGACGACGGTCGTGGGTGAAAATATTCTGGCCTCTGAAAATTCTGGGCGATTAAAGCGGATCCAATAGGATTTCCATTTCTTAAAACAATACTGCCATTGGCCTTGTGATGAAAAACCACTTGCCCAACGACCCAAACGGCCAGAGGATAAATTCCGCAAGTGATTATAAGAAGGGCTATGGTCATTAAAATCGATCTTTTAAAGATTCCTCGCATGAGTCTATATCCTCTAAATTAAATGCAGCTTCGTAATAATAAGATCAATGGCCTTTATCCCAATGAATGGAATAATGACGCCCCCAACACCGTAAATTAAAATATTACGTCTTAAGATTTGGGCCGCAGAGCTTGGTTTATAGGCAACACCTTTCAGAGCGAGTGGGACGAGCGCAATAATGATAAGGGCATTAAAAATAACTGCTGATAAGATGGCACTTTCAGGACTCTGTAGATGCATAACATTCAAAACGCCAAGAGCTGGAAGGGTGCTCGCAAAAATTGCAGGAATGATTGCGAAATATTTAGCTACGTCGTTGGCGATGCTAAATGTAGTAAGGGAACCTCTTGTAATGAGTAGCTGCTTTCCGATTTCCACGATCTCAATAATCTTTGTCGGATCAGAATCAAGATCAATCATATTTCCAGCTTCGCGAGCTGCTTGAGTACCGGTATTCATGACAAGGCCGACGTCAGATTGGGCAAGAGCTGGAGCATCGTTAGTTCCATCGCCCGTCATTGCGACCATTCCGCCCTCGAGTTGATACTTCTTGATAAGGCTAAGTTTATCCTCGGGTTTTGCCTGAGCTAGGAAATCATCGACTCCGGCCTCTGCAGCAATGGCCGCAGCAGTTAAGTGGTTATCTCCTGTAATCATAATGCTCTTCATGCCCATAGCACGGATACGAATAAAGCGCTGGCTTATACCGGGTTTAACTATATCTTTGAGATGTATGACGCCTAAAGGCTGTTTTCCCTTTGAAACCACAAGAGGAGTTCCACCAGATTGTGCAATTTTTTCTGTAGCTTTTTTAAGCTCAGAAACAACGCTACCTTGAATATCCCCAATCCAACTTTGAACGGCGTCTGCAGCCCCTTTTCTTATCGAGATGCCGTTATAGTCAACGCCACTCATCCTTGTCTCAGCAGAAAATGGAATAATTTTAGCGCCACCGGGTTCAACTAACTTTGTCCCCTTTTCTCCGGCTAGTTTAACTATGGAGCGTCCTTCAGGAGTAAGATCAGCGAATGAAGCCAGATAAGCGTTCTCCGCTAGTTCATGAGCTGTCACTCCAGCTATTGGAATAAAATCCGTGGCCATTCGATTTCCAAGAGTGATTGTTCCTGTTTTGTCAAGAAGGAGAACATCGATATCTCCAGCCGCTTCTACAGCTCGGCCCGACATTGCAAGGACATTACGCGATCTCAAGCGATCCATTCCAGCAATGCCAATGGCAGACAAAAGCCCACCGATAGTTGTAGGTATGAGGCAAACGAGAAGAGAAATAAGAATAACTACAGAAACAGAAGTATTATTGTAGAGGGCAAAAGGTTTTAACGTGACCACGGCCAATAAAAAAACAATTGTGAGACCAGCAAGCAAAATATTCAGCGCAATTTCATTTGGAGTTTTTTGACGGGAAGCTCCTTCGACGAGGGCAATCATACGGTCTAGAAATGTTTCACCCGGGTTAACTGTGATCTTAATAACAATTTTATCGGACAACACAAGAGTTCCACCCGTGACTGCACTTCGATCGCCACCGGCCTCGCGGATCACAGGGGCTGACTCTCCAGTAATAGCCGACTCATCTACAGAGGCCACGCCTTCTATAACTGTTCCATCGGCAGGAATAACTTCGCTGGCCTCAACAATAACAACATCACCTTTTTTAAGGGTGCCAGATGATACAATTTCGATTCTACCATCTGGCAACTTGATTTTTGCTTTGACATCTTTTCTCGCTTTTTTTAACGATTCAGCCTGGGCCTTTCCACGGCCTTCAGCCATGGCTTCGGCAAAGTTTGCAAACAGAACCGTAAACCAAAGCCACAAAGCTATCTGTCCGCTAAAGAGAGCTTGTCCGCTTTGACCCTTGAAAAGATCACCAATGAAATAGAGAGTGGTGAGAAGGCTCCCTATTTCAACAACAAACATGACCGGATTCTTCATCAAGACCTTTGGATGAAGTTTTTTAAAGGAGCTCACGATGGCACCTTTTGCGATCTGACTATTTGAAATAGTAGTTTCTGTATGATCCATTTATGTCCTCAAAATTCCTAGTAGAGCTTCCCATTAAGCATCTCAAAGTGTTCCAAAATCGGACCCAGCGTTAAAGCTGGGAAGAAAGTCAATGCCCCCACAAGAAGAATTACGCCTAATAGAAGGCCAATAAAGAGACCCCCATGAACAGGAAAAGTCCCTTCTCCTCCAGGATGAATCCTCTTTTTAACCATTGATCCCGCGACTGCGAGCATGGGGATCATCATAAGAAAGCGTCCAACGAACATGGCAAGAGCCATGGTTATGTCCCAAAAAGGTGTATTTCCGGAAAGGCCGCCGAGGGCACTGCCGTTATTCCCTACACCAGAAGTGTAAGCATAGAGAATTTGTGAAAAACCGTGGGGACCCGGATTAGAAACTCCGGCAATCCCGTCTTTAGCCGTCACTCCCCATGCTGCCATTACCAAAATCGTAAAGACCATGACAACCATAGCAATCGAGACGAGTTGCACCTCACGAGATTCTATTTTTTTCCCCAAATATTCAGGTGTCCGACCTACCATCAGCCCCGCGATAAATACAGTTAGGATAATAAAAATTATCATTCCGTAAAGCCCTGAACCAACGCCGCCAAAAATGAGCTCCCCAAGCATAATATTAGTTAGAGGAACAAGTCCTCCCAGTGGAGTAAAACTATCGTGCATAGCATTGACAGCTCCGCAAGAAGCATCCGTCGTCACTGTTGCAAAAAGAGCTGAGTTGAAAATTCCAAAACGGACTTCTTTACCTTCCATATTGGAAGTGGAAGATAGTCCCATAGATGTAAACTTGGGATTGCCCTTGTATTCAAAGTGAGCGCAAACTAAAGCGCCTAATACAAAAACAATGCCCATAGCGGCCCAAACAGACCACCCATGCATTTTATTTTTTACGGTGTTACCTAGTTGATAAACTAGCGCGCTGGGAATTATGAAAATAGTGAGCATTTGAATAAAATTTGAAAGCGCAGTTGGGTTTTCAAACGGATGGGCTGCGTTGGCATTAAAAAACCCTCCTCCGTTTGTTCCGAGCATTTTGATAGCAACTTGAGAAGCCGTCGGCCCCAAGGCTATTGTTTGCTTTAAACCTTCAAGCGTTGTCACTTCAAGATAGGGCGCAAAGGTTTGTATCATTCCTTGAGAAATATAAAAAAGCGCGAGAATGAAACTCATGGGCAAAAGAATATAGAGATTACATCTTACAAGGTCGGCCCAAAAGTTCCCAATCCCCCTACCTTCTCTAGTGACAAAGCCTCTAATAAGAGCTACGGCAACACAAATTCCCACGGCTGCGGACATAAAATTATGAAATGTCAGCCCCACCATTTGGGAAAAATAACTCATAGTAGATTCCCCACCATAAAACTGCCAATTCGTATTTGTGGTAAAGCTCACCGCCGTGTTGAAGGCAAGATGGGGGTTGATATCAGCGAAATGTTGGGGATTTAGAGGGAGGTGCGATTGAAAACGTAAAATAAAATAAGTTATTACGCAACCAATGGCGCTAAAAGCCATCACGCTTCCAGCGTACCCGGTCCACTCTTGATCTTCGTTTGGGTTGATCATGCAGAATCTGTAAATAAGGTTTTCAATTCTTCCAAAGAAAGAGTGCAAAAACGTTTTTTCGCCGCCAAAAACCCTTTGCATAAAAAGGCCAAGGGGTTTAGCCGTCGTCAGAAGAACCAAAAGAAACAAACCAAGCTGAAAAAAATCACGTCCAGTCATTAATCTTCCACTTTCTCTTCCACCCGGCGGTAGCGGGGCTGCAGACTGTATCGGTCAGCTATCGCCTAGCAGGCCTTAGCTATCGGCCTTCGTTAAAACTTTTCCGGAAACAAAAGGGCGTAGAGGAGGTATAAAAATGTCCCAAATGAAATGACAAGAAGTCCTCCGTCAACAATACTCATTTTGTTTACTTGCCTTCTTTCTTAGTTTGAACGATTCGGTCGCATCCTTTTATGAATAAGAAGCTGAGACCGAACAATAAAACAAAAAAACCGAACATTGACCAATCGTTCATAATAAAGCTCTCCTCCATCAGTTTCGCGACAACGTAACGCCGCAGTTAAAACTGAACTAGTGGGCCCATTCTGTGGGTAACATTGAGCACAAAATTCCTTTTCATCCGGGAGGACAATTTCTCAAAAGAGATGAGATTGCAAATAAAAAATAAAATCAAACACTTAGACAAGATTTTCACGTTTAAAAATGAAACGAAGATTATGTTTTTTAAACGTGCACATTGCGTCATTTTGGTGGCAAACTTCCTTTCGAGTAATAATTGACTTTTCAAACCTTTACATTAATCGTCGTTAAACTATCTGTGACTAAAGGCGAACTCATTAGAAGTCTTATAAAAAAGTGAGTTGAAATTAAGATGACTCTTGTTTGACGGAAATAAAAATATTTGTAGTGCTGTTAGCCTTTCGTACTCTATTTAATCTTGAAGGGGTAACCAGAATACTCGGAGTAACGAAGGCTGCTTTGTAGAGAGGACAAAAAGTATGGCCTAATTTAGTAGGCCATCACTTTGAAATTTAGAGGAAATTTTTTGACTGCAAATACTGATTTTCAAGAACTGATCGAGCGACAAAAGAAAGGCTCCCTAAAGATTTACTTAGGCTACGCCGCAGGGGTGGGCAAGACATTCTCAATGCTGAGCGAAGCTCATAGATTAAAAAAAGCCGGCCTAGATGTCGTCATTGGATACGTGGAGCCCCACAACAGACCTGAAACCTGGGATCTTGTAAAAGGCTTAGAAATCCTGCCAAGAAAACAACTCAATTCTGTAAGTAAGAAACTTGAAGAGCTTGATGTTGATGCAGTAGTCAAAAGGCGCCCCCAAGTCGTCCTCATCGACGAATTAGCCCACACCAATGCAGCTGGCTCAAAAAATGAAAAACGGTATCAAGATGTATTTGATATTTTAGACCATCAAATTAACGTCATCACCACTCTGAACATTCAACACCTCGAAACGGTCGCGCAGAAAGTTGAGGCCCTGACAAATACTCCCGTCAAAGAACGAGTTCCGGATAATATTCTACAAAGAGCGGGGCAAATAGTTGCGGTAGACGTAGCTATCGAAGAGTTAAGAGAAAGACTTAGGATTGGGAAAATATACGACAAAGCAAAAGCTGAAACTGCTCTAACGCATTTTTTTACCCACCAGAACTTATCTCTATTAAGGCAAAGCGCTCTTAGAGAGGCCGCCGGAGATCAGATACGCCGGATTGACGAAGAACTCTTATTTAAAGGACAAGCAGGCGCCCAAAGCCAAGAAGCCGTGATGATCTCTCTCAGCTCGGACCCGACGAATGCGGCTATCCTACTGAGGAAGGGGGCAAAGCTCGCAGCGCAGCTTTCGAGCAAGTGTTATGCTATATACATCCAAACAAAAATGGAGAGCCCAACACGTATCGACTCAACCCTTCAGAGAAAATTACAGAACAATTTAAAACTTGCTAAAACTTTGGGAATCGAAGTGGTCATCGTTCCAGCTGAGGACATTTCAGCAGCTCTTGTTAACTTCGCTCTAGATCACAACGTTGGTCATGCCGTTTTTGGAAAATCCAGACTTTCTCCCCTTCAGGCTCGGCTCTTTGGTTCTGTTCTTCTAAACTTTATTCATGACTCCGTAGGAATTGACGTTCATATTGTCAGCACTTTAGGGAGTACATGATTATGGCGAAGAATTTCCACCCCTATCTACCGCCCCTACGAATTAAAATCGTGTCTCGATTTCTCTGGGTCGTTGGCCTTTATGCGATATTCGGAATCTTAATGATCGTGGCTGTGGCACAGACAAGTCGGATGACTCCACGGCTAATTCACGTTAACTATGATTCAATTGCGGCTTCTGGTCAAATGATGAAAGCTTGGTCTAGCTTTAAACATCCGGATCTTGATCCCAAAGGCAATATAGCCCAGTGGGAAAAACAGTTTGAAGATGCCCTGACCTTAGAGGAGCACAATATCACTGAACCAGGTGAGGGCGAGATCGCTAAAAATATTCGAATTCTTTGGGATAAATCTAGAACCGATCCGTCAAATATTTCTCAAGATGATTTTTACCGGATGAATGAGAATTTGCATCAACTCGTAACCATCAACGAAGCAGGCATGTTTCGCATTGCAGAAAAAAGCTCTAACCTTGGGAATAAAGTGTTTAGTGGCGGGATAGTATTTTTATGCGTCACTCTCATTATTGTTCTTTTCCTTTCAAATGGTATTGCCAATAGGTTGGCTTACCCACTCAAGGCCATTGCCGAAACTCTCCGCAGTCGCCCGGTATTGGGGACAAAACTGAAACTTCCAACACCTACAAGCCTAGAATTAAAAATTCTAAATCACGAAATGTTTCAGATGTGGAATAACTTAAGCGAATTAAGACAACTCAATGTAGAGGAAATAAACACCCAACGAAATGAGCTTCGAACAATTCTTACGTTTGTAGAAGACGCCATACTTGTGCTTAATACGGATGGGATCGTACTCCATGCCAATTCCGGAATTAAGAAATTTATTGATCTCCCCCTTGAAGAAATTATAGGTCGCCAGTGGACCGACCTTTCCACGACAAATGAGAATTACCTGCATTTAAGAACAATTCTTCAATCAGACCTTACCCAGCATCAGGCTACTCAAATAACTGTAGCGGGAAAGAAACGGTCCCTTTCAGTTCGGTTTCGAGAAATTGAGAGCGAAAAAGGAGTTGTCACTGGAACTCTTTATCTCTTTCATGATGTAACTGATCGAAGGCAAACAGAAAAACTCAGGAGGGAATTCATTGGTGTGCTCTCACACGAATTAAAAACTCCTCTGCAGTCTCTGTCCGTGTGTTCTCAACTACTTACCGAACACAAAAATGACCTATCTACCGATGGACAGCTGCTTGTCGACACCATAAATGAGGACGTTTCAAGAATACGTGCAGTCGCCAATGATTTCATTCAGGTCGGCGTAGAAAATCTAAGCTCCCTTAAACTCTTACTTGAGCAGGTTTATCTAGATGAGGCGCTAACCCAATGGCTTAAGCCGTTTAGAGTGCTGGCTAGAGATAAGAAGATAAATATCGAGTTTGAGATAAATGGTACTGAGAAACCACTCGCAAAAATAGACCAAGTAAAATTCCCCTGGGTCATTTCAAATATTTTAGCAAATTCCGTTAGAATATCTCCTCCTAACACAACTATTAAAGTAACTCTTAAAAATTCAGATTCTGAAATTTTTATTGAGATGGCGGATCAGGGCCCTGGCATCCCACCGGAAATACAAAAGCGCATGTTTGATCCTTATTTTCAAGCCGCTACAGATATAGGAGAGGAGAAAACTACCGGTTTCCTGGGGATAGGGCTCACTATCGCTAGGGAAGTGGTTGAAGCGCATAACGGTACTATTAAATTTTCTCCCAATATCCCGACTGGGGCTATATTCACAGTTTCTCTCCCCTTGGTTCACTTAGCGGGGTTACTGCCATGACAGATTTGAAGAAAAACTTAAACCTTAAGATGATTGTAGTTGATGATGATAAAAATATTTGCCGCTCTTTAGGACTTAGCCTTAAAGACACAAAATGTGTTTTCGTTTCAGCCAACTCGGTGGATGAGGCCATGACGAAAATTAAGGAAAATGAATTTGATCTTATTCTAACCGATTTTAAAATGGGGGGTAAGACGGGTCTCGATCTGATCAAAGAGGTGAAGGTAATTCATTCCGAGGCTTTGATTGTAGTTATGACGGCCTTTGCTTCTATAGAAAATGCGATTACAGTCGTAAGGGAAGGCGCTTACGACTATCTTCCCAAGCCCTTTACTAATGACCAGTTCCTACATTTTCTTAACAAGATCCAAAATCTCATCGACCTTAAGCGTGAAAATAAAACTCTCAAAAAACCTTGGGTCCGGCGCGACTTCTTTGCTGGCCTCACCTCTACCGCATCTAGGTCTCTTGAAGAATTTGTAAAAAAAATGGCACCAATGGACACCACAATTTTGCTCACAGGAGAAAGCGGGACTGGAAAAAGTGAACTTGCCAAACTCATCCATGAACTTTCGCCCAGGGCTTTGAAGCCCTTTGTTACAGTTTATTGCACAACACTTACAGAGTCCCTCCTTGAGTCTGAGCTTTTTGGCCATGTTAAAGGATCTTTTACTGGGGCGACTTCTGATAAAATGGGACAGCTTCAAGCTGCCGAGGGCGGGACTCTTTTTTTAGACGAAGTTGGAGATCTATCTCCAACGGGACAAGCAAAACTTCTTCGCTTTTTACAGGATAAAGTTTTTCAGAAGGTTGGTGGGAATGAGGAGATTTCTGTAAATACGAGAATACTTGCTGCGACAAATAAGGATTTGCAAGAGTCCGTTCAAGAAGGAAAATTTAGAGAGGATCTCTACTATAGACTCAATACCTTGGAAGTCATGCTCGTTTCCTTGCGTCACCGGAAAGAAGACCTTCCCGTCTATATCGACCGATTTTTAAAAGAGATAAAAAAAACTAAAGGGGGTTTGGATATTCCACTGATCCCCAAAGACGTCACTGACAAGTTGCTCAATTATACTTGGCCGGGAAACTTAAGAGAATTAAGAAATACTTTGCAGCGGCTTATTATGTTTTCACAGGGTAGGTCGCTTACTTTGAGTGATCTCCCACCAGTATTTACTCAAGAGCTAAAACTACATCCTGCTAACTCTCCTTATAAATCTCTAGAAGAGGTAGAAAAAAGCCATATTCTCGCTCTTCTTAGCCTAGAAAATAATCTGGAGAAATCGGCTGAGATTCTTGGGATTACAAAAGCAACGCTTTGGAGAAAACGCAAACAGTACGGACTAATTTAATAAAAAGCCCCGAAATCTTTTCCAGAGCTTAAAGTACAAAATCAACCTCGTTTGATATTGGGTTCCGAAGAAATGCTTTTTTTCAAGCGATCGTTATATAAAGTATCAAAATCTACATCCCGAAAAGTGGGTAGAAATTTATGAGGATTGCGCTCAAAGTCCCTTTGTAAACAGTTTCTGTAAAGGATCGCCACAACCCCACTCAAGCAAACAAATAACAAGTTCAAAATACCTAAAAGCATGTCAATCTCTTTTCGCGAGACAAATTGATGGTGACTATCTTGAAGCCCCAAGAGCAAAGCTAGGGCCACGGAGAAATGAGTCAGCGGACTCGTTTAAAAGAGTTTACGAGTCTTGAGGTCTTAAATAGATTTAATTTTTAAATCCCTTTATTCAATTATTAAACCTGCATTGGACGATTCAATCTTTAAATCATGGCGTCTTATTTTTGAATCCTCATAATCAAAAATAAGGGGATGCCTTACTGACGTCTTTTTACTTCTTATTATCTCAAAAGTAGAAGATTGCTCGATGGCTTAGAAGTTGCTTTAGTAATCAGTAAATATAAGCGGACCGGTACCGTCATCGCTCCGCAGAAGGAGAGCCATTTATGCATACAGCTTCACATTACGTAATTCCTCAAGTAGAACTAGAAGAGAAAAAATCTGTTTCGATTACGGGAGCTTGGATCAGAGTTGTAAAGGGCATGTCACAAATCATGTTAGAAATTGATGGCAAATGGAGAGAAGTCTTCCCCACAACAAATATTGGAACTGCCGATGTCTCTGTAGAAATCTCAGCAGAAGAGATCTCCAACTCTCAACCTCTCGGTTGGCTGTATAAAGAGGGAGGTTGAGAGTTTTTTGAAAGGAGCGAGAGATCAATCCCCCGAATATTTAAACGTTATGGTGTAGAGATGTTCAACCAATGTATTAGACTGCTCGTACTCGTAAGAAAGTCCGCCGGACCAATATTTTGAAAAATCAAAAAGAACTGATTCTTTGAGCGTCCACGGAGAACTGCCGTCGATGGCGCTTGTAGCTATCGTTCCACCCGCATCAAATTCCCATTTGTCGATGGGAAACCAATTTACTTCTAACTGCCATAAGTCCGTATTAAAACTTGAGACCGCGTTAGTAAGGCCAAATATTCCGACGGCGACAGCTCTCGGGGAGTCTAGGGTAGCCAAGAAATCATTGACGTTTCGACTATAAAAATAATGGGCGTACTCGCCTTTAACAGTCAAAGATTCAAGGGCGTTCCATGTGAGAGCCAGTGTGGGAAAGAGCTGATTTATACCACTTTCACCGTTGACGGGTTTACTCTTTCCCGTTCGCGTGAGAATTGATGTTGTAAAGGTCTGAACGTAATTTAGATCTGAGAGCATGAGCTTAACGGCCAAGGTCGAATAAAAATCTTCAGATGGCGGCGCCAAAGGCAGAGTTTTACTATAATAAATGTTGGGGCCCACATCCCTTAAGTTTTCATCGGGAGTTACAGCATAGGTAAGCCCCACCCCGTATTCATAAGTTTTTTTCATTCTGTACCCGGCGCCCAGATCTAATTCACTGGTGTTATCGGCGATATTGACTCCGCTGCTATTTGAAACCTGTTGACGGGAATAAATGTAATCGGCACTCCAGATGGAGCGTCGAACCATGGCTAGTTCATTTGGCGTTAAATTAGAATTATCGTCCCAATACCCGTCAAAGGACAAAGCTTCTGAAAAGGTTTGAGACCCACCGCTGGTGTCTGAATTGAAGTCAAAAGCATAGAGAAAAGTCGAGAATAAAAAGAAGCTTGCAAAAAGAAGTAGTGGCTTAAGCATCCCTATAAAAAGTTATAGGTCGGAACTTGATCTGTCAAGATACCTAAAAGGGTACCCTTTCGGTTATTAGTTCACTTACCTTTTTAAGAGCCATTAGAGGAAAGTAAGCTGGATAGAGTTCGTATCTAAAATACACCATCTCAGGAAAAACCGTGCCTAGAAAACGATCTTCAATCCAAGTTCCATCTTGGTTTTGCTTTGAAATCAAGTAATCTGCTCCACGCCTCAGAGCTTTGGCCGCTCGTTGTGATCCATCATTACAAGCCACAAGTCCCATTAAAGCCCAACTCGATTGAACCACCGAAGAGGGGCCACATCCAGCTGCCCTCGGATCCCTGTAGCTCTCCTCAGGTTCGCCCCACCCCCCATCTTTATTCTGCATATCCAGAAAAAAATCTCGCGGCCTCTCGCCCCACTCTGGGCAAAATTCTCCATCAATTT
>JABDDW010000030.1 GCA_013287405.1 Deltaproteobacteria bacterium
CGAAATTGATCCACAAGCTTTGAGAACTCGGCATTGCGGTGTTGATCAAAATCGCTATTCACGATCCTTCCAAGGGTCGCCTTCATACCTGTGAATTCAGATTGAATTGTGCAACCCTTAATTTCCAGCGGACCATTTCTTTGTCGTTCATCTTCTGTATTTTTCTTCGGATCTTTATCGACAATGGGTTCGGGAGAAGGCGAATCAATGACAATCTTCGCCACAGGAGCATTTTCTTTTTCATCTATTTTTTTTTTAGAAAAATAAACCGATACGGCTAGTAAGAGGGCTATAAAACCTAAAACCCAAACTAATCGGTCGAGTCTCATTACAGATCGTTTTCGCTAAATGCCGCCCTGGCCGCTGCGGTAAGGGAAGCCACCCCTACCTTTTCATCCTTGGGTTTAGACTTGTGTTTGACCACAATTTCGGGGGCATCGGATGGTTCGGTAGCCACAGACGTCTCAATGGACTCAAGAAAAGGCTCAGTGACAGTAGTCGCTTCAGGGGCTTCAACGGTCATAGCGGAACTCAGCTTCTCCTCCAGCTTCATTTCAAATTTAAGAAGCCACTTTTGATCATTTTCGTTTAAGATCTCTCCCACGATTTGTCTTTCTCTTAGGTCTTGCGCCCTTTCATTATCCCGTCGTTCCCGCTCTCTTACTTTTTCTTGTTCAAAGAACTCACTGCTCGTGGATATCTCTGAAATGGCGTCGGTAATAGAAAGAAGTTCCGATTCTGCTTCTGAGTAACTCTTACCGGGGGCGATAGCGATTTTATCCGCTAAACTGCCCAAGGTTTCTTTACCCAAATCACTATCATCCCCAATTCCTTCAGGGATCAGTTTATCAATTTCGCTTAATGTAGGAAGTTCTCGAATATTTCTTAATCCGAAGAGTTCTAAAAACTGTTTAGTCGTTGCGTACAACATGGGCTTCCCGGGTAGCTCCGATTTTCCAGCGAACTTGACGAGACTTTTTTCCATTAAGGCCCGAACCAAGTGCCCCGATTCAACTCCCCGGATGTCATCAATCTCCGATTTTATAAGAGGTTGCTTGTAAGCAATAATACTCAAAACCTCTAGGGCCGGCCCGGACAATTTAAACGGTCTCGCCTTGACTATCCTTTTAAGCCATCCGGCGTTTTCGATTTTCGTACGCAACTGAAAACCATGACTCACTTCTTCGAGGGTCACTCCCCGCTCTCCTCCGGTATAATCAGTTTGCATTCGTCCAATAATATCGTGGAGCCTGTCGCTGGAAATATCAACACCGTGAAAAACACCTTTGATCTGTGCAAATGTAAGAGGATGGGCAGAGGCAAAGAGAATACTTTCGATTATAGATTTTACCTGAGCGTCTTCAAGTTCTGTGGGGAGGGCCACTTCTCCGGGAACGAACGCCTCTACAGATGCAGTTACATCCGCTACTTTCTCTTGGATACCCCCGAACTCTTGCTCCATCGCCGCCGCAATATCAAGCTCTTCATTTTCGTTCATTAAATCAGCTCCCCAGCCTCTACGGCTTTGACCTCTGTGTCGTCAACCAAACTTCCTTCATCAATGGCCTGAATGGCCTCTTCAGCTAAAGTATTTTCAGAAAGTTGTGCCTGGGCCTCATTCATAATAGTCTCAGCCGTAACTGCCGCATTGGCAGAATCAAACTCTTGAACCTTAGAGACGATGTCTGAGGTGACCAGGCGCAATGTCTCAAGATAAAGGGGCGCAAAGTTCTCCGTTTGATAAATTCGAATAAACTTCATTCGCGATAATTCCAAAACACTTAAAAACGTAATTATAAGATCCCGCTTTGTAAAAGTTTCTCCCAGAAGCGAACGAAGCTCGATTTGCTCTCCCACAATAAATCGATGCCTTATGCTGAGGAGCCTAGCCGAGATGCTCTCACCCTTTCCATGGACTTGGTGGGTGGTCTTGACGGCTTCTTTCATAAGCTGCCTAAAAGCGGCAATCAGAGAGAAGAGCCCCCTATCATCTAGAATGATTTCGTCTTCAACTTTGGGAAGGGACTCCTTAGCTCCTCGGAGCCAAACGTCTCGTCCTAAGAGGGGACGTTTGTAAATCTCACGACCCGCCTCTTGATATTTCTGGTATTCAAGAAGCTTCTGAACAAGCTCTTCCCTTGGATCTTCGGCGACTTCCTCGCCATTTTCATTATAGTGCGGAACAAGCATTCTGCTTTTTATATAAATCAGCGTTGAAGCCATAGCGACAAACTCGCCTGCGACTTCAAGGTTAAGCTCCTTCATAATCTGAATATATTCTAGGTACTGCTGGGTGATGCTGTGGATGGGAATATCGTAGATATCCATTTCTTCTTTTCTAATAAGATAAAGAAGAAGTGATAAAGGGCCCTCAAAAGTATTAAGCTGGACATTAACACCCTGCGCGGGACTTAAGGTTTCATTCATTTCCAGCCCATTCCGCTATAAATTTCATCTAGAGTTTTAACTCCCTCTTCTCGCGCCCTGGTGCACCCATTTTCAATGATTTCATCAAGTTGCCGAGGGTTATTCAAGAACTCTTTTCGCTTTTCCAAAGGCCCCGCCATAAACGCATTGATGTTCCTAGCAAGCCATTTTTTGCAATCCCCGCACCCAAATAGAGCTTTCCGACAGTTATTATCAATTTCCTTACGATCTTCCAGCTTTGAAAAGAGCTTATGAAATGAGAACTCGGGACAAATATCAGGATTCCCTGGGTCGGTTCGAGTGACACGAGCGGGATCGGTTTGCATTTTCATGCAAATTTTTTCTATATTCTCAGGTTCGTCAAGGAGAGGAACAAAGTTGTTGTAGCTCTTACTCATTTTTCGGCCGTCGGTCCCTAAAATAACGAGTTCATTACCAGCGCCGGTTTTTGTGGGGTCTTTCTGTTCGGCCTCCTTACTCTTATTTGTTGTGAGCAAGGCTCTCGGTTCAGGAATCTTAAGTTTATAGAGATGGTTCAGCCTTCTTACAATTTCCCGGGCTAACTCTAGATGGGGAACCTGATCGGGTCCTACAGGCACGATCTCCCCGCGAAATATAGAAATGTCTGCTGCTTGTAATACAGGGTAAGCGTACCTCCCCAAATTGCAGACATCTTTTTTCTTGAGGTCATCAATGGAGTCTTTCCATGTCGTCACCCGATCTAACCAAGGTAAAGGGGTGATCATGGTGAAAAGCATATTGAGTTCCATAAGTTCTGGAATTTCACTTTGAATAAATATTACGCTCTTCTCCGGGTCAATCCCGAAGGCAATCCAATCGGTAATAATATCTCTATTATATTTTTTAAAGACCTCGGGTTCTTTGTAGGCATCTGTGAGAGCATGCCAATTCATGGCACCGAAAAAACATTCGTAATCCTTTTGAAGTTCGATCCAGTTTTTTAATGCTCCAAAATAATTGCCGATGTGCAATCGATTCGTGGTCCGCATCCCACTCATGACACGTGGTTTTTTGGAGCTCATTGAAGACCCACCACTGAAGCAGCAATATTTATCATGGTATCAAAGACAGGGAAGATAACGGCCCCTAAAACCTTTCCCAAAAAACCCGTCATAAATAAAAGAAGAAGGAGAATTCCAGAATAAAGCTGCATCTCTTCAAGTTTTCTGTTCACACTTGTGGGAAGAAATATTTCAAAAATCTTTGCCCCATCCAGAGGGTGCAGGGGAATAAGGTTAAAAAACGCTAGAGCAAGATTGATCAAAATAAAGTTTCTGCTTAACTCGAAGAAAAACCCGTGGGGGCCACCATATTTAACCGAAAGGACGACAAAAAAGGCCCCAAACATGGCCATAATAATATTCGAACCTGGACCCGCCGAAGCGACCCAAAACATTCCTGTCTTTTGATTCTTTAAATTTCGCGAATTGACGGGGACGGGTTTGGCCCAACCAATGAGGGGAACCCCCGTAAACATGCCGACCAAAGGCAGCGCAATGGTTCCAATAAGATCGGCGTGGGCCATTGGGTTCAGTGTCAATCGCCCCATAATTCTCGCGGTGGGATCTCCCAACTTATTTGCAACCCAACCATGGGCAAATTCGTGGGCGCACAAAGCAAAAAGAAAAGGGATAAACCCAGTAACGACTCTGAGGATAGGTTCAGCTTCCATGGTCTAACTTTTATCAAGAAGCAAAAAAATGAGCCACCGAAATCAACTCTTGTTTCTTGAAATAACTAGAAACATAGGGGCATTTCGTCGTCAAAAGACACATAATGGGGGTTTTAAGCTCGCTTTGATGCTCCGAAAATAAATAAAAATTGGCTTGGCCTTTACTTATAATAAGATCTGAATTGAAAAGGGCCTCGGTCAATTCTGGTGATTTTTCTTCCCAAGAAATTCCGAGTGTGTCCGGGCCCGCGCAGATGATCAAATCGGCGTATTTCTCCATCTCAACATAAGCCCCGTCCTCTAGAGTCGCATCGCTTGTGATTGGCCCCCCTCGGAGGGCACTGATTACAAACCATCCTCTTTGCTTGAGATCTTTTATCAAAAGTCTATCAAATGCAATCTCACCTACGTTGTCATGAACATAAAGCAGTCGAGGCCGCTTTTTTAATTTTTTTGGTAGCGCATCCACGAATTTATAAAACTTTGAAACATGGTTTACCTTAAGAGGTTCGGCCACCTTGTCTCTGACATGTTTTTCAATTGTTTTTATTGGAACGCTATAGCCCGTTCCTACCGTCCGAAAATCAAGATGATTGCTGGCAATTACCCATTTAATGAGCTCTTCAAATTTCCTCAAACCCTCTTTTTTGGATTCTAATTTTTTTTGAAGTTTTTTTGAAAGAGCCAAACCCACATCGTTACAATTCTTTCTCAATTCGGCAAAAGGTAGGCGTTGGCCGGTCTTGAGTTTGGCAATACGGTGGACTTCGGTAATAAAAACGCTGGGGATTGTATTAAAATTAAAGTTCCTCCCCATATAATCCATGCAGCTATTAATTATTTCGAGCTGTTTGTTCTCGTCTACCCCCATGAGCTTCACCGCTCCAGAAATATCATCGATAATGCAGCCCGGGCACGCTTGTTCTGCTTTCATGCTTTAAATGCTATGGGTGTACCCGATTTGTGTCTAGGATAAATGGCCTGAGACGTTTTTTGAGCACGCTCGTCCTATCTTATGTATCATGAATATGAACCAACCTAAAGGCTAGGACGGATTTGTTCCAAGAGCCCCTTTCACCTCAAGCCGACCTTCTCACTCTGATCCTGATTTCGACGCTTGAGAACCATCACTATGCAGTGGCTATTAAACAATTCCCGACCAACTATTCAATGTCCTTGCGGATATAGATCGGGATTATGGGCTTCCCAGTCTTGACACAATCCACGAGCCCCGCCGAACAGCAAGCAACGCTTTCGCCCGTCTCTGGCTTCGTCATCCGCTTTCTGCTTATCAGATAATTGCCAAATAACCTTTTGAATGACTCTTAGTTGGGAATCCGAATAGATCTTGATAACAGGAACGATTTGTTCGACGAAATATTCAAATGCGGCGCCCGAATCAATAATTTTAATTTTTGCGTACGTAATAAAAACAGTTTGTAATGAAGGATCCGCAACGGAGGGCAAAGCTGAAATAACTTCTTTATAATGCTTTATGTCTTCGTCAGTCACCACGATTGTTTGAAGAAGCTTTCCCAGTCTCGTTAAGTCATGTCTATGGGCAAAAGCGAAGGTTTGAAGTTTTGAAAGGCGGTCCGAACGATCCCCACCCATCGAAAGCGACGCCTCGACGATTCGATCCAATAAATTCCCCTCTGTCGTGTTGACTGCACTCTCTAATGCAGATGACAACTCTGTCGGATTCTCCAAAAGGTAGTTACATCGCTCCTTTTCGTATGAGTTGGCATCCAATGTGGATCCAGAAAATAAACCAATTGTAATGATCCACTTAACCACCTGAATTCTCCATCGGAGATAAAAGCATTTCAAGAATGGGAGTCAGCGATTCAACATACTTTTCCCATTCCCCCGAATCGTGAACTGTCGGCAAGAGATTGAGGATTTCTGACAACAGCTCAAGGGCGGAAGTTATTGTCTTACTGACCCCTCTCAACGCTTCGTACTGAGCTCTCAAGTCACTATATGTTTGGTCTAAGGACTTCAGTCGCAGCTCCAGCAAATCAAATTGGCGCTCCAATTTGACCTTATCAGTCATCTGTACCGCGTTACTGTCCAGAACTTTACGACCTTGGACTACATCTGCATCTAAAACCTCTATCTTTTTTAAGTAGGAAGCTTTAATGACATCGTGTCTAGCTTGAAGAAGCTTCATTCGTATTTGAAAACTTGTAAGCTCCTGAACGAGCTGGATCCTATTGACTCTTGAGAAATTTCCGCTCAATTCAGTTGAAGCAGCCAAAACTTTTTTCCAATGACCTTCAATGTCAATTTCACGGGCTAAGACCTTATAAGCAGATAGCGCCGATTCAACTTCGGGGATCGAGTTAAAAGCGAATAGCTCTATTTCATAATTGGCCAAGTTTTCGAAGTTCCCATGTTCCAAGGGGCGAACCTTTGGAAACGGTGGCGCAAGTGGATGGTTGGTATAAGGAAAAAATGGCGGCCTATGGTAATTAGCGTCGTCACGTAACCACATGGACTGAGCGTAAGCCTCTCTGAAAGCCGTTTTCAATTCTTGAATAGACGCCTGTAAGGATTGCACTTCAGACTCAGCATGCTGTCGCCCTATTATGCGAGGCATAGCTTCGATCTTTTGTGACAGCTGTGACTTGCTTTTTTTCAGCTGAACGTCGAGTGCCGCCGTTTTATAGATTTTGTAGTTTGGTTCAATTTTCTCCAAGATGATCGGCCAGATAACTGCCGAAAGAAAACTCAATTTGTCAGTCGACGCCAGCAGGCCGGTGACGATCCTACCAAATCCGTTTAAATACGCCTCAGTCAATTTGGGGAAAGACCCTGCAATAGTTATCCTCCGCCGTCCAAAGACTCCATCTTTTTGAATTTCATTTTTGAAATCCAAAAGAATTGTTTTGCTAATTTTCGTTTTTTCAGCCTCAGAGCTGTTCGTGAGTGTGTTCATGGCACGCTGAAGTTGTTGATATTTTGTCAATATAAACGAGTCCGACAAAGTAGGGCCATATGGATTGTCAGGTATTGAAAAAAATGAAAGAACAACGCGATCAAATTCATGGCTTTCAAACAGATTATATTCGGCCAGTAGTTTTTTGAGATCTTGAGAATTCTTGACGTGACTAATCACCACGTTTTCAAAAGAGGGTAAGTCGATCATGGTTCGCTTGCAAGCAGCTTTGAGAAGCAACGATTCATCGGAGTCATTTGGTGCGGCTATGGTGGAAATACTTATTGTGAGCACGCCAAGGTAAACAATAAAAAGTAGCCATTCTTTAATTACATTCGTCCACATGAATAACGATTCCACCTTAAATGGTTTGTGTGCAGGATGTTTCAGGTTTTGAATCTACGGGTTGAAAGGGCTCTATAATTTAGACCCTTCTTCCCGAAATATTTCGAATTGACCATCAAAAACGAAAAACTATCACATGCCGCACGACAGTTAAATGGGAAATATTTATATTGCATGACGAATTGTTAAGCGATTAGGGGCCTATCCAGGATCCCAAGTGGTCGGGTCTAATGGTCTAATATGCAATTGGTTCTCTCTTATTGCCTATAAATTGTAAGCGATTCAATTAGCCCCTTAGATTCCTAAAAAAGTTTTTTATAGGCTGATCTCTAAAAGGAGGGCAAAAGCCTATGAGAAAGAACCAAAGACAAAAGAATCGTGAGTACTGGCTTAAGCAACTTGAAGACTACGGGGATTACCCCGGGAGTCAGAGGGCGTATTGCCGAGCCACAGGGATTGCATTTTCAAAATTTTCATATTGGAAAAATAAGGTTTCAAAAGAAGGCCCTAAAACTAGAGCAAAAGAGGGTTCCCCCTTTGTTCCGGTGGTTATGGAAAGTCCAAGATTTAAACCGGGGCAAATAGATGCCAAGTGGGTAGCGGAGTTTATATTGCATTTGGGTGGGGGTGTCAGATGAAGTCTGTGCATGAATTCAAGGGGGTATTTATCCACAGGGAGCCTGTGGATATGCGTAAGAGTTATAGTTTAGCCGAAATTGTACAACTGGAGAACATGGGTGATTTGATGGGGCCATATCTTTTTGTCTTCACTGGGAAGAGGCGGGATAGCATAAAGCTTGTCTATTTTGACAAAAATGGGTTTGCATTGTGGCAAAAGAGACTGGAGAGGGATAAGTTTCCATGGCCAAGAAAATTTTTAGATAAAGTATTGACTCTGACTTCGGAACAATTTGAGTGGCTACTCTCAGGGTATGATGTCTGGAAGATGAAGCCGTTTAAGGAGTTAAATTTTGAAAAAGTTATTTGACAAATTTTTTATTATATACAGAATTTATTTAGATGCTTGAGAGCCATGAGTTGTCATCACAGTCGTTGTTTTCGGAGCTTGAGAGTTTAAGAAATTCTGTTTCTGGCTTAAAATCTAGTCTTCAAAGAGAGAAAGAAAAAAACAAAATATACGAGAAAGAAATTACCTGGCTTCATGAGGTTATAGGGGCGTTCAAGCGTCATAGGTTTGGGCCAAGATCTGAGAAATGGGAGACTGAGGAGCAGTTATTATTTAACGAGGCTGAGGTTTACGGAAAGCAAGAGAAGCTTGAAGGGGATCAAGAATCCGAAATTACGGTTGAGGAGCACACAAGAAAAAGGGGTCATCGAAAGCCCTTGCCTGAGAATCTCCCACGTGAAGTGGTGGTTATTGATTTACCTGAATCAGAAAGAATAGGTTCTGACGGTAAACCCATGGGAAAGATTGGGGAAGAGATTTCTGAAAAACTTATTTATGAGCCAGCTAAGATAAAAGTTATTGAGTACCATCGCATCCGTTACGGTGAAGATTCTGGTGACAAAGGGGTTATAGCACCGCCTGTGCCTTCGATTATTCCTCAAGGTATTGTGACTGCAAGCTTGCTTTCCCAGATTGTAGTGCAGAAGTTTTTATACGGGCTTCCCTTTTACAGACAAGAAGATATTTTTAAAAGGCTTGGTGTCGAGATTCCCCGCTGTACACAAGCTAGATGGGTTGTTCAGGCAGCCCAAGAATGCCGGCCTCTATGGAATATCTTAGAAGATAGGTTGATGTCTTCAAATTATGTTTCTTGTGATGAGACATGGACTCAAGTTTTAAAGGAAAAGGGTCGAAAGCCAGAACAAAAAAGCTGGATGTGGGTGAGGTGCACTCCCAATGACATTAAGAAAATAGTTCTCTTTGATTATGACCCCAATAGGAGTGCCCAAGTGGCTATGAGGCTCTTTGCTGATTACAAAGGGATACTCCAAGTTGATGGGTATGGGTCTTATAATTGCCTTGAGGGAAAACAGGGGCTTATTCGAATTGGCTGTAACATGCATGGGAGGCGTAAATTTGAAGAAGCCTTTAAAACGGGAGCCAAAGCTGGTCAAACACTAGCTGAAGCGGCATTACGTTTTTATAAACGCCTCTATGAAGTTGAGGAAGAAGCTAAAAAATTATCATTTGAAGAGCGCCATAAGCTTAGAGAGGAAAAAGCCAAACCCATTTGGGAAGGATTTAAGACCTGGGCTGATGATAACCATGGCAAGGTGCCACCCAAGAGTAAAATAGGTATGGCCTTTGGCTACTTCCGAAACGAGTACAAATATCTCATTGGCTATCTTCAGGCTGGTTACCTTGAGATGGATAATGGTTTTGCAGAAAGAGCTATAAAGAACTTTGCAATTGGGAGAAAGAATTGGCTCTTCTCGGATACCGAGGCTGGAGCAGAAGCTTCAAGCTTGTTTTATAGTCTCGTGGCTACTATCAAAATCAACGGCGGAGATCCTTGTACAGTCCTCACAGAGGTCTTTGAAAAGACTCCCCTAGCCAAGACTATCGAGGATTACGAAAAACTCGTCGACCTAATCTTATCACCCCGTCCCCGAAAATCCTAAGGGGCTAATTGAATCGCTTACGTTACTTCTCAGGAAATCACAGCTTTGCAAAGTATTATTTGATGACGCCCTGGAAACCCCTTTTTTCGCAATAGAATTGATCAGTAAAGATCGGGGTTATGACCCACCCAATCTGTACACAAACATTTTAGGGCATTGCATAATAAGCAGCGGTCTCTAGTTTGCTTTTCGTTTTCATCGGCTTGTTGCCGAGTGATAATCTCTCTGATCGCAGTTTTAACGGCATTTAAATCTTGTACTGAGAACGGTTTGATCATGGGGATTATATACTCGGCAAAATACTCTCGAGCCGTGGCTGAATCGATCAATCGCATTTTTGCAAAGGTCAGGATAGCCACGTTGAGGGACGAATCAAATCTGTCTAGAGTCGATCTTGTACGACCATAGTGGTCCAAGTCTTTTTGTGTCAACGTGATCGACTCAGCGAGTTTCTTCCACTGAGCTATATGAGAACGGTAGGCGATGACCAAACTCTGTAGTTTAGAATGCCGCATGAGTAAACTTCTCGGCCGACTGAGACCTGCTTCGAGAAGTCCATTGTCGGCGTCACTTAGGATTTCATCTAATAGAGATGGTGGTTTCTGCGCTTCTTCCAAGGCGCGAATGCACCAATCGGTAGTGGACTCACTTCCAACGCCTTCTTGTGACGCAAAAACCGCTTGAGAAAAAATCAGAATCGCGAGAATAAGTTTAACCATTTCCATCACTACCCAAGTTTTCAATGAGCTCCTTTAACAGAGCTGAATAGCGAGACCATTCTCGTGTGTCATGCATCGTTGGAATTATTTTTATTGCTTCATTCAAAACATCTAAAGCTGCGTTGATAATTTTGTCCATAGTGGATAGGCTTTCAAATTCAAGCTTTGATTTTTCTTTTATTTTTTGAAGGCTTTGAACTCGATACTCAAGAAGAGAAAACTGTCTTTCGAGCAAGGCTTTGTTTTTAATCTGAATCACATTACTATCCAAAATATGAATACCATTGTTGATACTGATTTCGAGACTCGCCATAGACTCATTGAAGGCCCTTTCAATTTCGTCGTGTTTTGCCTTCAGGCGGCTCAACTGAACTTGAAAGGTCGTGAGTTGGCTTACGAGTTGGAGCCTATTTACCCTGGAAAACTCTTGTTCGAGTTCGTTAGAGGCCAAAAGAATATTATTCCAGGGTTTTTCGATATCCAAGTTATGGGCTAGTACTCTGAATGAGGATAACAGAGTGCCCAAACTAGACTCACTATATTTTCCAAACAAAGCAATTTCATAAATTGCCAAACTTTCAAAGTTCAAAGGTGATATTCTTTCATAATCGTAAACTTGTGGTCGGTACTCGCGGTAAAGGCCGGAGGCCTCCCATCGTTTAATTTCAGGTCCAAGTTTCAACCATTCGGCGTGAGCTTCAGCATAGGCCACGCGTAACTTTGGAATGGAGCTCTGTAAAGCTCTGTGGTCGGCAAGAAATTTTTTTCGTCCCCTAAACCATGGAGCCCCTCGAGAGGACATGTCATTGTATCTTCTGGTTTCAGACTTAAGTTCCCCAGCCAGGGCCTTTTCTCGAATGTCTATATAGTCAAGCCTAATGCCTTTGTAGATCTCAGGAAAAACCACTCCAAGGTAGTTTGACTTCTGATCTGACGCAAGAAGAGCTGCCATTAAATTCAAGAAAGTTTGATGAAATTCCTTTTCCTTACTCTCACTCAACTTTTTTTCTAAGAATCTCATGACATAGCGGATGGCGTTTTTACTTAATTCTAATCTTTCATTTGCTGACTCAGAAATCGCCGTGATTCTTTCCATGGATTTTTGAAGACGCTCATACTCCTTTTGTGGCCAACGCCAATCATTGAAGCTTATTTTGTTTTCATCCCACTCGCGCGGAAACATAGCAACGAGAGCGCGCTTAAAGTAGTAACTGTTATACAGTCTATATTCATCAAAGAGGCGGGCGAGATCTGCAGGACTGTTGATGTGATCAATGGCAATCGCTTCAAAAGACTGCGGCAAGGCTGAAGTGCTGTTGCCTTTGTTCTTGAGATCTTGTGCTAAGGTATATTCGCAGACCAGATTAAGAAGTGATGATTGGTCAGAGGGTTGATCAGAAGTTACTTCTGCTGCCCGCGTCAGTACCCCAAATACGGACACCCCCGCTATAACAGCAATGTATAATGATCTTTTTAAACCGGTTTTGCCCACGAATTCCTCACGTGTCCTCAAACTCAATCAATCAGGAGATGCGCCCTCATTCAAAAAACTCAGTAGAAATTTTTTGCATATTAATACGAGACTGCGGTTTCACGAAGAGAATTATTTACAACGGTCATTCATAATCAGGAAAAAGCCTCCCAGATCCTAATACTTTGCGTTCCTGGTCTAATTTGAAGTGACCTGGAGATCATAGAAAATATAAATTCCACAACAGGATTTATAACGATCTCAAGTTTATTGAGACAAGCAATCGCATTTACACTTGGTCTCTTACAACATCTTCATCGGTTGCCTTGATGAGCGCTCTCAAACTCGGACAAGTAATTGAATGCTAGAATTTTAATTTGAGCTTAGTGCCATCGAATGAGCGCCAACAAATTGGATCGAAGTCTATCAAGCTTTAGTTTTAATTCATTTGGCATGACGAGCCTGCTAGCCAATAGTCCGACTAAATGCCCCAAAAATGAATTGGCCGAGCTCCTCTTTGTCTACGACTCACCAGACCAAAGATAAGCTCTAGCCCCACCTCAAAATTGCCGATGATAAATCGAAATGACGAGCCGTTTTAAAAAGAGCATCTTTGATAGCATCCACGGGTTTATTTCCCTTACTCAAACGGAAGATCGTATTATTTCTAGCCCCTACTTTCAAAGGCTTCGCTGGATCAAACAATTAGGCTGGAGCCACTATATTTACCCCGGAGCGACCCACACTCGATTTGCCCACGCTCTAGGGGTTATGGCTGTTATGGATAAAATCGTCAAATCCATTGGTTATGGCGTGGACGATGCAAAACTCTTTAATATTAAAGTCGGCGACGAAAGAACCATGTTCCATCGAAAATTGCGTCTTGCAGCCTTACTCCATGATATCGGGACTTTTCCGTTCAGCCATAGTGTTGAACATGGATATATCAACTACTATAAAAACCAAGAGATACAAAAAAAGAAGGTTGCTGGCCATGAGGAACTCGGCAGTCACATCATTAATTTCACTGATTTTGAAGGAGGCATCACCCGAATTTTAGAATCCGACGGGTTTAATCCAAAAGAAATTTCCCAACTGATCCGTGGCCAATCAGAAAACCCATTGGCCAATCAACTCGTCCATTCCGACATTGATGCCGATAGAATAGATTATCTCGTCAGGGACGCTCACCACACAGGTTTGAAATATGGCGTTTTTGACATGGAATATTTGATTTCAAACTTTCGTGCAGCAAAGTTTAAGAAGTCTGAGATTCTCGCCATAAATGAAAGCGCCCTGACTGCCGTAGAATATTTTCTCATCAGTCGTTACACCTGGTACTCACAAATTATAAATGACGGTACAGGGTACAAATTTGATCTTCTGGCCACAAAACTTTCTGAATACCTTATTGAAACCGGTGTCCTTTATTCATTTGAAGAGTTAAAACAATTAGTTACAAAAGACCCAAAAGCCTTCTTCGGCTTTAACGATAGTTACTTTACGGCGAAACTCCAAGAGGTTTTGTCTTGCAAAGATTTTGACAAACCCAATCCCACAGAAATGCTTAGAGAATTAGCGGAAATGTTGATGTTCCGCAAGGCGCCAAAGCAAATTAGAGTTGCCCCCTTTGTTCCATCTTTAGTTAAAACCCCTGAAGAGCGGCAGAAACTCATTGAGAATATTCATCGTGCCACCAACTGGCTGAGATCAAAATTAATGAACGTCCCTCAGGGCTGGATTATCGAAAATATTCCCGATAAAGACGTCATCTTTACCCAGAAAAAGAAAAACGGACTGACTGATGCCGTTTATATCCTCGACCGAGACGGACAGCTTAAACTCCTGGTTGAGGATCCCAATTCTGTCGTGGGCATTCTCTCTACTTATCAAAATTTTATTCCACGAATCTATGTCAGCCGACAAACTTACAAGTTTCTGCAGGATAAAGGGTATCTTAAAGATCTAGATACACTCTTTGGCGGAGCAGTTCAAAATTCCTACCCTACTTCCGCTTAGATTTTCTCTATTTGAGCCAAGATATCGGCTAAAGGCGCGCCAGGGGTAAAAACTTCGGCAACCCCCATTTTTTTTAACTTTTTAACATCTTCATCGGGCACAATCCCCCCGACAAAGACCTTCACCCCTTTGATCTTGTTTTTGCTTAATTCTTTCATCGTCGCCGACACCAGATGTACGTGCGCCCCAGACAAGATACTTAAACCGATCAAATCCACATCTTCTTGAATAGCTGCGCCTACAATCATCTGGGGGGTCTGGTGGAGCCCAGTATAAATAACCTCATGGCCAGCATCTCTTAGAGCTCGGGCGATAACTTTTGCCCCCCGGTCGTGGCCATCTAGGCCCGGTTTCGCTATTAAAATACGTTTGCGGTTTTTGTTTACCATACCTGGTCTATATTATAAGGATATCGATATGACCTTCAACTACCAAAATTAAAGGACAAAACTTATGTCATATTTTCTGTCCGACGAAGAAGCGGCTTTTCGAGACGCCGTTCGGCAGTTTGCTGAAGACAAGATTAAACCTCTAGTCAATAAAATGGATCAAGAAGCCCAAATGGACCCGGGACTCGTAAAACAATTCTTCGAGATGGGACTTATGGGAATCGAATCCCCGGAAAAATATGGAGGAGCAGGTTCGACCTTTTTTATGGCCTGTCTTGCCGTTGAAGAGCTCTCGCGGGTTGATGGCTCCTGCGGGGTTCTTGTGGATGTCCAAAACACCCTTGTCACCAATGCCCTTTTAAAGTGGGGCAACGAAGCCCAAAAAGAAAAATATTTATCGAAACTATCGAAGGAATATGTGGGCTCTTACTGCCTTTCAGAATCGGGAAGTGGCTCCGATGCCTTTGCACTCCAATGTCGAGCGGAGAAAAAAGGTTCAGGTTATGTGTTGAACGGTCACAAACTCTGGATCACCAACGCCAAAGAAGCTAGCGTATTTCTCGTTTTTGCGACAATCGATAAATCGTTGGGCTATAAGGGGATAACCGCTTTCATAGTCGAAAAGGGAACGAAGGGTTTTACCGTTGGTAAAAAAGAAGACAAGCTCGGGATTCGAGCCTCTTCAACCTGCGAACTTCTTTTTGAAAACTGCGAAGTCCCAGTGGAAAACGTCCTTGGAGAACCCGGCAAAGGATATAAGACCGCTATTGAGACTCTGAACGAAGGACGAATCGGAATTGGAGCTCAAATGATTGGTGTCGCAGCCGGAGCCTTAGAAGCCGCGATCAATTACTCCAAAACGAGAAGCCAGTTTGGAAAATCAATTTCTCAGTTTCAGGGGATTCAATTTCAGTTGGCTGAAGCGGCAACAGAGCTTGAAGCAGCAAGGCTTTTGGTCTACAATGCAGCGAGACTCAAGGACTCAGGCAAACCCTTTTTAAAAGAAGCCGCCATGGCTAAGCTCTTCTCAAGCAAGATGGCCGAACACGTTTGCTCGGTGGCCATTGATGTGTACGGAGGTAATGGATTTACCAAAGAATATCCCGTAGAGAAATTTTATAGGGACGCCAAGATTGGCCAAATCTATGAAGGAACAAGTAATATGCAACTTCAGACTATTGCAAAAATATTGCTAGACTAAAATTTGGCCGAAAAAGTGTACTCACTTTTGCTGGCGACTGTCGAGAGGCCGGAAAATCTAAGAAGGCTTTATCGAAACCGCTGACTGATTCGCTCCATAATTTGATCGATATTTCCAGAGTCAATCTTTTCATGAGACACAGGGATGGCTGCAATTGCCTCGCGCAATGGCTCATTAGAAGGAATTTTAGAAAGGAGCTCCAGCTTTATATCATTGGCACTTTTTCCTCCAATTGACAGGATCGATCTTTTTATATTTTCAAGCCTTCTATCCCTCGTATCTGATTCAAGAAGGCCAGCGACGTCACGGGGATCGGGCAGACCCGTTTCTAATAGATCATAACCCTCCCGGTACACCATCCAGTTATTGAGATCTGGCAATAAGTTAGATCCGTCAGGATATTTTTCTGCAACGCTGAGAGCATGAGATAGAAAGATGAGCCGTTCTCTTAAAATCTTTACTGCCTCCACTGCAGCGATCCAACCCAAAGTATGGGTCTCCAAATCATGCCAATGGATTACGTAATTGTGAATCCCGGACTGCCCAATTCGATTCTCACGGATAATGAGCTCAATCCATTCTTTGCCAGGAATCTCCCCATTAACTTCTTTAGGTAATACTCCTTCTTCTACACCCCACTCTTTATAAACTTGGGATAACCTTTCACTAAAACTAACGTTATCAGGGTAGTAGAGAATGTCATTCTTTTCGTCGATTTCAAATCCCAGTTTCCTGGCCAGTCTAAAATATTTGGCAAATTTATAAATGGGGAGCCCCCCTGAATTATTGGCTTCTGCATAAGTCTTCACGGATTCCTCTATCTTAGCCCGGTAGATGTACCCTTGGCTGTAAGGGTCCTTAATTTTATCAATTAAAATATAATCCCGGTCTTCGAATTCTCTCTCTTTAATATCAATGAGGTCTGCAGAATAGGTCTCTTTCACCTCAGGTGATTTAAGGACTTCCGTGACAGGAACAGGACGCCAAGGGCCGTATTTTTCAAATTGTAGCATAATGAGCCATAAATCATCACCTGAATACCGCGTCCAGTAGCCTACACTCGCAGGCTTTTCATAAACCGAAAATTCTCTAGAGTGGTCATGTATGGTTCGTGGTTCACCCATGAAGGTAATTTTTTGTCCCTTAGAGATGGCGTGTCCTTTAAAAATGAGACTGCCAAAATCTGGAATATGGTTAGGATAGGGAAATCGACCCAAGAGAGATTCGCACCTCAGAGTTTGGTCACTACTACCAAAGATAGGACCACAAACAATCGTCGCAAAAAAAACAACGGCTGCGGCTATCTTTAAAAATTTCAAACAACTCCCCATTTGTTCATTCTTTAATGAGCGCATTGCTGTCTTTATTCCGTGATCCTTCGATCGCATACTAATAACTGAGTCATTCTATACCAGCCTCGGAGCGATAAAATTCTGTGCTCATCTGGCTATGGGCGTTCCTTAAAATGGGAAATACGATCCTCCTCATTTTCTCCCAAACTACTTCAGGAGGTTCATTCATATGGGAATAAAGGGGCAAATTAGATTGAATCTTATTTAATCTTATGGGAACTGCCCGTGCTAATTGAATCTTATCAACAGGTGCTAGCAATCTGTCCGCTACTTTAACAATTGCCCTTAAAACATCGAGAAAAGCATCAGCGTGATAAATGTACTTGTCCGCCAGTTCTTCACCTGTCATTGAACCAGCATTTTTCGCGTAGGCCTGCCACCCTTCTCGATCTTGATAAGTAGGATAATAGATAGAAAATCTCGTCCCATCTTCAAGAAGAAAATTAATCATCTTACGGATTTGGTCATATGATGCAAAACTATATTTTGAGAGGAGGCTTTCGGCTATATTTCCAGCTTTTTTAAAGTCCCCCAAGGCTCGCATGGAGTTAAGCTCACTATTCCATGTTGACTTAAACCG
>JABDDW010000031.1:0-14879 GCA_013287405.1 Deltaproteobacteria bacterium
TGAGAATGGACAATGGAAGACAAAGTTGGTTGGAGGTCAGGACTACATGAAGGTCGGATACCCTGTTCCCGATCAGCTTTATTCCAATGAGGAGCGTCTTGTTTCGGAACCCAAAAATATAAATCTAGGGCCCCTCAATCGCATTGTGACGCCGTATTCTTTGCGCTTGCCGGGGACTAAATACACAGTTCAGCGGATGGATTAAGTGAGGTTTAAAAAGGAAGAACCAGGGGCCGCCTTCTTTGGAGGGCGGCTTTTTTTGGTGCGCCCGGTAGGGCGCAAACCTAGGAGGTGAAAGACCTCTGCTCACCCGATCAGGGGAAGAGCTAGCTGAGGACAAGGGTGTCCATCGTGAGATGGAATCTGAAGAAAGTCCGTACGGCAAAACGCTACGCTGAGGAACACGAAGCGCATAGAGGCGATCCATCAGGGCAAGACGGCCAAAATCGTGATGAGCCCAGTACTGATACAGAATACTTGGATTGTAGATGCGACGGCGATGAGCGTGAAAGGTTATGCGCATTACCCGGGGAGATCTCACTTTGTGCATGAAAGTGCGACGCGAAGTAAAGGCGGTGTGAGAAGTCAGCCGAGGCCGTAGTAGCTGTGCGAACAGCGAAGGGCTGAACTTGAATGATGAAACGACCCGATAGCGTTTTTAGCTTTAAGCAGAATCTCAACTTTAAGTTGAGGCCTTATTTGAAAGTGGTAAGCGGAACTTACCTGAGTCGGATGGGTGCTTTAGAAAAGTTAAAAGGGTAAGGGAGCTGAAAGTAATCATTTTGGAACCGCCGTATACGGAACCGTATGTACGGTGGTGTGAGAGGACGGGGCAGCGCATCGCGCGCCCCTCCTACTCAATTGACTTTCGTAAAACTTGGAGGTCTCTATCGTAAATCATCTTTTGAATTTAAAAAACAATATAGATTTTTTTCTCCGCAACAGACTCCCATTGGGACGACCTATTTCTGAGTCTGAAAAGACTCACAATCTCGCTGAAGAGTTTCAGGCAGAGCTATTAGAGTTTTTTGACCTCTTTAGTTGGCCTTTTTCTAAAGAGGACCGTCCTAGTGCGAAGGGCTGTGTTATCGCCGATGTAGGGACGAGAACATTTTCTTCGGCTCCAGCTATCGAGAAAAATTTTGAAAAAATTTATTCAGAAGTTGAAATCCACGGCTACGAGATCGACGCGTATCGAAGATTTACAAACTTTAGAACTCGAGCTGATTACGGGCACTATTATTCAAAAAAAGTGAGAAAGGGATTTTATCATGCTGAAGACTTTAGAAAGAGTTCGAGAAAATATGATATTATCTTGATGCTTCATCCCTTTGTAACACCTTCAGCTCACTTGGCCTGGGGCCTTCCTCTAAGTCTTTATGATCCGAGGGATCTATTTGCCCACTGTCTGAGATCCCTTCGAGGTGAAACAGGACTCTTTCTTCTCTCTTCTCCAAGGGAAGAGGAATATGAAAAGGCCGTTGATTTAACTCTCTCCCTTGGTTTTGAGTTAATCGACGAAAAAGTTTGGAGGCCCCGTCAGAATTCAATCCAGAAACAGATGCGATTGGGGGCTCTATTTAAAACCCAGTTCGCCCCGCCGCCGAGGAGCTTGAATTTAGACAAATGTTAAGCAAGTGTCCTTATCTTTGTTGAACAAAACATAGAATTTCGATCTACTTAAGATCCAAAAAAGGGGGGAAGTCTATGTTTTCGAAAAATCCTTTGTCCTTTGCTATGACGTTTATGGCCTGTCTTATTATGGGTCTGACCTCGGGTTGTGCATCCGGGGGTTGGCAGCTCACTCGGAGCTTCGCGACATGGATTAATTCAAATGGAACTATTATGAGAGTTGTCTTGTATATTCTCACATTTGTGGTTTTTTTTGTCACCATTCTCATCGATGTTGTCGTCAACAATTCAATTGATTTCTGGAATGGCACCGTGGCCCAGGGCCTTTACAATTTTGAACGTGACGGGAAAACTTATAATGTTCATCATGAAATTTTACCGGACACCCATCTCAAGCGTTCTACAATAAGAGTTGTCGATTCGAGGGCTAAACTCCTTCAAGAGGTTGTCTTAAAGCAAACTCCATCTGGCGAGATTGAGCTTTATGTTGATGGAAAATTGAGGACGCGAGTACGGAATATTTCAAAGGCCCCCATTGCCTCTTTCTTTGATGGGAAGGGGCATAAACTTGAAGAAAGAACTCTTCCTTTGGACACTAAAGTGGTCATAAATTGACCCACTTGACCTTTTTGGTTCCTATGTCATATTGGTTCTAACGTTTGATTTTAGACCCGTTTGGGGGCGACATGGCTTCGACGGGGGCAATGATGTCAAAGGAGCATGCCGGGGATGAATAGACCTCGTTAAAAACTGTTCGCGAATTTAAATCACGCTAATGATTTTGCTTTAGCTGCCTAAAAACAGCTGACGTTGCGCTCAGGGTAGCCAGGTCTTTGAGGCCGCAATGCCATTAAACTGGATCGATCTAACGCTCTTCATTTGGTGGCGATAGATTTAAAAAATGGCCAAGTGGGGGTCTCGAAAAGTTTGTCGGTAGACGTTTCGGAATCACCTAAAATTATCGACTAAGCACGTAGCCGCCTTTCGACCGAAGGCTTTCGGACGAGGGTTCAATTCCCTCCGCCTCCACCACTAGAAACCCGCGTCGAGCGGGTTTCGTTTTTTCCCAACTTTCGTTTTCAATTTTAATAATTTAGCTCGGAGGAGGACTCTGAGTTCGTTTGTCTGAAATCATGCAAAAACACCCGAAATAACCCCATTTGTTGTCATTTTGTAGCGAGCGCTCGCTACAGGGTTTTCGCTCGCTACATCCAATGACCTCAGGTGAGATTGAGACCTTACGTCGAAAACGAACCCGAGGTGCCTTTCCAACGTAAGGTCAAAACTGCAGGCTAGGGCTATATGAATTCTCCCCCGAAAGCGAAAACAGCACCGATCAAATAGATTCCTACCGATGCGACGTAAACCTTTATCGACCAGCTTCGAGACCTCATACAAGCTTCGGCAAGCTTTGGATCGGTTGGGCACGCCATCGTTTTTGCCTTCCACTGCATCACTCCACCAATCGAAAGAAAGAGTGCACCCAGTCCAAACACGATGGGCTTATGCTCCGATATCCAAATGAGTTGCGGAAGCTTTGTAACGAGCCCAGCAAACGCGGCACCCATTCCAAGGGCGACGAACAACGCCGGGAGTGCACAACAAATGAGTGTACTCAAAGATGTAAACAACGTCAGAAAGGCGAGAGTTTTTTCTTTCATCAAAGCCTCTCAATCTTACTGACGGAGTACCCAGCATCGGTCAAAATCTGCGTTATAGTTTTGTCATCGAGGTCTTTGCCTTCCTTGAGATCGACCTTCACCAGATGCTCCTTGAGGTTGACATCAACGGATTTGACGGCCTCTTGAGCGGTCAATTTCTTATGAATTCCTTGAGCGCAGAAGGAACACACCATTCCGTTGACCGTGACTTTCAATTCTTTTCCGAAGGCCAAGGAAGTCGTAAATACTAAAATTGCGATTACAAAAAAGTTTTTCATCTAGGCCTCCTTAAATGTGAATCATGTAGTTAAAAAGCCAATTGCCCTGAAAATCCGCGCCTAACTCAACGAGAACATTTTTGTAAAAGAGCCTGATCATCGGAGTTAGAAAAGGCGAGTTGGCAACGAAAGGCATCGTTTCAAACTGAACAATGAACCACGCGTTGAGTTCATTGAAGTCGGCCAGGTAAGGCGCAAGACCTGCCCTAAGCCTGCCAGAGTTGTAATAGCGTGAATCAGAGCCCACCAAACTTTGAAATCCACCGCTCAGGTAATACTTTCGGCTTTCCCAATCGGCGTCGATGTTCACCATTCCAACACCAGTCGTAGTGTTCATGAACGACTGAGCCCCATACCCGGCACTGAAATAAATGTTGGCTTGAGATTCGGCTTCATTCCATCTGTGAATTAAGAAGTCGGCCTCCGGAATAAAAAACTGCTTCTGACCATCAGTTGTCAGGTAACGAATGTACCGATGGCCTAGGCCGACGGTGGGAGTAAGAGTGTAGTTTGTGAAAAGCTCGTTATGAAACGATTGATTAACGGCCATGATCCCGACGGAATCTTTGTATGCGATAGCCATCGCGTTCGAATTGCTTGGAATGACCACAAAGGCGGCCATTACCAAAAGTAAAATTTTAGACATAATTCCTCCGTTAAAAGTTAGCTTTTAAAACGCCTGACTTTTACGAAGAATCTCAGATGAGGAAAATTTGAAGCTTTGCGAGTTGAGTACCGAGAGACGGTGGAGCAGCACCACTTTGTTGCGCATAGGTCTGTTTTTGAATTGCTGTAATCGTCTTTGCCCAATTGAAGGCGATAATCTGAATTAAAAGGTCGGGGTTCAAACTCTTGAGAGATTTATCAGCTCGAACGGAAAGGTCCGTGGAAGGCAGGTCTATTTTTGTACCCTTCATGCAGCCGTCCGAGCAGCAATCGGGAGCAGATATTTCAGCCGTGGCGGGCGCTTTGTGCTGACAAGCGGGCGAAGTCTTCATGAGGCAAAAGCGACTGGAGCCGGGCGCGATCCCGTGCACGGAAACAATTACGAGCGTTAAAATTACGAGAAGCAGCGTTCTCACTAAGTCTCCAATCTACTTAACAATAGTATATCACAAGCCATAGAGGCAAGCTCCACGCCGCTCCATTGATTTAGCTGCTTTAGGCCCTACACTTTGGCTAAGCGACTTGACGTGAACTGTAAGTTGAGGCACCTTAATATCACTGGCGCCGGTTACGCCTGTCGTTCGCGCAAAGACTTTTGGTCAAACCGATTCAAATAGTAGCAAGTCAGAACTCTAATTTCATGACTCGCTTCTTGCGGACAACGAGTTAAATGAAAGGACGAGTGTATGACTAATCTGTCTACGCCAATCGAGTATTTCAAAAAAGAAGCAAAAAATTTATTCCGAGAGGTACAGGCTCATGATGCTGAGGCCATGGCTCGCGTGCGACGTGTACTCAAAGACTCAGTGAATGTCAGCCTCATGCGCGTTCAACACGTCGTTGCCGTAGAGTATGGTTTTTTAAAATGGGAAGATCTCATTAAAGCAACTGCTGGCGAGTTGCATGCAAAGATTTCGATGAAAAAAGAATCACTATTAAAAGGTAAGGGTGAGAAATCGATAGCTGAAAAAGGCAATGGTCATCGATTAAAATTGAGAGTGCCACCTCCTGGAGAGACGCCTCTTGTGAGTTTCTTGCGCGGCCCCCTTGATTTGCCTACGCCTCCGCCTTTTAACGAGTTCGCGGACTTAATGGATACAATGACAATGGAAGAACAAAGACAATGGCTTGATGAAGATGCGCGTCGGATGGGTCTATTTCGCCGTAATTAGTATTGTTGGGCGGAGTTTTCTCCGCCCTTTTTATTCTTAATCTTCGCCATTTTTAAAAGCCGATTCAGTCGCGAATCGGCTATTTTTTTGGAATCATTAACAGGTTTCCTGCAATCTGTCCGGTTTCCGAAGCTACTTTCGTTACGCCACATTACCTAACGTTACTGGTGGGGGATAAATTTGGCTAGGTTTGGCTAAAGCTTTGGTCGTCGGTTATTTCGATTTGATTCCTTTTTTGTAGTGGCCCAGTCGTTCCCTTGGATCGCCCAATTTCCACGCTCCCACACAGGCCGCGCCAACTGCGGTCGGCATGTCCTGTGTCTGGCTGGGGAGCGCGGGGTCGCTCCAAGTCCACTCCTTTCTTTCCTCTTTGTCGCCCCTGTCAGCGGGTGAAGGGGCGGCCAAACAGGAAGCCCCACAACAAAAAAGGAGAACAAAATGAAATTCAAAAGCTGCGACAAAATGCAAAAGGCCATCGAGCAAATTCTTGAATCCCATCACTTGTTGGAAACGTTTAGGTCTACCGAAGAGTTCTACGTCAAGATTTCAAATGAGCCATACATGCCGTTGACAATTGAAAAGAATGGAAATCAGGTCGTTGTGGCGCACTACTACACCCAAAATGGAGACCTCATGCCGGACCCCGATGTGGAGTTCGAGATTTATCAAGGTGTATGGCTTCCCGTCGCTATTCAGCACTCCACCGGTAAGTATGTGAGGACTATGGAGGGTGAAGGGGAGAAGCGGATTCTTTTCTTAGATGATTACGATGATCTTCATGAGTTCTCCGATTTCTGGGCCGGAAATCTTTTGGATCAGGGTTTTACGAAAGGGAAAGTGGAGCGGGTCGAATGACCCGCGTTTTCTCGCACTTATAATTCTTCTTTGGTTAAGCCGATTGATTTGTTGGATTCTGCACTGAATTTGCTTCTTGTCCGACCTTAATGACCTGTAAGAGTTTGACGGTGTCTCGAAGAAGTCTCAAATCGGATTCATCGAGAGGATCAGGATTAAAATGCATTACATCATTTCGAATCTCTTTGACGTGGTTTAGCCGATCAATGAATGGTGTTCGAGAAAGATTTACGCCTAGGGTTTTCCAATTGTCTGGCACTTCAAGGAGCCTAATATATTCGCCAAAAGTCAAATCAGCTACTGTTTCAATTTCTCGACCGGTATCTCGGGAATCGCGTGCAGCTTTCAATTTTTGCTTCGAGAATTTTCCATCTATGAGTCGGCGAATGTGATTTTCAATCTCTCCCACTAAGAGAAAGGGCTCAGATCGACTTCGAAACTCCAAACTCAAATCGGAGTTCGTTACAATTCCGCAGATTAGCCCAGTAGGTTCTCTCACCAATACTACTTCTTTGCGGGAAATCAAATCGATTGCTTCGAGTAGAGGACAATCTGAATCTACTATTTCAATAGGCTCGATACAGTCTCTTATATATTTGCATTCTCCATTTAAGGTCCGACACGATCCAATAGACCGCCAGCTAATCATTCCATGAACGGTTCGTCCGTTTTGAATTATGGGAAGTTGAGAGAAGTCGTTCAAAAGCATCAAGGTTGAGGCCTCAAGCACTTCCTGGTCCCTTGTTAAACTTACTGGGACTTGATTAGCTGCCTTCAAGCTTCTGATTCTCGGCACGGGATCGGGAATGCTTCCACCCCTAACAACCTCAGGAAGAGTCTGTAGATTAAGCGTAGCTGACGAAAATTTCTCTTTTTGATCATTGGGTGAGCGTTCTGTGGCTTTGCCAGCCAATACAAGTTTTATTCGCGCGTCTACAAAGGCTTGTTCAAAGTCAGGTTCAGTAGTCAATCCAAGAGAATTAAGCGCTTGCCGGATGCTATAGACGACTTTTGCGCCTCGTCTGTAGGCCGTAAAAATCGAAAGAAGCTCTCGCGGAGTAGTTTCGACATTCTCACCTTTCTCTATCTCTTCCTTAAACTGAGTCAGTCGATTTCGTACTTCCTGCATAGCATCTCCATGGTGAGTATGGATGACAACTCAAGCTTCCAAATCTAATCGGAGTACAAGACGAAATTGTGAAACGAAATTGGTCATGGAACATCAACGCCGACCTATTCCGACGAAAGAGAAAGGAGTGCGGACGAGACGAACCGCTCGGTCCTAGTTTCTTCCTTGGGAGCCCCTTTTGTCGGTCAACAACAATAAATATGACCATAACATATTGAAAATAATGGCTAATTATTTAATTATATAGTTAATGTCGTAAAAACAGTTGTTTTTTAGCTAATATTAGTATAATATATAACTAATTATTGAGGAGATTTTGATGGATAAAACACCTAAGTCGATGACATTGAACTTGAGCGGGCGAGAAATGGAAGCCCTTGAACAACTTTGCACGAAGAAGGGCTTGAGCAAGACAGCGTTGATTCGTCAATGTATCCGGCTTTACCAGGCGGTTGATCACAGACTTCAGTCGGGTGAACGTCTTTATTTTGAGGATGACAAAAAGAAAGAGAAGTCGGAGCTCGTGATTTTGTGAAACGTGACGGCTACGAGGTGTTGATTTTCGACTTACAGAAAAGCTCGCCGATGTCGGCGATGCTCTACGAAGGGGTCTCTGACGAAAACCTTTCAGACATTGAAACTCTTTGGAGACCGGAACTTGAGGTGGCGGCGAAGAAAGCAAAAGGACAACCAGGAGAAGAGTTTTTGCCAATTGGAGATGCACATTGGGACTGGAACTCTAAAGTCCAAAGGAATAGGGACATGCTCGCAATTTCCTATTTCGTCATCGAATGCGAAGGAAAGTTACAAGCTATAATGCAAATGGAAACAATAGCTCACAGAAGTAAATTAGACGCAGGCAAAGAGATTGCCTATGTGGAGTTTTTAAGTGTGGCTCCGTGGAATCGCAGGTTCGTAAGCGACAATCCACGTTTCAAGAGATGTGGTTCATTTTTGATAGCACAGGCAATTGGAACAAGTCAGGAGCTTGGGTTTGAAGGTAGAATTGGCCTTCATTCGCTTCCCTCTGCATCCAAATGGTACGGCAACCTTGGCATGACAACTTGCGGGAAAGATGTGGCGTACGAGAACTTAGAATATTTTGAGTTTAGCTCGCAAGCTGCAGCCACCTTCTTGAAAGGAGGCAGCAATGTTTAAATTTAAACCATCTAAGGAATGGCTTCAACTTGCGGACAAAGCCGAGAGAGGCGCTGAAATTTCAGCTGGCATCACCAGTAAGAAAACTTTTGTCGATCCGCAGTTTAACGAGCTCGTGAGAAAAGTAGAGAGCGATCCCGATGCGTGTTTGAAGACCTTCTTGATACAGGCCAAATCGATTGGAGTCACTCGAGATTTTCTTATAAAGCGGATCGATATCGACAATTTCTTGAGAGACTATCCCAAGCGAGTTTCGGACAAAGAAGGAAGTTCACAAGGTGTGATAAATCTTGCGATCCGTACTAGTACTGCTTTTGGAGTGGATACTCCGAGCTTACTGTTTGGGGGTGCAATTCATGAACGGCCTGTTCTTGGAGCAAGATTTAAAAAGCGAAAAAACACGGAAGAACGTTTTCTTAACTCGTACACTTCCTACGCCTATAACCTGACACGGATTTTAATTAAGGCTGTCGACGCACCTAAGGCAAGAAGTGTTTCTGGTGACTACAAGGCATTTAGGGAATTGTTCTTGGGAAAATTTGGAGAATTCTCACTTGAAAATATTGTTCAGTTCACGTGGCAGTTGGGAATTCCGATTCTCCCTTTACGTGATAGTGGGGCATTTAATGGTGCGTGCTGGACCGTAAATGGGCAAAGAGTCATTGTTTTAAAACAAACGACTGATTTTGAAGGGCGGTGGATACACGACCTTCTCCATGAACTATTTCACATAAGCAAGAATCAAGATCAGGAAAATTTTGCGGTATTGGATGAAGTTGACAACGACGAAGGGACTGATGAGGAGGAGGCCGCTAACGGATTTGCCGCTGACGTCATATTGGACGGTAAGGCCGAGGATCTTGTTGCCGAATGTGTGAAGCGAGCACGGGGTTCTGTAGAACGATTAAAATCTGTCGTACCTGCTGTAGCCAAGGATCGACACGCCGACTTGGCAGCACTCACATATTACATGGCATATCGATTGGCGCTGCAGAAAATTAATTGGTGGGGCACGGTTAGTAATTTAGATAACCGGGGCTCACCTTTCGAGAAGGTTAAAGGCGCGTGCATTGAGCGTCTAAATTGGGATCGCCTCAACAACGAGGAGCGAACTCTATTAACGAAGGCGTTAGACTAATGCCAAAGAAACTCGAACCTTTGAAGATTGCATGCACTTCTTCTGATTGTGACAATGGCCTCCACTGTTTCAAGGCTACTCGGAAAATGTTGGAAAAGAACGAAGAGGGCCATTGCCGATCATGTGGAGCAGATTTAATTGATTGGGACCGAATTAAGAAAAATGACTTCGGAGATGTTGATTACACATTTCGTGTTTTGAAGAAAGAATTGATACGGCACCACTTCTTTCATATCAAATTGGACATAAGGGCAATTAACCATGCTCGTAGAAAAGGGGTTGTTAACCTCAACATTGCGGCTCGGCATAGGATTGAAAAGTACATTGGTCCCAAAGATCCGCCCCGGGATGGCAGACAAACCCCTATGTCAGGAAATTCAATTTTTTATGCCCAACATGCTGTTGCCTGCTGCTGTCGCAAGTGTATTGAATATTGGCACGGAATTCCACAGGGGCGTCCACTGACAGCAACGGAAATCGATTACTTAAGCGATCTAGTGGAGAAGTACCTTGGCGAAAAGTTACCTGATCTCCCTCAAAAAGGAGAAAAGGTACCATCAATTCGTGAGAAAAAAAATGAGTGATCAAGCGATCAATACTTTAGAGTTTTCCAAGACCTTGAGAAAAAGAGGGATTGATAAAGACAATCGAAAATTATTGATATCGAAGCTCGCTGGCTCGGATCAAGAAGCTGATTTAACAGTACCTCCGAATTGCAACGGATTTGGCCGAATTAGGCACTTTAAAAGATCGCGATCAAAAAATTGGCCGAATAATCCATTACCAATCGATCCAGTGGTTCACGCATTGGGCCTTGGAGAGACTGATGGCGTACGTGCGCAAGTGTTTCAGAATGCAATCTGCAACTGGCGCTGCTGGTACTGTTTTGTACCCTATAATCTTCTAACCGGCGATCCTGCTCGGAGTTCTTTTTTTACGGCAAAGGAGCTCGTGGAACTTTACAAGAAAGAGAAAGACCGGCCGGTGTTAATTGATTTGTCCGGTGGGCAGCCAGATTTAATACCGGAATGGATTCCTTGGATGATGGAGGCGCTTATCGAACAAGGACTACAAGATTCAGTTTACTTATGGTCCGACGACAACCTTAGCAACGACTACTTTTGGCAATATCTGACGGAGAAGGAGATTGACCTTGTCAAATCATACAAAAACTACAGCCGCGTCTGCTGCTTCAAAGGCTACAATCAAGTATCTTTCGCCTTTAATACAAAAGCTGAAAAATCCCGGTTTGATGAGCAATTCGCATTAATGAAACGACTTCATAAGTTGGGCATTGATCTCTATGCATACGCGACATTTACGACACCAAATATAGAGGGGCTCATTGAAGATATGAGGGGATTTGTAGACAAACTTCAAGAAATTCACGTGAACCTTCCACTGCGTCTCGTTCCTCTCGAAATTGAAGAGTTTGGTCCGGTTCACAGCCGCATGAATGAAGAAACGAAAAAGGCGATCAAGAATCAGTATCTTGCTGTAAATGCGTGGACTGAAGAATTAAGAAAGCGTTACTCGAGCACGATGTTGTCAGAAAAAATGAATTTAATTCGCCTTTAGTTAAGATACTTTTGAGTTCGCAACCAAGCTAGTACAGCATCAACGGCGTCACTTACGGAACCCTCAGTTGACAAAAGAAAATCGGCACGTTTCTTTATTTCTACCTTAACCTGGATCTCGGTGGAATGGGATTCGAGAGTCTTGAGTTCCTTTGGAGAAACACCTCTTTTTGCTAGACGACCTGCTTGAACAAGGTCGCTAATATCGAGATAGATTAATAAGAATTGAGACGGTTGAGTGATTTTCGTTATCGTTTCGATAACGGCCAAATGTCGGACTCCATCAATGATGACGGATTTATCGGGAGACCATGAGCCTCGAAGCAGAACTGAACGACAAAAATTTTCACAATTACCAGATACTTCACTTTCTCCAATGTTCTGTAAGACCTCTCTTGTTGGCTCAAGCTTTCTCTCAGCCGCAAGGCTTCTCACGTGGTCGCCAAAGCCAATTCTCGGCCAACCAAGTTTAGCTGACAGTCCTTTTGCGACCTCTGACTTTCCGCTTCCGACGGGACCAGAAAAACCAAGCACGACTTTATTCATTAATTTCTCGATGGCTAATCATAGCGTCACCCACCCTCGCCGGTCACGCTTTGGTATATGAAACGGCTCGATTGATGTCGGCTTTTCTATCCAAATTAAGGTCGCAAAAGACTTGCCCGATCTTTCTTGCCAGAATGAGTTATCTTGAGCACATATCTGAGGCGAATATTTTTTTCTAAGCCCGATAAGTTTTTCGGGTGTTAGCTGGTAGTACTTTACTTCTTTAGCGACACAGAAGCCCGTAATCGGCCCGCCAGTTTTTTTTAAGAGAATGATGTCCCCTGAACCCACTTGGTTGTATGGGGAACACCGATTTTGCGAGAAACGAGACTCTATAGTTTTCTGACCGTCGAGGATAAAACTCAGAAATGGTTCGCGAAAAATCGCCAGATGAACTTTGATGCCACTAGCTTTGGCAAGCTCGCAGACTTTAGCCCAGTCCGTTGACTTAATTCCGACAGAAAGTCTACTAATGAGCTCCTTTGCATTCATACCAATGATATAATTTAAAAGTTATAAGTTTTAAACTATATTCGAATGGAAAATCGATTTGATGCGTAAAAAGAAGCCGAAATCGCATTTGAAGGTTCGAGAGCTACTTGGAGAAAGAAGTGTTAGCGATCTTGCAGATGTAATGGGTTTGAAATTCTATACGCAAATCTACCCTTACACACGAAAGGGAGCGAATCCCACCCTTCTTATGCTTGAACAATTGGCCTCGGGCCTGTCAAAGCTGTTGGGGAGAAAAATTAAAGTGACTGAAATTATCAGTGAAAACCAATCAAGATAATAAGTCCAAGGGACAAGCTGTTAAGCAAAGACAACTGTTTTATGGCAATATGGCTACTTTCGGTCTCCCGTATAGGTCGATGAAAACACCATATCGGCTAGCCATTTTCTAAATGAGGGGTTGTCTTGGAACTGCTTGAACAGCTCAGTGTGGTCCGTAAGCATCCCAGTAATGATTCTTTGCAAAGCCTTATCGCTTTCTATTCTAGCATTCTGCTTGTCGGAGTTCTTGATCGCATTCTGATAGGCTTTGTCTTGCGCGACTTTGGCCGGAATTTCTTCGGTTATGACCAGCCTGATTTTGTCGGCATCTCTCCACTCAACATTTCCGAAATGATCATTAAAGTTTTTAACGATGTCACTCAGCCGTGCCATCTGTGGCTCGACGAGATAACCACCCGTAGTTGGGGGAGGGGGCTGCACCTCTGCGTCTTGATCTGCCAAAGCAATATTAACAGATGACTGAACTTCGGCTCTATAGCTCTCCATATCAATCGTTTCGAGAATTCCCCGTGACAAGTCTTCTTCTTCCGGGGCTGGTAGTTTTGGAACGAGAAAGTTGAGAAAAGTGGCTAGCTTCTCCCAAGAGGCATTTGAGAAGCGCAGGATAGAGGACAAAAAGCCATAGGTTCGAACAAAGGCTTTGGCTTTGCCTTTGAAATCAACCTGTCCTGCTTCATCTAGTGTTTCAAGATAGATGGCAACGCATTGATCAAGAATCGGGTCCAACTGATCCCTAGGGGCGCTCGTGAGATACTTTTCAACAAGTGAATCCACTTGGGACTGCTCATAGACATGGTGGTTGTCGAGGTCTCTTTTTAGGTCGTGAAGTCTGTTAGGATCGGTTTCTTCACTCAATATTGTGGTCCGGTAATATTTTTCAAACGATTCCCTAATTGTTTCTGTGTCGTTTATGAAATCAAGGACGAAGGTATCATGCTTCTTTGGATGTGCGCGGTTCAGCCGTGAAAGGGTTTGAACGGCCTTAATTCCCGCTAGGGTCTTGTCGACATACATTGTATGGAGTAAGGGCTCATCATAGCCAGTTTGAAATTTATCAGCACAAATGAGAAAGCGGTACGGGTCTTCTTGAATTTTATCTTCGATCTTGGAGGAGGAAAATCCATTTAAAGATGCCTCAGAGACTTTCTGGCCTCCGTATTGATGCTCGCCGGAGAATGCAACGATGGGTTTGTATGGGCTCTTTCGTTCCGCTAAGTAGTCACGAAACGCAAAGAAATATTCAATAGCTCGATTAACTCCATTTGTAATAACCATTGCCCGTGCATGCCCGCCGATCTTGTTTTTGGCGATCACCTGTTCGTGAAAATGATCGACCATGATCTCAGCTTTTTCGCGAATGGCGTGCTTATGTCCTTCAACGTATTTTCTAAGTTTCTTTTGAGCCCTTCGTGTGTCAAATTCGGGGTCGTCTTCAACTTTCTTCATTAGTCTGTAATAGCTATTAACTGGCGTGTAGTTTGTTAGTACGTCTAGTATAAACCCTTCCTGCACGGCTTGTTTCATTGTGTAGCTGTGAAAAGCCTTATGCTTAACCTTCTGTCCATCCATGTAAGGGTCGCCAAATATTTCTAAAGTTTTATTCTTAGGGGTAGCCGTAAATGCGAAGTAACTCGCATTTTGAAGCATTTTCTTTGATTCGATTATTCGATTTATTTGGTCTTCTACAGAATCCTCTTCCTCAGTTTCGCCCTCGGTAGACAGAGAAATATTCATCTTGGCGGCAGTGCGGCCACTCTGGCTGGAGTGAGCCTCGTCAATTATAATGGCGAAAGAACTATTTCGATGACTGCTACCAATGTCATCTACGACAAAAGGAAACTTTTGAACCGTAGTGATGATAATTTTCTTTCCGCCTTCAATGTACTTGCGAAGATCTCCCGATTTTTCAGCATGACCAACAATTGCGCCGACCTGGGCAAATTGCGTAATTGTGTCCCGAATTTGCTTATCGAGAATCCGACGATCTGTAACGATAATGATCGAATCAAAAATGTTCTTGCCGTCTTTTTGAAAATTGACCAATTGATGCGCAAGCCAAGCAATTGAATTACTTTTACCGCTGCCAGCAGAGTGCTGAATGAGATATTTTTGGCCTTTTCCTTGGATTTGTATGTCTGACAATAGTTTTCTTACTACGCTTAGTTGGTGAAACCGTGGCCAGATTTGTACCTTCTTTGACTTTCCCGTTTTTTCATCTTTCTCTTCAATAATCTGGGCACGGTTTCACCAACTAAGCGTAGTAAGAAAACTATTG
>JABDDW010000031.1:14889-17699 GCA_013287405.1 Deltaproteobacteria bacterium
CCAAAGATAATCTGTCTTCAGTCCGATTGGGTTTGGTGGATTTCCAGCGCCGTCGTTCCATCCCTTATTAAAGGGTAGGAACCAGGATTCCTTACCTTTCAAATGTGTGCAAAATCTAACTTCACTATCGTCGACAGCAAAATGTACGACACAGCGGCCGAACTGAAACAAAAGTTCTCTGGGATCACGGTCACGCTTATATTGCTGAACAGCGTCCTCAACGGTTTGCTTTGTCAGACTGTTTTTTAGCTCGAAAGTCGAAATGGGGAGCCCGTTTATAAATAGACCTAGATCAAGTGATAGTTTCGTTTCGTCACGACTGAAACGTAGCTGTCGTGTCACACTAAATCGATTTTTGGCATAAAGTTCGACAGCCTTTGTGTTACCGGGAGACGGAGTTGCAAAGAATAATGTGAGATGATGTGAACCGTGATCTATTCCCTTGCGTAGGACGTCAATTGTCCCTCGTTTCGTGATTTCGCCTTGTAAGCGGGCCAAGAATTTCTGCCGGGTAATAGTATCTCGTTGGAGATCCAATGGGTCGACTAGCGATTCTTGAGTTGATTCTACAAAGTTGGCTAATTGTTTTAGATCGATGGCATACTCGCGATTGTAATCTTCAGGTCTGCCAGTAATCCAGTCGGCACCAGGTGAAGTCATATGGGTGACTATTAGACTTTCTAACCCCTTTTCACTTGTGTCCGTTGTCACAGTTGTTCCTCATTGTGCGAAAGACCGTCTTCTGAGTCTGGGGTTTCATCATCTTGAATGTCATCCGAAAGCTGTTCGATATCCTTTGGTAGGTTGGCAACGGACTCACGGATGTCTATTTTGCCAGTCACAACGTCCGAAATTAATCGGTTTTGGTACTCAACTAGGCACCGAATTACACCTTCAATACGGCCAATGATTTGGTCGATTCTAGCCGTACCAAGATCAAGAGCATCGGCAATTTCTCGTTGAGTCTCGAACGGTGGTACCGGCACTACTTTTTGGTATGCGCTTTCACGGCTGAGTCCCGGCACTCCTGTATCCTGTGATAATTTATCTAGATCTATTACTTGTAAGAGGTAATAGAGCCATTTCAAATCGTTTGAAGTGTTTCGATTATCAATAAAATAGGTGGTGTCGATAGCGAAAGCAGGCCGCTCTGAATAAGTAACTTTTCCGAAAGAGCCTTTTCGGCCAACTATAATCGCTGGGGCTAAGGTATTTGAAATGGAGCTGGTGCCAACCGGTCCGTTTGAACCGAAGGCAACTGTTTCTCCGCTGATTCTCTTATTTTCAGGTAAAGCATTTCCATAACAAAACCGCGTGACATACTTCAAGCGCCGAGTTTGCCAGTTTACTGGAATATCTCCCAGCCACGAAATACTCGAAGGTTTAAGTTTGGATTTTTGATCGATACCGCGACTGATGACTTTGCGAATGATTGCATATCTTTGTTCATTGACTAGATCAACGACTTTCCTCTTGGCATTGATCGCTCGCCTAATTCTCTTGACCGCAAAATTCAGGAAATGAACAATCGCAGCCTGCTCGTCTTCGGTTGGCACTAACGAGGCCATCTGCTTGAACTGATCCCAATAAAGTCGATTTCGATCCTTTACGATTCCGCGAGAAAATGCATCAATTTCACTCATGTACTGTTCCGTGCGGAACAAGAAAGAAAAATATTCCGGGTTTACGCCAATGTGGGGCCGCGCAACTACATATGCTGGGCTAACAAGTCCGTCGACCGGCGCGATACCAACGGCTCCCTGCCACATTCTCATCATATTATAAGCAATGTCATTCTTCGCGGCACGCTTGTACTTTGTCAGATCTGATAAAATCTGTTTACGTTTAGAGGTCTCGAAATTTCGAACTCGCACTCCTGTTCGCAATGAAACTTCTAGTATCGGAAGGTGGGCATGTCCGGTCTCATTTCTCTGGCTGAAAAGAGCACCATTTCTTTTAACTTTCCAGTGAGCAGGAATTTCGCTTAGCCATGATAGATTTGATTTGTCATATTTTTGAAAACGACGCGGAGCTTTCATTGTGGTGTTACTCCACTAGCAAGCTCCAACAAAAGGCCGTTCGCTTCATTTTCCAACCTCTTGATATCAGCCTGAATGTCTTCAAATGATCTCGTCGGCACTGGCTTGTAAAAGTGTCTTGTAAAACTAACTTCGTAGCCAATTTTTTCTGAGCCTTCTTTGATCCACGAATCAGGTGTGTATGGTAGTACTTCTCGCTTGATGAAGGCTTCGATACCACCATTCTCCAATAGTGGAACCTGTTCGGTGTCACGAAGACTATTATCGGATTCATATTCGACGACACACATTTTCCCGTCGATCTTGGCGTTATACAATCCGTAAAGTGGTTTGGCGACTAATTTCCCGGATTTGTGCACTTTGGCAATGACCGGCGGAGCCTTCTCATCACGAACGCTAAACGTCTCCAGCAATAGCTTGAGATCGGCGCTGGTAATTTTTCGATCTGCTTTTAATATGGCTTCGTGAACTGCTTCACAAAAGATATTGTAATCGGCGAAGACTTCACCCCCTACGGATTTCTTGAGTATCTCAGCGGTCTCTACCAAGAAAGCATCACGCTCCCAAGTTTTTGCATCCATTAGTTTTTTAATTTTTTTATCTGGAAGCTCCTTTTTTGATGATGCGTCCTCTTCGCCCGCCTCCCCAGAGTCATCTTCTTGTCCCCAATCATCCAATCTCTTTTGCACCTTCTTTTCGACAGACTTGAATTTTTCAAAAAGAACATCGCCGAACTCCTCGTAAAGTTGAGCGCGGATACTTTCGTCGCCA
>JABDDW010000032.1 GCA_013287405.1 Deltaproteobacteria bacterium
AGTGGGGATCTCTATGTTGAAATCCTGGTTTTAGATGACAAGAGATTCAAGCGGGAGGGAAATGACATTGTCTCCCATTATTCTTTAAGTATGTCGCAGGCTACCTTGGGAGTCAAAATTGAAGTAGAAACGGTTCGGGGACGGGAGTTTATTGATATTCCTAAAGGGACTCAGTCTGGGGATCGGATTCGTTTAGCCGGAAAGGGGTTCCCCTCCGTAAAAGGATATAATAGGGGAGACCACTTTATCGAAGTCAGAGTCGTGACTCCAACTCGCCTTTCCCGAAGACAGGAGGAACTTATTCGAGAATTTGCCGCACTCGGCGACGAGGTCGTAAATAAGCCTGTTGCGGGTTTTTTCGAGCGTTTTATAAAGCGCACTGTCGATCCTTCTAAGCACTAAGCTAAGCATTAAACACACTTTCAAAAGCACCTAGGAGTCTCAAAGCCACTATAATTGATTTGGACCAATTTTCTGAAAAAAAATAGTTCAAGATGCCTTGACGGGACTAATTCAAGACCCACATTAAAAAAGTAACGATTATATTCCAAAGCCTAAGGAGCTAGTGAAATGGGTAAAATTATTGGTATCGACCTTGGAACAACGAATTCATGTGTAGCTATTCTTGAAGGAGGGGAGCCCAAGGTATTAACAAATGAAGAGGGCGCCAGGACCACTCCTAGCGTCGTGGCCTTTACAAAAGATGGTGAAAAGTTAGTCGGGCAAATTGCCAAGAGGCAAGCGGTGACTAATCCTGAAAATACAATTTACTCCTCAAAGCGTTTTATTGGTCGTCACTTTGATGAAATCACCGATGAAACAAAACGAGTTCCTTACAAAGTTGTAAAAGTGAAAAATAATGACTGTGCCTTTGATATCAGGGGAAAAGAATATTCTCCTCAAGAAATTGGGGCCCTTGTTCTACAAAAATTAAAGAAATGTGCTGAAGATTACCTCGGGCAAGAAGTTAAAGAAGCCGTTATTACAGTACCTGCGTACTTTAACGATGCTCAGAGACAGGCGACCAAAGATGCTGGCCGAGTCGCTGGCCTTGATGTTAAGCGCATTATTAATGAACCGACGGCTGCAGCTTTAGCTTATGGGTTAGATAAGAAAAAAGAAGAAAAAATTGCGATTTATGACTTCGGAGGAGGAACTTTCGACATTTCCATTCTCGAAGTCGGTGACAACGTTGTTGAAGTTAAGTCGACTAACGGAGATACCCACCTGGGTGGCGACGATTTCGATGATAAAATAATGGAATGGCTCATTTCTGAATTTAAGAGAGATCAAGGGGTCGATCTTTCTAAAGACAAAATGGCTTTGCAGCGTTTAAAAGAAGCTGCCGAAAAAGCTAAAATTGAGCTTTCTGCGAGTTTAGAAACAGAAATTAATCTTCCGTTTGTGACGGCCGATGCGTCAGGACCCAAACATCTAAATATTAAATTATCTCGATCTAAATTCGAACAATTAATTGACTCTCTTGTGAAACGTTCCGTTGAGCCTTGTAAGAAGGCTCTAGCGGATGCAGGCCTTAGCGCTTCTCAGATTGACGAAGTTGTGTTGGTCGGTGGATCCACTAGAGTTCCGATGATCCAAAAGATGGTTAAAGAGATTTTTGGAAAAGAACCCAACCGAAGCGTGAACCCAGATGAAGTCGTGGCTATTGGCGCTGCTGTTCAAGGGGGCGTTTTAGGCGGAGAGGTTAAGGATGTTCTCCTATTAGATGTTACGCCTTTAAGCTTGGGTATTGAAACTTTGGGCGGAGTTGCTACAAAACTCATAGAGCGCAATACGACTATCCCTACTAAGAAGTCTCAGGTTTTCTCCACGGCTGCTGATAACCAGCCAAGTGTCGATATTCATGTTCTTCAAGGCGAGCGGGAAATGGCTACCGACAATAAAACCTTGGGTCGCTTTGAGTTGGTAGGAATTCCTCCATCACCTCGAGGGGTTCCTCAAATTGAAGTGACTTTTGACATCGATGCCAACGGCATTGTGCATGTGGCAGCTAAGGATTTAGGTTCTGGAAAAGAACAGAGCATTAAGATCACGAGCACATCGGGTCTCAATGAAGACGAAATCAAACGCATGGTTCGCGAGGCTGAGGCTAATGCCGAGGCTGATAAAGCTAAACGTGAGCAGATCACTATGAAGAACAACTTAGATAACCTTGTTTATCAAACCGAGAAGATGATCAGTGAAAATGAGTCTAAGTTGTCGGCGGGCAATGTTGCTCAAGCTAAGGATGTGATTGCGCAAGCCAAGACGGCTATAGAAAAGAGTCAGTTCGCTGAAATTAAGGGACTCTACGAAAGACTTACAAACCTCAGTCATCAGTTCTCAACTGAACTCTACAAGCAGTCTAGTAGTGGGGGGACGGGAACCAGTGGCGGGGGTAATGGCAGTAGCGGCGGAACGGGCGGCGGAGCCCATGAAGAGCCACCAAAAAAAGGCGGAGATGATGTGGTTGATGCCGAATATAAGGACGTAAACTAAGGGTCGCCCGTTATCTTTAGTCGAAAGTAAATGGGTCGCTGCTTGAAAACGGGATTGTCAGTCCCAAGCTGATATACGAGAAAGCGGCAGAGTCTAATTCAAATCCGAATTCAGACCAAAAATGCATATGCTTTAAATTTGGAGGAAGCCACCTCGCTCCCACGGCCAATTGAATGGGGTAATAGGTGTTGTTTCCGACGAAGTCGATTCCTATGGGGATCGCTCCATAAGGCGTGATTTCCCCAGCGTCCACGGACTTAAATTTCTTACTGATTTCGGGATGAACCCTAAAATTTAAAGCTGAAGAGACGTTTTGGTAAGCATACAAGATTCCGCCGAAGACCCCAATCCCAGGTTGACCCTCAATATCTGGAATAGGGACGATTTTATAAAAGGCACCGCTCTGAAAGCTTGTTCTTCCTGACCCTAGGACAAACTTAAGATTCCCTGAATCGCTCGCTCCCATATCAAAGTGGCCTATAAAATTAACTCCAGGGTAGTTGTCAAAAATGTACTGAGGTTCGAATCCTGCGTTGTATTCTCCGGGCTTTAAGAGTTCAGCCGTGTCTAGAGTTGAGTAATAACCAAAAGCCACCGCGGGGGCGAGTAAGAGGACAAAAGCCAACCCTATTAATTTTTTTTTCATTCTCACAAAATTAAAGGATGAGGTGGCTTGTGTCAAACATCCCTTTTGGGCTAAGTTGTGCGTCATGAAGTTACCCCTATCTCTAGTTATTATCACCCTTAATGAGGAAGAGCACATGGCTCGTTGTATCCAAAGTGTGCCCTTCGCTCAAGAAATAATTGTTTTAGACAGCGCAAGCAAAGATAAAACTCAAATAATTGCAAAAAGTTTTGGTGCGCGAGTTATTGATCAGTCTTTTTTGGGCTATCGGGAGCAAAAACAGAAGGCCCTCAGCTTTGCGACCCAAGAGTGGGTGCTCTCGTTAGATGCTGATGAAGCCTTAAGTCCCCAGCTTCAAGAAGAAATCAAAAAAACTGTAGGCAACAATGGCCCCGAAGATGGTTATAGGATGCCCCGCTGTAGCTTTCATCTGAATCGCTGGATCAAGCACGGGGGATGGTATCCTGATTACCAAACACGGCTTTTCAGGCGGCTTAAAGGGAAATGGGTCGGCGGAGAAGTCCACGAGTACGTGCAAATTGACGGGGTCGTTGGAAGCTTAAAGAGTGACTTGCATCATTACGTGTTTAAGAATCTTGAGGAGCAAATAAATACGAATAATCAATTTAGTTCTCTGGGCTGCATAGAGCTCGTTAGACGCAATCAGAGGTTTTCTATGTTCAGACTTATTTTCCGGCCCCTGTGGAAGTTTATAGAGTGTTATTTATGGAAAGGGGGATTATTAGACGGACCACCAGGACTGATTATCGCCCTCGGCGCCTCGCAAAGTCTTTTTCTAAAGTATGCCAAATTGTGGGAGCGCAAATTTGATAGTGTTGAGACAAATTAACCCTGCCCTTGGATCTCAATTCTCATAAAACCGATCAGGAGGATGGCCATCGGATTGCATTCCACCCTGGAGTAGCGGATAAATTGATTAATGCAGGAGGTCTAATGTTTTTTGGTCATCTTAGACATAAGAAGAAGGTTAGAGAGAAGGAATCTGATCAAAGTACTCATAGTCTCGGCATTCGCGATTTGATAGGAAGTGATCCCGAGGACGCCAAGTTTAATGAAGTCGAAATTCTGCCTTCGTACCGTCGTGACCCTGAAGAAAGTCGGTACAACGAGGCTGGACAGCCAGTGCCTACTCAAGGCGATTACGAGATGGAGAAGTTGAAAAATGAATGACAAGGCGATGTTTTCAAAGACTCTGGAAGAGTGTATGCGCAGTTTAAGATTTGATTTAGATACTTTGAAGGTCCGCGCCAGCACCGAAGCTCATTTGAGTGGTGAAGTCTCTGAGCATATTTTTTCTCTCCAAGAAAAGTTAGATGTTCTAGAAAGAAAGCTTGAAGATTTGTCTTCGAGCTCTGCACAGTTTTGGCCCAAGGCGAAGAGCTTGGCCACCAAAGCTCTAGAAGAAGCCACGTTCTCCATTCAGTTAGCCAAACAACGTTATTTGCATTGACCCCTTTTCGTGTCGCCCGCGCCTCGGGTTTCTGAATTATTTCTTACGCTCGTTGATCATGGGGGAGTTTAAACGAATTTTCTTCAATTTTCGCCGATGCTGGTCCTCCTGCAATTTCTGGAGGAATTTGCACACCGAGGCACTCCTTAAACGAGATATCCTTCGGCCATTCCGGAAAGGCTAAAATCATCAAGCAAAGCGAAGCCTTTGTCTGAAGCGCAGTTAGGATCACTTTTGATAGAATCTAGAACTGCCGCCAGACTTAAACTCTGTGAAATCGCGTTTTGCGTCCATGATCCCTGGCTAGGGCAAGTTCCCGCGAATGCTGAAAGAATTTGCTGAACGGAAGAAACGTTGTCACTCTTAGCCGCGCTTTCCCCAAAGACAACTATGATTAAGGCTAAAACCAATGAGCCCAGTAATTTCATAAGGCAACCCCCAACAATCCCATATAATTTTTACGACTTTAAAAAATCTGTTCTCGAGCCCCTGTGAAGTGTTTGCTTCCCGTACGTTGAAACCGGATAGTCAAAGGAACTTTTAGCACTTTCTATGCCAAAATCGAACGCGTTTAAAAAAAATTGCGATTCGCAATCGATCACAATTTAAAGGTCGGTTTATCAACTTCCCAAGCTTGTAGGATCGAGATTTTTTTGTTGGGCTGGGTTTGCAGGGCGCTAGCTTTATAAAGTGGTTACGACACATGAGAAAATGCAAGAGATCGAAAAATAAGAAATGGACTTCCTTTGGCTTTAAACGCTTTAAACAAATAAATACTTGAATTTAATATGGTTTTCAGACATAAAATCTCCTTTCAGATGAGCATGTTAAAGTGACTTTCTATGGCGGCTGTAGCTCAATTGGTAGAGCGTCAGATTGTGGCTCTGAATGTCGCGGGTTCGATCCCCGTCAGCCGCCCCAATATCAGAAAGCGTTTGGACCACAAAACGAGTTAAGTTTTTAATTTCACAACAGGTATTTTCAAGCAGTTAGCCAGGATCGACACCGCTTATCCATCACAGAAAATCACACACTATCACGGAGTTTGTCGGACTTCTGTCGGACCAGTGTCGGACATGAACATTCAGATTTCGGATTGGGGTTGGGCGGCAACGTCATCGGCGGAGCTATGGCCTGTGGATTTTTGTTTGGTTGAACCGTCACCAACATCTTCGAGGAGTTCACCATAGACAGCGAAGTGGTATCTCTTTTCACCAGTGGGTAATAACTCAGGCTCCTGTGTTTGTTTATATGTATAACCTTTGGCCCAACCTTCCTCACTAGCCTGAGCGGACATTTCTATATCAGCCTGTTCAAGAACTTGAGATTCAGGGAGGTTAAAGTTGTCTGTGACTGTAAATTCATATAATTTCATGGGCTACTCCGGTGTTCACATTTGAACATCTTTATAACACAGGCGGAGCTGATATGCCACTGGAGCCTTTTTCATCAAGGAGTTTCAAGGGTTGATGATAACCAAAGATCAATTACTTCAAATGCGAGGCGACCTGTCTCCGTTCCTCATTCACCTCACGCGAACTGGTTCAGTGCGCATTAACAAAGACATTTATCCCATGGCTAAAACTGATCGGCTTATGTTGGATGCAAAACTATCTCTCGAATCAATCATCAAAGACAAAATGATAAAAGCCAGATCACCCTACGGTTATTTTAATTTCAAAGTGAACATAAAAAGGGCCGACGGCTCTTTCACAAATCCTGGCTCCCTTGTAGATCGAAAATGGCTTGTGTCAGTTTGCTTCACCGAAACACCTGTGGATCACGTTCACTTACAATGTCAGGAGATAGTGGGAAGGCAGCTTCACTTTCAGCCCTACGGACTTGCCTTCTTTGAAGATAGCGTTCGCCGCAATGGGGGCAACCCAGTTTTTTATGTGGACACGCTGAACCAAGATATAAGGACTGCTTGGGATCAAATTCCAACTCTGCCAAATTGCTCCAACTTCAAAGGCATCATGCCATTGGTGGAGGGATTTGGCCCTCCCCTCTATACCTACCAAAAACAGCTAACCCCAAAAGAAATTGATTTTCGTTGGGAACGAGAATGGCGAATCGCCGGTCATTTCAAATTTGATTTTAGCGATGTGGCCTTTGGCTTGTGTAAAACCGATGCCATTCCATATTTTGAAAAGCTTGTTGGTGGGGCATTCCCTTTTGTTGATCCCACTCAGGATATGAATATCGTAAAACAAAAATTGAAATCACGGCCAAGACTTCAAAATTTGAAGTAGGCAGGTTTTTGCCGTCTAAAAGTTTTACAGTGACATAGAAGGGCATACTGTCTAAAGGTTCACTTGAACCTCCTCGACAAACCTCACCAAAACCAATATTTAAGCCCCACTTCTGGTATGAAATGTGCTCTTACATTACACCGTACGACAGATAACAATGGCGCTTAGCCAAAACATTTTCAAACGGAGCGGCAGTTTATGAAAGCAATATTTCTTTTAGCCACAAGCCTTATTTTCACGAGTGCTACAGCATTTTCTGCTGAAAAGCTCAGCTGTGGAGAGGTACTGGCAAAGTTAGCCATTTGGGCTCACGGAGATGATTACGCTTCGATCAAGAACGAATACAAGGGCAGCCCCACTTTTGAAAGAAATTTTAACGTGACCACGTTAGGAGGCGGCTTCAATAAATCTGTTGGAAGAGCGAGATTTTCAAATGATTCAAGCTGGATTGCTGGCGAACACGCTAATGGCACATTGGGGCTTTGGAACGTAAAAGAGCAAAAAGAAATGACCATAGCCATTCCTAACCATAGAATTTATAGCTTTGATTTCAGCCCAGATAGCAAACAGGTCATGGTACGATTTGCGGGTAAAGACGCAAGTGCCTGCTGCGGTAACGAAAATAGTATCCAGATTTACAGTTTAGAAACGGGTCAACCTATCTCTGGCCATATTCCAACTCATGGTAGTCACGCCACAGCTTACTTCTCAAATGATGGTAGGTGGCTACTCGCTGAAAATGACAATACATTTCATATTATCGACGCACAGTCCGGCCAAGACACCGGTCGTAAAATTGCCCGTGATCTTAACTTTAGAACCGATGGTGATTATGTTTTAGGTTTAAGCGGCAAAGATATTGTTAGAGTCTCGAGCCTTTCAACTGGTAAAGAGCTGGCGGTTTTGGATCTGAAAATTGACAGCCAAGTTTTCGGCGATCTTTCCGCTCGACGTGGTCTCGTTGTACTCGAGGATAATGAAGGTGGTATGCCCAAATCGAGCGGCATCCCCGTCCTTCGAGATTTAAATACTCTTGCTCCCTTACCTTTGAAATTGGATGCTGCTGGAATTCCAAAGGATGCGAAAAGAATCGGTCCTGATCTTTCGTCGGATGGTGGATGGGTTTATGCACTTTACTATTTGAATGAAAAGCCCGTTGGAGTTTCTTGGGAAACCACAACTGGAAAACAAGTCCATCGAATTGCTGATGCCTCGGTACATCCTGTATACACGGAAGATGAAGAGTGGGGCGCTATCGGAGTTGAAAAACGCTCTCGAGATAGTGACCGAGAAGAAAAAACAACCACAGTATTTAGTCGTTCAGGTGCCACGCGAACATTTCCAGGTAGTCCCTTGGGTTTCTTAGGAACGATCCTTGTGACCGAGGTTCAGAACAATCTCGCTCATCACCTTGCTTATTATTTCAATGACATCACCACAGGTAAAACTGCAAAACTAGATAACCAGGGTCATGAACTTTCCATAGCCCCAGACGGAAGTCGGTTTTTCTTTACTGATGCTGGTGCACTTAAACTCTATGAAACCAACCCTAGAGCTATCCCGCGTCCAAATAGACACTAACATCCACCCTGGGGATTACTAAAGTAACCCTTTGCTGATGCCGCTCAGGCGCTCATAATCAGGGTATGAAGCCAAAGTGTAATGCCATGAAAGAGGACGGGGAAGCTTGTCAAGCAATTGCCATTACAAACTCCCCATATTGTTTTTTCCACGACCCTCAAAAGAAGGTCGAACGTGAACAGGCCAGTGCGCTGGGTGGCTCTAAAAATCGAGCCGCCGTTCTTCCATCACACAGCGAATATCTTCCTACTGCAAACGCTGAAGATATTCTAAAACTTATCGGAACTGCAATTCACCATGTACGAACAGGTCAGCTTGATCCTCGCATTGCAAACTGCATTGGTTACCTCTCTGGCATTGCCCTCAAGGCCATTGAGCAGGGCAAAACTGAAGAACGCATTGAAGCACTTGAAGCCGCCATTAAAAATAATATTGGGAACGTGGAAAAAGATTTTAGTCGGCACGATGACCAGGTATTCTCATTTGAAAATCGGGAGTAGAAAATGGGATCAAATCAAAGGCTTCATAAAATTGAAACGTCACTCACGCCTCAACAGGCCATTCTGCTTTGGATAAAAGAGGCCCATTCTCATCCCACCTTGGAAAGTTATGCAAAATGGCTTTCAGAAAATCCTGAAACAAGATCACCATTTCGCTTTGGCGAAAAAGCCATAGACGCAATTGAAAAATCGGCCAGCCGTCAAAAGCAACATGACACAAGACAAATTGTTTCTCAGGCGATGCAAGAGTATGAGTTTCTGTATCATCTCTTCTTAGACACAAATGTCCATTTTCATACCACAGCCAGAGAAAAATCTCTTTGGTCGCAATTACTTTTGGAGCGGATCAAAATTTTCAAAGGGGTTGAGGCCGAGATCGACATGGAGGACGTTTCATATTGGAAAGAATTATTTTTAGGATTTTATGCCGAGACTTATATTGAAAGTGCAACATTAAAGCTTCTGAGCCAAAAGCACTACTCTGGCAATGGGCTACTCTTTCAAGACTTGGTTTTTCAAATGGAGTGCAGATTAAGATTGGGTCATTTTCTCCATGAAACTTTTAATGATTTTTGTCATGACCGAAGTGATATCACCCCTATTGATTTGACCACTTTTGAGAGTGGACTTCATACCCATATTAACCAAAAACTCAAGGCCATGACAGCTTTGGCCAGGGCAGAGGTTCTGGTAAAATGGGGCCGCCGTGAAGATGGCGTTGCCCTTGTAGAAAAGCATCTCTTCAGTCCCGCTGTTTGAGTTTGCCATCTCCATCTTTGTTGTTGTATTCCTGCACGGATGGTTTCCAATGAGTATAGTGAACAAGATTTTAAGTTGAAATCCCGCGACCCAGTTAAACTTGACTGGGCTATCGAAAAGCTCATGCTTCTTTCTGGTCCAGAGGAAAAAAGGAAAGTCAGATTTTGCCAAACAGTGAGGGCGCTATCAAAAGAACCTGGAAATTTGGAATTATATCCAAATAATAACACCGGCCACGAACCGACAAAAACTCTGCCAGATAGCCAATATGAACTTCAATATAAACTCGCGTGGGATGCTTTTGAAACGAGCTTTAATGAGGTGTGGCCAAAAATAAAAAAAGATAAAAGTACAAGCTCCAAATTTAAGCTGCTTGTTGCAGATGAATACCTAAAATTCTTTGCACGCAATCATTTTTCTTACACTGAAATTGGCGAAAGAAAGTACAAGCTGGTGTCTTCAAGTTTCCTTTTTTCAGATATTGAATTGTGCCGTCCCAACTGGCCCATGACAGACAAAGAGCGCGACATTATTGAGGAGCTGAGAGATATTCGCTTCAGATTGGTGCAACATATTCGGGATGATGTTGAAGTTCTCTACAGAAAAGGCTCTAAAAAGAATAAGAATTATTTTCTCAGGTCCCCCAAGCCAAAAATTTCATATCACGTTGCGCTCTCTGTCCTTTTGGACTCATTTTTCTGCGTGCCATTTAAAGTTCACCTTCGAGAACTGATTTCATCGGGCTATTGTCAGATCAATCAGAGAAGAATACCAGACTTGCTTCGTGTAAAACCGTCAGATTTTGGAAATGCTTTTTTTTTGATTTCAAATGACAGATCACCAGCACCCAAAAATAAAAATGCAAGGAACGCAAATCAACTTCGCAAAGATCTTTTGTTTGCATACCTTTTTTCTTACTTAGCAGTAGCCCAGAGTGAAAAACTAGGTATCGAGTCATTACCGTCTTACAAGAGTAGTATTCTAGAAATGACCCAACGGCTTTTTCAAAACTTCCATTACGCTCCTGTGACCACAGGCCAAATTAAGAATTTTGTCCAAGAATTAAGCCTTAGACCCAAATAGTACGCATGACGCAGATGCGCCATAAAGGATCAATTCGCTGATTCTACTGCAGTTTCCTTCCAACTAAATTTTCCGCAAGTCCGTAAGTTCAGTGCCCCCAGAAAACAACAATAAATCTCCACGACTCATTTTAGGCTGTGCTTCCGAAAAACAATTTTACAGGAGGCTCAAATGCAAAAACTAAAAGACCTACTCAAACAAAGGGGAGTTGCCCAGGTAGAACTGGCTGCCCAGTTGGGGATCAGTGACGGTTCTGTATCTAAGTGGCTCAACTGGGGTTTCCCTATCCCAGAAAAGCATCAGGAAAAAATTTGTAAACTTCTCAAATGTAGCCCAGAGATTTTCAAGGGCCAAGTGGGAGGTGCTAAATGAATACTCACTTAAAAGATAAAGGAGCAAATAAAAATACACTCAAAGTGCCCATCTTTGAACTTGCTCAATTTCATCTCCCACCAGAGTTCTTCAAAAATTGCGGAGATAAGAAAACTTTTACTACAATCTCTGCAAAGAAACCTGATCGCATGGAATTCGTTCAATTTCTCCATCAAGCGGGAGGTGAAAAATGACAACCCACTTGAACGGCAAAGAACCTGGAAGTGACGCTGCTAAAACTGAAGGATTTGATTTATCACGATTCCGTCTTACACAAAATTTTGTGGAGAAGGCCGGAGTCAAGAAGAAGCTAACCACAATTCCGATTAGAAAACCTAACCGCCAAGAATATGTTCGTGTGCGACTAGGGTCAGAGTGGCGTTTAGAAACTGCCGTCATTGAGCTCAAGGAAGAGAATGAAACATACCTTGTCGCCCCAGAGCTGTGGTCGGAGCTCCCAGGTGAAATCGTTCCAAAGGTTTTGTTTATGGCAATAACTCGCCAAAATGTGCCTTTGCTTTGGCCCATCAAAATGCCAGGCGAAGACGGACGCATGGACAATTGGAATCGTTCCGCCCTCGATGCTGCTGAATTAGCTACTCGAAAGTGGATTCGCCTCACTGCCAATCGTTCTCTCGGTGCTTATGATATTTTTGAGAGCACCGGCGACCTTCCTGAGCCAGAGTGGCCGGATGATACTCTCCAAGAAATTGTTAAAATCGCCTTTCGCGGTCTTATTATCGAAACGATGGATCATCCGGTCATTCGCAGATTGCGAGGTGGCCTGTGATATCACTTGGACAAAAATGTTTTGACCAGGTTTGGTTCGGCGATTTTGAATTCTCTGCCCCACCTGGTAACAGACCTGATCCCTTTTGTCTTGTGGCGAAAGAATTGCTTACAGGACAAAAGATAAAACTCTGGGAAGATGAATTAAAGTCCCTAGTAAGGCCACCATACCCCACCGATTCAAAATCACTGTTCGTCGCATATTACGCAAGCGCGGAGATGAGCTGTCATGCGGTTCTCGGTTGGGAGTTCCCAGAGAATGTCTTGGACCTCTTCACAGAATTTCGTGTCGCAACTAACGGCAAAACTGTTCCGTGTGGCAATGGCCTATTGGGTGCACTAGCCCACTATGGCCTACCTGCCATTGATTCAGCAGAAAAAGATAGCATGAGGGACCTCGCTATACGCGGCGGTCCCTTCACCGATGAAGAAAAGCGGAACCTACTTTCTTATTGTGAAAGTGACGTGATTTCGTTGATGGGTCTATTTCTTAAAATGAAAAATGACCTGGGTCACGAGGGGGTGCTGTTATGAAAAAACATCGCCGCATTGAACATGCCCTTCTTCGTGGGCGTTACATGAAGGCCGCTGCCCTCATAGAGCATTATGGTATTCCCATCGATACGGTTGCTTTGAAAAAGCTCCGTGAAAATTGGGAATCAATTCAGGATTCACTCATCGCCAGAATTGATGCTGATTTTGGGGTTTTTGATGGCCGCACTTTTAAAACCGACCGTTTTGCTCAATATCTTTCTTCTAAGGGAATGTCATGGCCACTTTTGCCGTCGGGCAAGTTGGCGTTGGACGACAGCACATTCAAAGACATGGTGAAGGTCTATCCCGAGCTCATTTCAATTCGGGAGCTTCGGACTTCGCTCTCCCAAATGAGACTGAGTGATCTGAGTGTCGGATCAGATGGGCGCAATCGTTGTCTCCTCTCTGCCTTCAGAAGTCGCACAGGCAGAAACCAGCCAAGCAATGCCAGATTTATTTTTGGAACTGCTGTTTGGCTCAGAGGATTGATCAAGCCACCACCTGGATTTGGATTGGCCTACATTGATTGGAGCCAGCAAGAATTCGGAATTGCAGCAGCACTTTCTGGTGATGTGAAAATGATTGAAGCCTACGCCAGCGGCGACCCATATTTGGCATTTGCGAAACAGGCTAAAGCAATCCCGCCCAATGGAACCAAACACACACATGGTGCAATTCGAGATCAATACAAAGCGTGCGTGTTGGCGGTTCAATATGGCATGGGGCCAGTATCATTGGCTGGTCGAATCGGTAAGTCTGTCGCTGAAGCCCGTGAGCTTTTGAGAATTCACAAAAGCACTTATCCAAAATTTTGGAAGTGGTCAGATGCAGCTGTGGATCACGCCATGCTCAAGGGCTATTTAACGACAACCTTCGGGTGGATGGTTCAAACAGGAACTCAAGCCAATGATCGGTCACTGAGAAATTTCCCCATGCAAGCCAACGGTAGTGAAATGCTGCGCCTAGCTTGCTGTCTCGCCACCGAGAGGGGAATCAGAGTTTGCGCCCCTGTGCATGATGCCATTCTAATTGAGGCACCGCTCAAAGAAATTGATTCGGTCGTTTCACAGACACAAGAAGCTATGGCCGAAGCCAGTGGAATTATTCTCGACGGATTTAAACTTAGGTCCGATGCAAAATTGATTTGCTACCCCAACCGTTACGAGGATGAGCGGGGAAAGCAAATGTGGGAAGAAGTTTTTCAACTTATCAATCAAGAAGAAAAAGAACCTGTTCACGGGCAAGAGTCTCAACCTACTGCCAATGAACAGGCTCATGTTCATTCACGAACAACCGATTCTTCTTATCACTTCTTATTAGGGGGATCTTAATACTATGAATAAGCGTAAAGACAAACGAAATAAAATTCCACTACCTCACCATAAAGATGGTGAGCAGTTTATCAAAGGACCATTGCCAGAAAATTGGTTAGCGCAAGCATCTCACCTCCCAGGTAAATCCCTAAATGTGGCCAATCTCATTTGGAAACGCGCTGGTATGTCGGGGACTGCCGAAGTCACGTTGCCAAAACATGATTTGGTTAAGTGGGGTATTCACCGCAACGCTTTTTATCGGGCATTATTTTGGCTCGAAGATGCGGGGCTGATTATAACAATCCGCCGCCGAGGAGCTTCAATAATCATCACGATTCTTGATCCACCAGCTGTTCCACTACCTGTGTCTCTCCATGAGCGAAAAGTGGAAATGATGACGGGTCAGCTCAACCTATTCGGAGATCAAGCCGCCAACCCCTCAGAAGTGAGAGGTCCGTCATGATTGACAACAACTACAAGACTGGTGGATTGTCTGTTCTTTCAAGCCGATCTTTGACAACTGAAAAATTTGGGCAATCGCCTGAAAAATCGCCGTGGATGAATGCGAAATCCGCCGCCAATTATTTACAAACAACGGTGGGTGGAATTCGCAACCTTGTTTATCGTGGTCGGCTTATTCCATATAAGCCTTTTGGACGATTGCTTTTTAAGCGTGTCGATCTTGACTGGACGTAGTGAAGTCTAATGGGTCCGTTTTTGGGGTTATGGGATGGGTCCGGGGTCCACTCTGTAAAAATGGTAATATCTTGGCTCTATGCTGGATTTACCCAAAGGAGTATCTGGGTTTGACCCGGCTGCTCACTGCGCTCAATGTAAGAAATCGTTTCGCCTTAATCCGCGTCTAGGTATTCGTCAGAAGACCTGTGGTACAGATTTATGTCGACGAAAGCATCGCTCTCGCTACCAACGCCACTACCGAAGACAAAACCCCGATGCTGAAAAAGAGATTCGTAAGAAAATAAAGGCCAAGTGCGGATCTGGTTTTTGGAAGGTCTATCGGGCAAGCCACCCTAAGTCAACTGAGCGTAATCGAAGCCTAACGAGGCTTCGGATGAAACTTCGGCGAGGGGGTTTGCAACGTAAACTTGATATTTTGCAAGTATTTGATCCGCCTGGATATTTTGACAAGTTCTCCGCGTTTGCAACAAGACACCGATCGCTTCTTAATGAACTTCACAATACCTCTGAGGCCCTCAACACAAAAGGAGCTTAAGAGGGTTTTATGAAGATGATTCCGCCGGATGTTCAGTCAGAGATTTTGGCCCTTCACTTTGGAAATAAGATGGGGACTCGGGCGATTGCGAGGAGACTTGGAGTAAATCGCAAGGCGGTATGCCGGGTGGTTGAAACCCGAAAAGTAAGTCTTAAATCGGAATCCAAATCTCCGCGGCGGTCAATTTTAGATCCGTATAAACCAAAAATTGAAGAGATGTTGAAACAAGATCCCAGATTAACGATTGCACGAATCATGCAGCAGATAAGAAGTGAGGGTTATCTTGGTGGATATGACATCATAAAGGATTGGGTAAGAACCAAACGAGAAGTCCCCTACAGGTCGCGAGAGGCATTTTTAAGAATAGAATTTGCGCCTGGAGAGACGGCCCAAGTTGATTGGGGAGAGTTCGGCATTCCATTTAACGATGGGATTAAGGTTCACTGTTTTTTAATGGTCTTATGCCACTCAAGACTTCTCTATATTGAGTTTACAAGATCCGAAAAGTTTGAAGAGTTTATCCGCTGCCATGAGAATGCATTTAAGTACTTTGGCCGTCGTGTTCCCCGCGAAATCTGGTACGACAATTTAGCGTCGGCGGTGACAGAACGAATGGGCTCGCTCATTAGGTTTAATGCTAGGTTTTTTGCCTATCTTGGCCACCACACGATTAGGCCCCATGCCTGTAACCCCGCCAGTGGCAATGAAAAGGGCCGTGTTGAAGACGGCGTGAAGTTTGTGCGTTCAAGTTTTTGGGCCGGAAGAACGTTTAGTAATTTTGAAGATTTAAATATGCAAGCGGCAAGCTGGCTTGCAGACTTTGCTAACAAACGAGAACACAGATCAACGCGTAAGGTACCAGCGCTCTGCTTTGAGAACGAAGAAAAACATTTATTAAGACCTATGAACCCACATCCGTATAACACGGCGGAAGTGTTCTCACGTGTTGTTCCTCCGAACGCTTACGTGACCTACGAAACGAACCGCTACTCAGTTCCTTGGACGCTGGTGGGGTTGACTCTCACCATCAGAATTACTGATAGAGAGTTAGAGTTTTATTACCATGACAAGAGTGTGGCTCACCACGTTCGGTCCTACGACAGGCATCAGTACCTTGAAATACGAGAGCATTTTAAGGGTTTGCATGAGCGCAAACCTGGGGCTTCAAAAGAGGGTTGGCAGGTTGCAGCCGTTAAAAACATTGGCCCTCAGATGAAAAGCTATCTTGATTTAGTCAAAGCAGGTCAGAGATCTCTTCGTCATGAAGTCTCACGGATATTGGCTCTGGCCACAGTTTACGGTGAAGTGGCTGTTAACTCAGCAGTTGATGAGTTATTAAAAGGTGGCATTATTGGGGTTGAGAGTTTAGACCTTCTGCTTAAGAGTCGCCACCACCCTTCTGAATACGAACTAAATCCAGAACCTTTGCAGTTTAGAAACACCAAACTCAATCGAGTTGTTCCAACGGTTGACCTCAGGCGTTTCGACGCTCTCCTGTTTGGGTCAGCCCCGACAGATGTGGAAGTACCCGTATCTGACGAAACAAAAATAGCGTCGGGTAAAGAGGAAAACAATGCGAATACAAACGAGCAAGGCCCAGGAGCTGGCGATAAGGCTCCCGATGGGGATTCTGGATCAGACGAGTTCTGATCAACTTCTTGAGTCTTTAAGAGATCTTAGACTTAGACACTTTGGTGAAGTCATGACCCAAGATCTTTTAGGGATGACGCCTTCTGAACAGGGCTTGGTCCTAAAACATTTATGCAAATGGGCCCAAACAGAAAGGGCCCAACGCCAGGTGCAGTTGATTGCTAACCTGTCGGACGCCCGACAGAAGGCTATTTTTACCAACTTTCTAGCGCATTGCAAAACTAATTTTTGAAGAGTTCGACAACGCGGCCCATGGCTTCATCAGGTGGCAAAATCTTGAGGTTGACTGTTGCCCCTTCAATCTCAATCCCTGC
>JABDDW010000033.1:0-4679 GCA_013287405.1 Deltaproteobacteria bacterium
CGTAGGTCTTCAATGGCTATAGTGGCGACACGTACTACGTCAGTCGCAATGACGTATTATGCGGTCCGTTGTGTGTCGCGCTAGGCGTGGTTAAGTTATAATTTGATGATTTGATTATTGGGAGCGCCGAATGGCGTCTCCCAGGCCCGAAGGGCCTTGTAGTAACTTTTTTTGAAGGTGGGTTTTTGGCAAGGTATAGGCATTTGCCCCTGTACCAATCCTGCTACGGTCTTTGTCTGCATGTATATCGGCTGAGATTGGGTTTTCCAAAGACAATAAAGCATGATTTGGGAAGTCAGTTTTTTGAGTCAACAGTACGTTGTCTAAAGGCCATTGTGGTTGCTAATGGGCATGAGAATAAAATCCGCCATTTGCAAATTTTGGCCCTGGAACTTGAGACCCTTTGGACTTTTTCAAGGTTATTGTATGATCTACGTGCCATCAGTGAAGGGGAGTTTAAAGTCTTATCCAAAATGCTCTCTGATATAGGGCCGCAAATCCAAGCTTGGCTCAAATGGGAGCGGCAAAATAAAAGATCAAAACAACCTCCAAAAGAAGCTCCCAAGACTTAAATAATTTTATTGATATTTTGATTTGAGTTTTTATAAAGTCAATATCGGTTGATTGCCTGAATCCTTTGGCTTACGGGTCAAGGGAGAGTGCATTTAACTAACCACGGGAGTCTGATCCAGGTTTTTATCTGGAAACATGTTTCAAACCCAAGTTCCCCGCTTTATGCGGGCCATTTGGGGGGAGAGAAAATCAGACGCTTGAAATTGAGTTTTGGTCGTCGTCCGTCAATCCAAATAATGACGACAACGCGTAAATCTTCAATGGCAATAATGGCGACACGAACAACGACAATCGCAATAACAATAATGCGGTCCGTTGTGTGTCGCGCTAGGCGTGGAGAGTATCAACTTTCAAGGCTCGGGCTCACCGCTGTTTGACAGCGGTGTAGCCTGGCTTGATTTTAAGTGTCGGGTGCGACCCACCCATTTCTTCTGGAAGCCCTGGATTCTCAGCCGTTTGCTTAATTAATTTTTCAAGAGACTTTTTTCGCAGTCTGTAACAGTTGGCGTGTTTTAAATTACCCAACTGAGAGTTGAGGCTGGCAATTTTATTATCAAGCTTATTATTACTCAGTATCGAATGGGAAAGAGGATGAGGTTTGTGTCTCGCCGAAATTTCTACCCCTTGCCACGTTCTCAAGTTTTTAACAAAACCCCATTTTTTCTTTGGCTCTAAGAAAAGTTGCAATGGTTGAGAGGGCGAATCAACTTGTCTGCATTCATAACCGAGATACCGAATCCCCTTATCAAGCCGGATGAGAGTTGTTTTAGTTGGATTTAGCTTTTGGAACCTATTTTGCCTGATCCATTGGTCAATGGGCTCAGTCATTTTTGAAAGCTCATCGGGGTTTGTCCCCAGTAACATAAGATCATCCATGTAACGCAGATAATGGGGTGGCTTTAATTCTCTTTGAATAAAATGATCAAGAGCCGTGAGGCAGACATTTGCTCCAAATTGGCTTGTGAGGTTGCCAATGGGAAGACCTGAATCTTTATCTTGCGTGAACCAGCTTTTTTGTGAGTCGATAAGAGAAAATTTGCTTAGATCACCTTTGCGGATCGCGGTAGGCCTTGCGTCGTGCAGGTATAGAGTTCTGACAAGCTCAATCATTTTCTGATGTCGCAATGGTTGATTAAGAATGGCATGGAGCGTGGGCCGATGAATAGTAACAAAGAAAGAGGCAAGATCTAATTGAAGAGCCCAGACGTGAGAATGACCCCCGTGGCTCAAAGATCGGACACACTTTTGTAAATGTCTCAATGCCGCATGGGTCCCCTTTTGTTTTCTACAAGCAAAGCTAGAAGAAATGAATTTTGGCTCCCAATAGTTTGTAAGCTTAGAAACAACCAAGTGATGAACAATACGATCTCTAAAATGGGCCGCAAAAATCTCTCTTGGTTTTGGGCGTTCGACGACAAAACAGACAGTGGGGGAGGGTTGATAAGTTCCAGTTGATATCTCTTGATGAAGAGCGAGAATATTTTTTCCCAAGTGAGTTTCAAATGTCGTCTGGTGAATACTTGCACTTTTACCAAAACGACAGGCTTTATAAGCGCGTAAAACGTCCTCAAAAGTGGGCCAATCTTGAGAAAGCATGGTGTCCAAAGAAACCTGTCTATGCGGCAATTGTCAATTCAATTACCAAAGGGCTGGATATCTTTTTATAAGTTTTTAAATGCGAAACCACTTATCTATCTGGCGATTAACCCCTCGTTCAAAAATTTGGAGAACTTTGATTTTCTTTAAATCCAATAGAGGAATAAGTTCTTGGAGCACATGTTGCGGACAGGGTACCTTGCCCTTTTCAACAGCGCCTAAAAACTGAGCGGAAACTTTAACTGTTTTTGCGCAGGAGATCTGTGTCAACTTGGTTTTATGGCGACAACTTTTTAGATACGAACCCAACTCTTTTCGTAATCGAGAGTCAAATGTCAAGGCTTCCTCCGAAGGCAAGTTTCATTAGAGATAATTTCCTCAAATTCGTTCTTATTGATTTTGTAAATAGCACTTATTTGATTTCTGATGTTCTCGTCGGGCAGGATTGCACCATGCTCCCAGGCCATCACTATAGCAATGGGTACTCCCAAAAATTGCGCTGCGTCTTTTTGAGATAAGTCCACTGACTCTCTGATATCCTTCATATAGTTGCCAAAGCAGTTATCTTGTCTAGTCACGGACGGTCATCTCCTACTCTTTTTTTCTTTCAATTACCTTCATTCGCATTGCAAATTCATCGGCAACAGCCAGTTCATTTATTTTGATAATGCCGACAAACCTTTGGAGGGTACGTTCTCGAACCAATGCTCTTCTTCGGGGAGCGAGGCCAGCGGCGGGTAACTGAACAACCACAATTCCCTGGTATCTTGGAAAGTAAAGCCTTGGTGCTTTGATGGAATTATTGAACTCAACCTCTAGATACTCTGGAACGTACTTCTTAAAGCTTGGGCTTCTTTTTTTCTGCTGATCCTGAAACAGAGAAAGGGCCTTTGTGAGATAGCTTTGGTATTCGGCGAAGCTATCAAAGATTTCTTCTATAAGGTATTGCCTGCCTATCGGTATATTTTTTTCATCAGCCATACACAACACAATACTACAAATATTGTCCCTTTTAAATAGTTTATTGGGACAATATTACTTTATGCAAGTAACTGAAATTAATAGATAATCCAAAACAAAAGGGAATATGTTACCGGAAGGGCAGAATATATGAGCGGTCTAGATAAGGAAGTAAAGTTCATTGTTAGCAAGCTTATCGCTTCCATAGTGCCCGAGGGAATGAGCGCAAAGGAACGACAATCCCTTGCTCAGAAAGCTGGAATAAGTGCCGAAACCCTTCGGAAAAACATTCGTCGGCGATCCCTAAACGCCGACACCCTGATCCGCCTCCTTATAGCCCGTGGAGTCACTTCCCAAACTTTAGCAAATCTTCCACAACTTGATTTATCTAAACTCTCAAAAGGGGAGTCGGAGTGGATTCAGCTTGGGCATGAACTGACAGAGGCCGAGAAGCTTGAGTTCAATAGTTTGATTAGATATTTACGTTCTCGATGGAGTTTGGAGAAATAATTCACGTGACAGAATATTTTTCTAAAACTGACAGCATCGGCAAATGTGTCGCCGTTCTTTAACGATCTTCGGTTCTCAAAATCGTGACTCTAATTTTTTCTCAAAAAAGTGTGATAAAAGGATGAAAAATAAATTCTTGTAGAATAGATTTCTTGAAGAATCAAAAATAATAGATGGTGATAGCGAAATATTATGACTGATGAATTGGTAAAACAAGATGAGGCTCTTATAAAATCTTTTATTTTGAATAAGGCCCTCACTCTTCAGGACGATAAGCCCTTAAGCGATTTCTATATGTGGCAACATCAGGTCTCACACCATGTGCCGGTGATCGAGACACCAAAAAGCGGCCCGGTAGCGAAATATATTTCTCAACTTGTGGATTTTCATGGTGTACCTCAAGTTAAAGATTGTTATGCTAATGCCGTTAACCTATGTCAGTTCTCTGTAACATCAGGCATAAGATCCGGCATAACAGTCAACTATATCGAAGGTTATAGTTTGACAGATGGTCGTGTATTGGTCCCTCATGCGTGGAACGAATATGATGGAAATTATTTTGATATTACAATGGATCAAATGGAATCAATGCACCCAGATAGAAAAAAGTGGAGAACCTTTTATTTGAAGGTCATAGATTTAGACCCCGTTGAGGCATGGTGTTATTCTCCAAAACGTTTTGAACCTCTCCAAGTTCTTCATTATTTGAAATTAAACAGATTACCAAAGAAAACCCTTAAACGCAGAGAGCCAATCATTGAAAGTCACGTCTTAGGTCAGTCTGAGAAGTCTTCCCCCAGTCCTTGAAAATAAATCTGATGATGCATCTCATAAAAATAACCGGCTTCTGGCTGTCAATTTAAATTCTAAAGACTCAACCTCTATATCCCCTTGATAAATTTTTTAAATTTTCTGCTTTGATTGTTCGTTTCACGAAAACCATCCTTTCAAAAAATTTTTTGTTTTAAGTGCCAGTCGCCTCCTACGGCATCTTAATCCCGTCTTCCTAAGCAAAGCCTCGTGCCAGGCTATGCCTGTCA
>JABDDW010000033.1:4779-16372 GCA_013287405.1 Deltaproteobacteria bacterium
TTTCAAAAAATTTTTTGTTTTAAGTGCCAGTCGCCTCCTACGGCATCTTAATCCCGTCTTCCTAAGCAAAGCCTCGTGCCAGGCTATGCCTGTCACTCCCATTTGCCCGCCTTTGGCGGAGTCAGCCGGGGATGCCTCCGTCGTCTCCTTTTCTTTTATTCCTCACCTCTTCGACTGGGCGAAAGGGGATTCGGAAAAAAGAACCCTCTAAAAACAAAAACTCTCTTGAAAGGAGAGCGAAAATGGAACTTCAAACATCAATAGAAATTATAGACACTCTTAGAATTTCAGATCTCATTTTAAAATCGGTCAATTATTTCAGCCCCTCACGAGACGGTTCTTATTCCTTCTTGGGTAATTTTGTAAATGGCTCCAGTTTCAATCTCTTTATCCATAATAAAGAAGAATGTAAATTACTGATCGAAGCACTCAAGCTCAAATTACATGCTCAATATTCTTTAACCAGCCAATTCAAGGACTTTCTGCAACTTAAGGTGGGAGAGAAGTACACACTCGCTATGATGGGAGATATGGGCTTCGTATTTTCTAGACAGTTCATTTTTCATTCTCTTGAATTTGGAAAATATGCTCAATATACGGATTCAGTGAAACTTATCTTCAAAGAGAAGAGAAAATGTAATTTAGCAGCCATTACCTTTTATGAAAGAAAATCATTCGCTATTTGGGCGGGATTTGTTGAACCTAATACTGATATATATGGTGGAGCCAAAGAAGAGGGTGGATTAATTATCCAAGAATCAAAATATCTTTCTTGTGATTCACAATATTTCACTGACGCCTTGAAAAGTGTAGATCAGAAACCGTTTATTTTATATTCAGGTTATTGAATAAATCTTAGACTCAAGATCTCGGAGACGGGATCTTGAGTTACGTTTTTTCTGTTACCGTGGCGGCCCTTCCAGGTTTCATCAGATAGCCTTGGACAGAGGAACAAATTTTATATTCTACTAAGTTTTATTAGCAGTGAAATTTTCTGCTTCTAAAAACAGCAAAAGTTACTTATTCAAGGTATCATAGCTTTGAGTATTAACTAGCGCAGTTGGACTGGGGCATTAGAGGGTAGCTACTTTAATTGGATTTAGAAAAATTTTCTTATCGAGAAAATGAATTACCCCTGGTCTGGGGACTACTTTAAGACGATCTCCAAATCCCTGTTCAGATAGGAGTTCCAAAAGACCACGAAGCAGTTCTTTGCACATTTTGGCGCGTTCGATAGTTTTGTCTTTGGGATCGGAAGTAAAAATCTCCACTGGTATAAGGCTTCCCTTTGTGATTGGAAAACCGAGGACAGCATAGGAGATAAATTCAGAATCGCCAAGATCCAATGTCTTAATTTTTCCCAGCTTTGCAGTATTCGGCCAACCTGGTCCCGAAGTGTCTTTACCTTGTTTTTTGGCTAAAAGTTGAAGCCTTTCATTTATTAATTGGATTAATTTTAAAACTGGTATGGGCATTCCCGTTTCCCATAGGTCTAAGATCCATATAAGGTGCTGCAAATAAATGTCCACTCGCTCCTGTCTTTTATGAATGAAGGACGTTATTGCGTTGAATGTTAAGTAGATTAAAAGAAATTCACGAAGTACTTTCCTATTTTTTTTCCACCGCGCATAAGCCGCCCGAAAGGTTCTTCTGGATACTTCAGAGCGATTACATTCACTAATTTTTCTGCGCAAATTTTTCATTGCATCATCAACTAAGCGGGGAAGTCTTCTGGTATAATAATGCTCGCATTTAAGTTTTGATTTATTAAACCAATCGGCGAGGTCGTCTCCCTCTGATATCTGGCTAAGTTGAGGAAGTTTCCTTGATGGAATTGCCCCGGTATATTCAAGAATAAGAGTTGGTGGGAATAGTACATTGGTGGCTAGTGAAATCTTGTTTTTACGACAGTAATCTAGCCAGGCAGCTCCACCTTCTCCTGTTTTAATTGATCGCAAAAAATTTGTGTCCAGTAATAAATAGTCTATTATTTTACCTCAATATCTTAACTTTATGATGTCGCTATTGAATTATTTTGGTTCCGCTCTAACGGATACGTTCTTTTATAGCCATATTGTAAATACCATTTTCAATGGGCCATTTTTCTTTTTCATATTTACTACGCAAAAATTTTAATGCAGCGTCAGCAACATCAATTAAAAACTCATTACGATTTGTTCCTTCGTGAATAGCCGAAGCGACATCAAGAAAAGTACCGTCTGCAAGAGGGTAGCAGGGGGTCACTAAGACTTTCATCATAAGGGAAGCGTTGAGAGATTGATCTTTCTTCAAGGTCTCAACCACGTACAGGAGTGCTAGCAGCCGTTTTCCAACCTTGCCACTGGCATCGTTAAAGGGTTTTTCAACCGATGTAGATAGAGCCGTCTGGGTGACACCAATCAATGAGCAAAGGGTCTTTTGAGAACAATCTAAATTCTCTAATATAGCGTCAACTAAGGTTCTAATCTTCAAAGGGTGAGTGACTAACGTAAGATCCATAAAAGGCACCTTTCTTTAATTTATTATCGACTTTTATATAAAAAAAGTCAATTTTTTAAACTAATGGGCCTTTAAGATTATATGTCAATATCTCTAACCTATTGATATTATAGATAAATGTATAAAACCATGTATTCGAAGATATTTTCAGAGAAATTACGAGTACTTACACTTGCAGTAAGGGCAGATATTGAAAAAGCCATAGCGCGTGTTCTAACTAATCCCACTCTCCAGCAATACCAGCGACCCTACCTAACTCCGTATTGCCAAGAGCATCCTAGTGATAAAACACTGACTCTGTTTTTTGAAATTCTAGGCCCTTTAAATAAGGTCTTCTTTGTATGGATCAACGATGAGCGACACCCCCATGATACTCATAAAAATCACGGTGATGACCCTTGTCTTAAAGAGTTCTCCAGATTGAGAGCCAGTGGAAGTTTGGAAACTTATTCGCAAAACTTTCATGAAGGTGTTTTTACAGTTAAGCCGAGAGCTAACAAACCAAACTTCATGGTCTTTGAAAAATATGGGGTCTCGGTTTTTTCTCCAGTTTATCATGACGGAGCCATTTTCTACATAATGGCGATCACCACTCGCGCAGAAAATGATGAAATTCACGATCATTATTCAGTTTTCATTGAAAAGCTTCATCAGCATTTTTCTTCAACCAAACAACCATTTGAAATTAGGGTAAATAGTGGGGATCATGATTTTCAAAAGCTTGTTGAAGATAATATTGATCCGTCGAAGTGGAAGCTAAATGGAGCATCTGGCGATATAAGCTGGTCTATCTAAAATAGTAATTAATTTTTTCACTTTCAAAGGTTATGACTTTTCATCGTTATCGGATTTCGAAATAGAGGCGCATTCAAAACCATCGTGTGGTATTCACCATTTTCTCCGCAAAGGTCAATGCCTGCCGTTTTCGTGAGGGCCGATAGTTCATTCAATAATAATTTGTCAATGATCCGCCCACACCAATCTTGGGAAAGGGCCGGATGACTAACCAATGTTATTTTTGCTTCAATTTTGCGATCTAACAATTCAGTCATGAGGGACTGGCGATTTTCATTCCACAAAGGGCGGATAACCTCAATGGCGATATTTGTGCAACACTCGACAATCCAATTGGGGAGCCCATTTACGAGATCGACGTCTCCGGTGACAACAGAAGTTACACCAAACTCATTCTTGAGAGAGTTCAGCCCAGCAATATATCCAGCTCTATAAGGTTCACTTACAGGCATTAAAAATAATGGAAGCCCCAACGCCTCGGCTTGCTTTTTCATATCGTCAATGGGGTGAGCAATGAAATTCACTTCTCCAACAGGGACAAAAGTGGCAAGGCAGGCGATGCGAAATCCTTTTTCATGCACTCGATGAAGAGATAGGCAACTATCCTTCCCTCCAGTCCATAAGACTGCGACTGCCTTTTCAAGGTTCTTTTGCATATACGTCCGCAAAGATAAAACCTTCCCGCTCTACAATTTCTCCGACCTCTACGTTGATGGGCTTTTCAAATATCGGAGCATCGTAAACAAAAGTATGAAATTCTCCATTTTCCCCGCAGGGGTCTATGCCTTTAGGTAAATCCTTAAGAAAACTCTCATCAAATTTTCTTCCAGCAAAGGAGGGTGAGAGTTTTTTTGGATCAACGCAAGTAATGACGGCTTTAAATCCTGAAGCAATCATTTCTTGAGCTAAAATAGCAGTAGGTCTTTTCCAAATTGGAAAGAGCGGAGTGATGCCAGCGCCTTCCAGCATCTTTATCCGGTATTGCCGAATATCTTCTAGAAAGAGATCTCCAAACATCATGTAAGAGACATCATTTCTTTTGGCTTCATTGAGGGCTTCACCCATGCAACTTTCATAAATTTCATTGGAACATGGATGCGGGAGTTTTATTCGATGTAGAGGTAGTTTAAGTTCTTCAGCCTGTCTTATTAAAAGTGTCTCGCGGACTGAGTGCATGGCGACTCGTTCAAAGGTTTCATTGATGGTCGTTACAAGTTTTGTAACCTCAAACTTACCAAGCTTCATCAACTCATTTAATGCAAAAGCCGAATCCTTACCGGAGGACCAGCTTACCCAGACTTTATTGGTCAATTGATTAGCCTTTCTTAATTTCGCTCATTCAATACCCTTTCCCACATTTCTAGCGGTCTGAAGCTGTAAACGCCACTCAAAATTGAGGCTGGGTCATTTTCTAAAATTAATTGAGCTTAAGTTTCCAATCTTTGACTGTTGTTTTCGCGTAAAGCCGTCTTTTCAAAAAATTTTTTGTTTTAAGTGCCAGTCGCCTCCTACGGCATCTTAATCCCGTCTTCCTAAGCAAAGCCTCGTGCCAGGCTATGCCTGTCACTCCCATTTGCCCGCCTTTGGCGGAGTCAGCCGGGGATGCCTCCGTCGTCTCCTTTTCTTTTATTCCTCACCTCTTCGACTGGGCGAAAGGGGATTCGGAAAAAAGAACCCTCTAAAAACAAAAACTCTCTTGAAAGGAGAATTAAAATGGAAACCAACACTCAAAACAAAGTAAACGCTCAACGCAATCAAGGCAAATTTGTCGAGCCAACAGTATTTGTCAAAGGCGATTACATCACGCTTGCCTTACCTGGGAATATCTTAGTGAGAAAGCATGTCAATTACTTCAAGAAGATCATGGGTGTCTCATTTATCCCAAAAGTGAGATCTGAAGATCAAAGCTTTTCTAACTCTCCGAGCCTCGCGTGAGGCTCGGGGCCTTCGGGCCTTCATCTTCAACTAAAACTTTTAATGGAGATTAAATTTATGACTATTGAAAATAACTCTAACCAATTCGTCGCAACTGAAACTCAAGAATCGTCACAAGATGGTGATATTTTAAAATCAAATGGCCTAACTATCAGTGAAACCGTGACCACTCCTCAAAAGTCATGGAAGAAACCTCGTCCTGTTTGGGTTGTAAGTGGAAATTGGCAAGGATTTGAAGGACTACTGTATGACCTTGGCGGCAAAAAGTATCGCGGCTCTTGGTCGTTTTTCAGTAATCCCACTGATGAATTGATTGAAGCTCTTAAATCAACTCAACGTCTCAGTTTTGCAGAAATTCAAGAAGCTAAGATTGACCGCAAAATCGAGCGCATTGAGAAACTTGAAGGATATGCTGCGAATGCTGAAAAGCGTTCAAATTTAGCCTACGAGGCAGCAAGCCGAATCGGGTCTTTCATTCCCATGGGGCAGCCAATCTTAGTTGGTCATCATTCAGAAAAACGTCACAGACGTGATATTTCTCGTATTGATAACCAAATGAGAAAGAGTGTCGAGGAGTCAAAGAAAGTTGACTACTTTGAATCGAAAATCTCCACACTCAAGTACGAAGTTGGTCGCAATCAGAAAAGTCGCTCCTATTTGGGAAATCGTCTTGCCGAAGCTCAAAGTCATTTGGCAAAGATTCAAAGAGCCAAAGATCGTTATGAAGAGTTCCATCGTTTAGAAACGTACAATCTGCGGCTTCAAAGTGCGACAGAAGCTGTCGAATACTGGAGCAAATCACTTAAAGATCTTGAGGCAGAATTGCTGAATCAAGGTGGTAAGGTAGCCTCTCCTGAAACGATCAAACCTGGGTATTTAATCAAGTACGGAAATTGGTATCCAGTGGTAAGGGTCAACAAGAAAACTGTGACAATTTCTCATTGGCTTGATGTTCCGAAGTTTACCTTTAAACTTCCTTATACCAAGATTCAGAGCTTCAAAGCTCCCGAAGAAAAAGGAGCAGAATAGTAAAAAAGGCGGGCACAAATGCCCGCCTCTTTTTTTCTCCTTTTAAGGGGGTAGGTTTACAAAGTCGACTAAAACAGAATGAACAGTTTTAAGTTTTACCTCGTCTAGTCGCTGAAGCATGTTGATGCACTCACCCTTAAGTTCCAGGGTTGGAATAGGCCGACCCCGCATGTACTCCTCATATTCTTCCATTGTGTACGCATAGGCATTGAGAAACTGCTTTAGTCTCAATTTGGAAATATCCATGCGACCCGTTTCATAGTGGCCAATGGCCGACTCAGAACAGTGCATCTTTTCGCTGACATTTCGTTGCGAAATGTTCCGCGAAAGACGCATAAACCTGATTATTTTTGCTTGCCTTGTTATTCTTTTTTCATTCGCTCGTTTTCCCATAAGCGTTTCTCTCTTTCTTTAAAGGTGAAACGCTCTTTGATTTTCAAGCTTCGTGTCTAGACCTACCCTAATCAACACATCGAAACCTGAAATGTTTCAGCAGGCTAGGGGATCTAGACACAAAAATGACTGATTTTTGAAGCAACTTTTCAACAAAGACCACGCCAAGACCAAACAAAGACCAAAATATGTGATGCTCGGTGATACCGGGTGATGTTGACTGACGAGCAGTTATATCGAAACTGTTCAAACCTGATTAAATTGATTCTGAATAGTTAAACGTAATGCAGCACTTAGATTAGACGAAAAAAAAAGCACCTTCGGGTCAACCGAAAGTGCCTGAATATAATGGCGTTCCCAATGGGATTCGAACCCATGTATCCACCGTGAAAGGGTGGTGTCCTAGGCCTCTAGACGATGGGAACCAACACGAGCCAGAACAAAATAACGTTAGAGAATGGTGAGCCGCGATGGACTCGAACCATCGACCCTCTCCTTAAAAGGGAGATGCTCTAACCAACTGAGCTAGCGGCCCAAGACCCTAACTATGCAAATAGACACCATTGTTTATAGGTTCGATTTGGCTCTGTCAACTAGAACAGACTCGTCACCCAAATGGTTTCGTCGCGCTCAGGGCCCGTTGAAATAATATCGCACCGAATTCCTAAAAATTTCTCAATAAATCGAATATAGGTTTGAGCTTGGCGCGGCAATCGCCCCTTTGACCTCACTCCTTCTAATGAAGTCTTCCAGCCCTTAAACGTTTTATAGACGGGTTTAACCCTCTCTAAATCTTGGGCTGAAGTTGGAAGTTCCTGAATTTTCTTTCCATCAAGAGTATAGGAGGTGGCGATCTTCAAAGTATCAAAACCGGTCAAAACGTCGATTTTCATTAATGCAATCGAAGTAATTCCATTTACCCGCACAGCATACTTTAGAGCTATAAGGTCAAGCCAACCACATCGACGACGGCGGCCCGTTGTTGCCCCAAATTCCGCTCCTTTTTTCTGAATGAGTTCTCCCGTTTCGTCGTGGAGTTCTGTAGGGAAGGGGCCGGTGCCCACTCGCGTTGTATAGGCTTTTGTAATTCCTATGACCTTCTGTATTTCCTTGGGTCCCACTCCAGAAGCCGCACAGGCTCCTCCCGCCACCGTATTACTTGAAGTCACGTAGGGATAAGTCCCGTGGAGCAAATCAAGGAGGGTTCCTTGGGCTCCTTCAAAGAGAACTTTCTTTTTCTTGGCTAAGGATTGAGAAATCACAAGACTAGGGTCACCGACGCGATGGTTTTTCAGCTTTTGAGCGTAGCCCGTGAATTGTTCAAAAAGAGCGTCCACCTTAAGAGAAGGTTTACGAAAGTAATGTTCAATCAGGAAGTTTTTTTCTTCAAGGGCTGCTTCTAGCTTCTGGCGTAAGGCTTTAGAATCAAAGAGGTCTCTAAAGAGGATGGCTTTCCTAGAAGCACGGTCCTCGTAGGCAGGGCCGATGCCGCGCCCTGTGGTGCCGATTTTCTCGGTCCCTAGCCTCTCTTCACGGCACTGATCTATAATTTTGTGATAGGGCATAATCAAGGTGGCCCCGTCACTGACCAAAAGCTGCTCTGGCCGCTTTAAAAGGCCCTTATGCTTAAGTGCAGCAATTTCTTCAAGTAGTACTTCAACATCCAAAACAACCCCGTTGGCAATGATACAGGTGCACTTGGGGTGCAAAACTCCCGAGGGTATAAGATGTAAAACCGTTTTATGGCCGTCCACCACCAGGGTGTGGCCGGCATTATTCCCGCCTTGGTACCTGACAACGATATTGGCTTCCCGGGAGAAGACGTCGACGACTTTCCCTTTACCTTCATCTCCCCATTGGGCGCCTATAACTACGATTCCGGGCATAAAAACTCTTTCATTATTCTTGAAGCTTCGAGGCCCATATTGTTTTGAGATTCGATGGTTTGTCCAGCAGTATGTGGGGTCAAGATAATTTTGTCGGTTTTAAGAATCTCACTCGTCTTGTGAAGGGGTTCGTTAAAAAATACGTCGAGGGCGGCGCCTTTAAGATGGCTTGATTCAATGGCGTCCACCAAGTCCTTTTCGACGACGACTTTTCCCCTTGAAGCGTTTATGAAGAAACTTCCTTCTTTCATTTTTGAGAAAAAATTCTTGTTAGCCATGCCATGAGTCTCTGCAGTTAAAGGGACGTGCATAGTTACGAAATCTGAGGCCCCGAGAAGATCAGGCAGGTTTAAAAGCAGGGTGTCTTTTTTGGGGACGATGTCATTGGCGATGACTTTCATAGAAAAAGCTTGAGCCAGGCTTGAAACCCTTGAGCCAATATTGCCAAAGCCAATGATTCCTAAGGTCTTCCCCCTAAGTTCTGTACCCGTGAAACGGTCCCGATCCCAATTTCCGCTTCTGAGGTGAGTGTTGGCCTGAGGAATCATTCGAGCTAAACTTAATATAAGGCCCATTGTGTGTTCCGCTGCTGAAACACAATTTGCACCAGAGGTATTTTTGACCTCAATATGACGAGCGGCGCAGGCCTTAAGATCCACATTGTCTAAGCCCACTCCCGCACGACAAATCAATTTCAAGTTTGGCGCTTTTTTAAGGAGATCTTCGGTAACCTTAGTTTCGGTTCGAATGATCAGACCCTCGACTTCTCTTAAGGCTTCCTCCAAGTCTTCACCCTTTATGTTTGGAGCGTAATGGACTTCAAAGGTTTCGTTGAGAGCATCGAGAGCAGCTTTGGGAAGGCGTCCTGTAACGAGTATCTTAATGGCCATGCAATACTTTAAGGCTTGCGCTCACTCCTCGCCCTAAATCGTTACTAAAACCGAGATCTTTTAATGTCATCTCCAATGCCGAAACCATCGACAACACATCAAAATCGCCACAGTAGCCCATATGCCCTAAGCGAAATATTTTACCTTTAAGATGATCTTGACCTCCAATAATTGTGAAGTTGTATTTTTCTTGAAGGTGTTTCACGATCTTCTCTCCGTCAATGGCCGCAGGGGCCACTACAGAAGTTATGCTATCTGATGGTGCCTTCGAAAAAAGTTCAAGTCCCATTGCTTTTACCCCTTCGCGGGTCGCGTGGGATAGGCGTTTGTGACGATCAAAAAGATGGGGGAGGGTTTCTTCCCTCATCATTTCTAAGGAAACGCGCAACCCCTGGATCAGAGATATGGGGGGAGTAAAATAAGTTTGGTTCTTCAGTTGGGCTTTTAACGACTCTTTAACGTCAAAATAGTAGCGCGGTAGTTTGGCTTGGGAATTGTGTTTTAGAGCTTTATCGCTAAAGCTGATCATGGCAAGACCTGGTGGAAGCATCAGAGCTTTTTGCGAGCCCGTTATAACGACATCTAGATTCCACTGATCAGTTTTGATTTCGGTGATCCCGAGGGCTGTTATCGCATCTATGAGGAGAATACATTGGGGATGCCGGTGCACCAGTGAGCCGAGGTCCTTTACGGGGTGATAAACGCCCGTTGAAGTTTCACAGGCTTGGCAGAGTACCCCTTTCACATCACTGTGGCTTTCAAGGATTTTCTCAAGGGTTCCAACGGCTACAGGTTCCCCCCAGGGCACATTTATCTCGATGACTTGAAGGCCATAAGCTTTAGCTTGGTCGCTCCATCTTTCCCCAAATTTTCCGCTTTTAATGGCAACCACTTTGTCTCCAGCGGAAAAACAGTTCACAAGGGCGGCTTCCATAGCCCCACTACCCACAGAGGCCTGAAGAAGCACTTCATTTTTAGTTTGGAAAATCCACTTTAGTTGTTGGCGAACTTCTTCTAAAACAGCTTCAAACTGGCGGGTCCTATGGTGGATTATAGGTTTTGCCATTTCCAGCAAAACTCTCTCCGGGATCATTGACGGCCCAGGGGCCATTAAGTAGTATTTCATCATAAGCTTAAAGGAGATTATAATAACCGATGACTCGAAAGCAATTTGATTACGTGCCCCAAGATATAGAACCTAAGTGGCAAAAAGAATGGGAAAGAGCCAAGCTCTTTGAAGTCGAAAACGACGCCTCCAAACCTAAGAAATTCGTTTTAGAGATGTTTCCCTATCCCTCCGGTCGTATCCATATGGGCCATGTGAGAAATTACTCCATTGGGGATGTTATGGCCCGTTATTTTCGAATGCGCGGCTACAATGTTTTGCACCCCATGGGTTGGGACGCTTTTGGCCTCCCCGCTGAAAATGCAGCTATGCAAAACAATATCCATCCCAAAAAATGGACCTACGAGAATATCGACAATATGAAAATCCAGTTTGGCAAACTGGCCATGAGCTTCGATTGGCGTAGGGAGGTCACCACCTGTGATGAGGACTATTACCGCTGGGAACAAGTGATGTTTCTCAGGATGCTTAAAGAAGGACTGGCGTACCGGGAGAAGAGAAAACTTAATTGGTGTCCAAGTTGCCAGACGGTTTTGGCCAATGAAGAAGTGGTGGATACCTTGTGTTGGCGCTGTGATTCTGTAGTGGTTCAAAAAGAAATGGACCAGTGGTTTCTCAAAATCACTCATTACGCCGAAGAACTTTTGGCCGGAGTTGATACCTTGACCCAGTGGCCCGAGCATATTAAAACCATGCAACGCAATTGGATTGGGAAGTCCGTAGGAGCTGAGATTGATTTTGCTCTTGAAAACGATCCTAAGGTAAAAATCCGTGTTTTTACAACAAGGCCCGATACGATTTATGGAGTTTCTGCGCTGCTTCTTGCGCCCAACCACAAATGGGTGAAGAACCTCCAGTTAACGGCGGAGATTCCCGCTGATGTTTTAGACACAGAAACAACGGAAAAATTTGGTTTTTTTACTGGGCGTTACGCACTTCACCCCCTGACGAATGATAAAATTCCGGTTTGGCTAGCCAATTTCGTTCTCACCGATTATGGCACTGGCGCCTTGATGGCTGTTCCAGCCCACGACGAAAGA
>JABDDW010000034.1 GCA_013287405.1 Deltaproteobacteria bacterium
GTGGAAGTGTCTTTGGAGTTGTTGACCCTGGCTTCCCTTTGCTTCTTTGTTATCTTCTCTTCAAGCTCTAAACTATATTCTTCAGCAAGCAGGTTTTTGACATTAAACCCAAGGCGACTACCTCGATCTTTTAAGTCAATGAGTCCGGATTCAAATTCGTGGATTTCAATTCCGTTAGCGGCGGCCTTTTTGACAAGACCAATATTATAGATCATGTCACGGGCGAGGCGATCCACTTTTTCAAAAACGACAAAATCAATTGACTTATCATCTATAGCTCGTTCAATTTCAAAAAGGGCTGCTCGCTTGTGGAGGCTTTTGCCACGGCCACTTATATCTTCTTCAAAGAATTTGACAATCTTATGAAGTGAACCCGTTTTTTCGCTTTGGTTCTTAGCCCATCTTTCAAGCATGTGACGCTGCTGTTCAAGAGATCCATGTTGGACTTTGGCTTGATTTTTTGTTGAAACCCGCATGAGGGCCATGCCTTCTTTTACTTGCTTTTCGTTAGCAGCAGCGATTTCCATTTATGCACCCTCGGCTATTTTTAAAATGACATCCATCGCGATATCCTGAAGCAATTTTTCAAGAGTTGAAGAATTTGGGAGAGGACCGTCGACTTTTGTTTCAAAAATGTCTTCGTTTGAAAAACTCATCACTGATGTTCTCCCCCGATTTGCAATGGCACGGAGCGCTTTTTCTCGACGAAGCTTTTTCTTTTTGCCAATACAAGCCTTACATCGGCTATCTCGTCCGTTAATCCCAGTGGCCTTCTTGTCAAAAGAGACCCAAGTCTTCCACTTTTTACAGTTGGCACACGTCCTCCCATGAACATCTGACGCATTTTCCTTTAATGGGGATGATTTGCGCCCAGATAGGGCCATCCGTAACTCCGAAGGCTGGGAACGTCCAGCGGAAGATTTTCATTTGAAGGGTGGGAGGCAAAAAAGGTAGTGATTCCAAAGAAATAAAATTAACCTGGCGGGATTTTATCAAACTAAATGATTAAGGACTACGCGGTTTCGGCCTGTGGCATTTGCAAATGAGAATTGATCCTCTTCTCGGCGATAGAAAAATATTTTCCGTCCTTTTCAACACCCACGAAGGAGAATCCTTCGTTAAGTGCTGCGACTCCCGTGGAGCCAGAGCCCATGAAAGGATCAATAACAGTGCCTTGGGGAGGTGTAACCAATCGACAGAGGTACTCCATGAGTTTTAGAGGCTTTACGGTGGGGTGGAAATTATCTTGGCCTTTTTCTTTTCTTGAAGCTTTGGGGCAGTAGAAAAATGGCGGGTCAAAGGTTTTAAAGAACCTTGAGACCCCTTTGGGGTTTTCTTGAAAGGCCATGTGATCTAAAATTTGAGGAGGGTCAGAGCCATTTTGTGAACGGGTCAGAATAAGATTTGCTGGATACCGACCACTGGGGTTTTGGTGGTAGACGGAGTCTTGAGCTCGTTCCTTACCTTTTCCTAAATAGGCTGATTCCTTAAAATCAAGATTTGTTCTTGAACCAATTTTATCCGTCGTCGGAATTCGGCAGCCATCAATATTTATGGCGCCGGTGCCAAACTTTAAAATATTGGCTGCGAGGTTGTGCTCGCTTATAGGTTTTTGGACCAAGATCCAATGTTCGACCCCAGGTTTAAGGGCCGTTCCCCATCCTGCCCATTTTTTAGAATTCAGATTTTGGGCTTTGGTGAATTGTCGACCTTTGTTTTCAGACTCAGACCCAGGTAAGCTCCATCCACCATGTTTGTATTGGCCCAATACCTTTCGATCTTCCCAACTAGATCCTAACTCATAGGATGGTTTTAACAAAGATTCAAACCAAGGGGGAGCATCGCCAAGAAGAGTCTTTAGTTTTTCCCATCTCTCTTTTGTCGGAATGGCGGGCTTTCCGTTGGGGGGCTTTGCTGTCCAGTGACTTGCTCCACCTTCAATCCCCGCGGCTTTATCTAGATCGCGGTTTGTTAACCCCAAAGCGTCCCTTCTACTTCTTATCCATTCGGTGACCCTATAGACATCACCTGTGTCAGTGTATCGGGCACGATCAATCATCTTATCTACATTCATGCCCTTCGGAAAACCTGTGCCAAATACGTGGGTAATTACATCTTTAATGATAAAGCCTGCGTCCTCTAAAGCCATCGTAGTCCAGTGAGACGTTCGAGGAAGCGCCCACACTACCCCATGGGCCCCAGGCTTTAGCGTGCGCTTACATTCATACATGATGTCAGCAAGCCACCGAATCCAGCGGTCTCGACCTCCAAGGTCATCATCCCATTCTAAATTGAGAAGACTAATTCCGCTTGGTGGATCGGTGACAAGAGAATCAATTGATTCGGTATCAACTTTTCTAAGAGCCTGAAGGGCATTCCCATGAAGGAGTTGAGCCTTTGAGGACATTTTTTATTTTCCTTTGAGATAAGGTGAAGAGGAAACGATAGGGGGCTTTCAGTGAAATTACGATTTGACTGGAGTGACGGTTGGATTTTCGGGAGTATTTGTTTCCGGGGGCCGCCTATTTTCAGGTGCCTTTTGTTTTTTTAGTTTGGGCTGGCTGGGGTCAGACGTGAAGCCTTTTTGGCGGCCACCGCCAATAATCTCCGCATAAGTTGTCGGTAGTCCCAACTTTCGGGCCCGCCTCAGTTCACGCAGCGCCCACTCATGAAACTTGACCTCGTCAAAATATTCCTTTTCAATTTCTTTAATCTGAGAAGCCGTCAATTTTTCGCTGGCTGATTTCACAAGGTAATTTAAAAGGTCAGCTCGTTTAAGCTTTATGCCCTTCAATTGATCTGATATTTGCTTAAGCCAGAGGCTTAAGCGTTCAAGGGATTCGGGAGTTAGAGCAATTCGGTCGGGGTGCCGGAATTTTTGTTTCATAGTTTTAATGTCAGTGTCCATATTGATTACTTCCCCCAAGAACTTTGGCGCTCAATTAAGAAGAGCCAATGTCCAGTCTCGTAGTGGGTGCCAGAAGGGTCGATCTTATCTTCGATCCAGATTCGCCTGATAATAGGACCCTTTAAGAATGGGGGCTGGGGATCTGAGTCTTGGAGCTTAGGATGACCTTGGGGCTGGCTTTCCGACTTAGAATAGGCATAGTTGCCAAGGAGGCCTCCGGTTAAACCCCCGGCGACGGCGCCAATGGCAATTGCCTTGTTTTGATCTTCGTGACTTCCGTTTTGTCCGACGGCGCTACCTAAGAGCCCTCCCGCCACAGTGCCGATTCCAGCACCGAGCCAAGTGGATCTTGCAGCGGTCGAGCAGTTAGCAAGAAATAAAACCGACGTGAGTAACAAAAAATACTTCATTTTGATTTTCACCTTGTTTGATTTAAGAAATGCCTATGTGGTTCCTGTTTTCTTAAAAATGATTCGTTTATGAGCGCGTCCCTGGGTATTGACGAGTGTTGATGAGAGGAAAGATAAAAAAAGGAATTTTTTAAAAGGTGGGGCGCATAATATAGGGTTGGGTTTCGGCCTATATTATGGAGTTGATCGGAGTTATTGGGTTTTTTCTGGTATCTAAAAGGAGTGTACATGGTGAGGTCTCACCGCGTTCTCCCATGGTTTCTCCCTTCCCTGAGCTTAGGATATTTGTGATAGTTTGATTTTGATCGGGTCCCATGAAAACTTTTGCTCGCCAACCATTTTTTAGAAAATCGTCGATCAAAATAAAATTGTGATAGTCCTCATTTTCTTTTAGATGCTTTTGCATTTTAACGGATATGTTTCTGCCTTTGGTTTCAGAGGGGACAAGCCAAAAGACTCTATAAAGGCTTTCTTGACTTGCATAGAATCTACCGATTGCCAGATACCTTTCGTTGCCTTGTTGACGTCTTTCGACTTCTAGAGCGACAACTTCTTTTGTGCTCTCGCTATTTATTTTCCAGTATCCGTCGGGTCTATGATAGCTCTTAGCTGTCTGGGCAAATTTGCATTGGGGCACCCATGAGGGGTATTGATCTGAAACAATTCGCCTTAATTGTTGTTCCGTAAAAAGATCACAACCTTCTGGGATCTTTAAAAGCCAATCGCCAAGATGGGCCGCTGTTGTGATGAAATCGTGTGAGAAACTTTCTGACCCATAACCTTCTTCAAAAAGGTCATAGGGCAGTTTTCCAGAAATGCGGTCAAATCCCTTATCTGTGAGTACCCAAAAAAAGTTCTCATAATATTCTTCGTATTTATAGCCAATGAGACCCTTCTTCTTAAGTGCCAATAACAGTTTATAGACAGAATGGAGTTTATTTTCGGGAAAAAATTTAGCAGCGATCGCAGCAGTGGTGGAAAGCTTCCAGGTCCACAGAAATAAGAGGATTGGAATGGCTCTCTTTTCCCACTTTATTGTTCTTGGAGTAATCATTTCTTAGTTCCCTTTCCTCCTTTAGAAGTTGGGTTATTAATAGTTGGCAAAACTGGCCCATCTTTTTCACTTCCTTTGGAATTTGCATCAATGCGGTAATCAGCGAGAAGTGTATTTATCTCATCTCGGTTTAGGATTGGAGTTTGAACCTCGACAAGATCGGGACCTCGTTTTAGAATGGCACGACCCCGGATGTTTGTGATATCAGTTGCTCGCCCGTTACCCAGAACAAGAATACTTGATGCGTCGTTTGGGAGCTGATAGCAAATTATCCCTGAAAGATTAGCCTTAACTTGAGTGTCCAAGGCTCTAGCGTCCGGCCTTTGAGTGGCTAAAATGGCATGAACACCCAGGGCACGCCCTTGACGAGTGACTTGGCTTAAAATGTCACGGGTTTTTTGGATGTCTTGTCCTGTGGCCTTCTCACTTGTTAGAAAAAGCTCAGCCACCTCGTCGACAGCAATGACAAATCGACCAAGCTTTTTGAGGTTCTTTCCATCAGCTTTTTTATTTTTTATAAGATCTTCATAGGCTTCGATATCTTTACAACCGTTTTCTCTCAAAAGCTCCATACGCTCTTCAAACATAAGAGGAATTTGCTCAAGCTCTCCGATAGCTTCTTCAATATTTCCAGCGACCGTGATTCGTTTGGTATTTTTGAAAACCTCAAATTCGATGCCACCCTTAAGATCGATACAAAGAAATTCATAATCAGGGTTATTAAGGTAAAGTGTCGCAACACACTGATTGACGAACGTTGATTTTCCAAAAAGTGATTGCCCCGCTACAAGCCAGTGTGGATTTTCTTTAAGAGAGCACACGATTTCTTGAGCCCTTGTTTTTCCAATGATAAAAGAGTCTCTCCCCACTGCGTTGACTCGTTCCATAAGTGGAAAAATCTTTGGCATTTCCCCAAAGCCGTAGAGAATGTCGACTGTTCCTCTCTCTTTATTATCGATGATCTGGTCAATTGTGACCTGAAGGGTACTCTCAAGGCGGTCTTTATTTTCAGTAAACGTCTTAAGAGGAAGACTAGCCTTTGTGAGTTTTAGTATTCGTGTCGAGCTATCGATAGGAAGATCAGAGATATATGCTGGCAGTTGATTTCGACGATTAACGAGGTTTGCATCATAGAGTCTTGTTGCAAGGTCCTTTCTTCTCGATGAGGAAATGACTGTTTGAAAAATTCCCCACGAAAGAAAGGGAGAACTAAGGAGGAGCAGTCGGTATCCTGCGTAAAGCCATACGTTTTTTGGGTAAAAAAAGCCAAGGTGACTTAGGATCATGAGTGCCCGATCAAGATGAAATAAAATGCAAATTCCAATGCTTGAGCTTATTAAAAGGAGAAGACTGTATGGAGGATCATTATATCTATAGCCATAATAAAATGACTTTGTAAAAGGCCATAATCCATTCCCAAGGCCACTAAGTTTATCTCCCCATTTGATATTTGAGAAAAGGTCTAGATGTCTGTTTTTTTCAATCATAAGTTTTTTACCTTCAAATTAAAAAGGGATTCCTACTCAGTGATGACACAGATCGGGGTGCCGACTTTGACTTCGATAACAGGGACCTTGTCCTTCATTGATGTGATCATGTCTCGTGATTCTTCTAACGCAGCAGTGGCAGCTCCGTTGAGCATGGCATTTCTTAAAGAGGGGTCATGGACAACGGCGCCATTTTCAGAGTGAGAGTCTTGGAGACCCTCAGATAAACCTCCGACAAAACCAAGGCCTACGCCTCCAGCGACTTTTAGAGCGTGGCTTCCTAGTTTTGAACCCTTTAGCCCCACGATTTTATCTGACATGTCACAGGCTTGGGCTGAAACGGACTCAACTGCTCCGTCTTTTAAGACAATTTTATCAAAATTTATAATAAGCCTCTCTTCATTGGACTGGCCATGGCCCACCAAAATTGTTCCAGCTTCAATAAAGACTTCGCCATTAAATTCCAAGTTCTCTGAAAGTTCCGCTCGAACAAGGCCATTTGAGGCGCCAGAGATGAGAGTGGCCTTTGCAAATAGACCAGGTGGAATGTTTTTGGCATTTTGCCTAACAATGAGCTGAGGGGCTGAAAGCTTCATCGCCCGCGCTCCTTTGTGGCCAGTAGCAGTTTGACCGCCCATGGGCCCACTCTCTCTTAGTCTTGGGATGTCTAGATTTTTTTCTTGCTCGGTATTACTTAAAATTGGAAGCGGTATAGCGCTTTGGCTAATGATGCCCGTTTCAACTCCCCCTTGAAAAAGAAGGCAGAGCATGATTATGAAAAACAATATGACAATTCCAAGAATGAATCTCTTGGTGAGAAGTGTGCTTTTTCGGCCATCTTTTTTGTAAAGAAACCGTCCCCACTGATTTTTAATGAGATTATCTTGAGCTGCTTCCATTTTTGGGATTTCCATTTTCATTGCACCTTTGCGGGAAAGGATTTTTCTAACTTATCACGGACAAGAATGATCTCGTCTCCCGGCCCCGATGTTGTGATAAGATCAAACCCAAAGCGCCTCCCGGTTAGAAAAACAAAGAGATTAGATTTTGCATTGGGCATAAGGGCTGTTACAGCAAGATCGTTTTCGACATACTCAACTGAGAATAGTCCTTTATTCCCAAGAATGACTTTGTTTGGTTTTATCGGGAAATTTAAAATAACGCTTTGGCCTGGATGAATGAGAATGGGAACAGTTTTTTCATCATTAAGTCTTACGGTTCTAGCATCTTTTGCCCAGCCAAATTTTAGCCAAGTGAAAAATACGAAAATCGTCACACAAATTAGCCAAATGAAATGTAGATCGATTTTATTTCGATTCACAGAAAGTTTGTCCCTTCGGATAAGAGAAAAGTGATTTTAGCTTGGGGCCTTGGCTTTGAAGAGATTTGAGACGTGAGATTACTTTGAAGAAGCCTCATTTTTAGATGGAGCGACTTTTAAAATTTTAAGGCCATAGGGATTAGTTTGGCTTCGATCCACACTTGCAATTTTGACTGTCAGTGGGAAAATGAGCACTGATCTCACAGGACCTACTGAAATCAACCTGTCTGCATCAACGAAAATGGTGTCAGAGTTGATTTTGATGGAATTAATAATTATTTTCTGACTCATTCCTTTTGAATCAAGTTCTTTTTGTTCTTGTTTTCGAGAAGAGTTCTCATCGTCTGACAGGAGGTCGCTATTTTGAGAAATTTTAGTGTCAAACCTCTGCGAGAGAGCAAGACCCAAGAAGGTCTCAATCTCTGATGGTGGATGCTCTGTAGAGCCCGACTTAACAGCCCGAGAGAAACATTCCCGATCAATAATTAGGGGTTCTTTTTGGGAGAGCACGACGGTTGATACAGTCAAGATGCTGGATAAAATGGTTAGAAAAATTATTACAAACTTAAGCCACATGTTTTGGGATAAGACATTGGCCCATGCGAGAGTGAATTTCATTTAGCAGTCTCCACTTTAATCGTGTTTAGATTTTGGTTGCTTGACAAAAAACGATGGTCGAGGTGGCGGCCTACGAATTAACGGAACTTTTCTCATATAGGGTTCGGCCTTTGGAAAATACTTTGATGACGCTCTTGTGGCACCACTTACCGATGCGTTAAAGCCCATGGCTAATAATTTTCCAGTCCCTTTACTTGCTTGACTGGCAAGTTTTACGACGACCCCCGTGGCAAATGCTGCGGCTAGTGCACTTAGGCCACTTGCGATTGTGGAAAGTCCACCTTGGGCTAGGGCATGGACGACTTTCGGAGTGGCGGCAAGCGAGAAAGCAAGCATTAGGTTAAAAAGAACAGCTGATATAAAACTAATATCGTGGCCCGGCTTATTCATATCACTTAAAGCGGCACTCCAAAGAAGGGTGGCAAGAACTGACCACACTACCTTCCAAAAACTCACTTCAACAATAGACCTGTAGAGAGCTTTTGTGGCCCCTGATGTTTGGGGAAGAATATAGAGGGCAATTAAAATTGGTGAAAAAACATAGGCGAGCGTCCAAACATAGACCATGCTCGCGTCAGCCAGGTGGACAGAGAGGTACAAAATAAAAAAAGATATAAACGAAATAGCTAAAATTAGTCCCTCTTTTACTGAAAGCATAGACCAGGTGAGTGAATGAAGTTTCTGACTTGATTTGGCAAGGACTAGATGAATTTGGTTAAGGTCGCCGAGCTCCTTTGCAAAACTATCTGATAAGTCTCCAATGGTGTTTAAAACGTCCGTAAAAGTGTGAAGCATAATCGCGGCCAAAAGGGCCCGCCCCACAAGGGTTGAAAAACTTGGAATACCACCCAGGGGCCACTTGAAATACTCTGTAAAGACACCAAGAAGCAGCAGCACGACTGTCAACCCATAGAAAAGGTGAACAAAGGTCTCATGAATAGTCTTAGCTTCGTTTGCAAGCCAGGTCATATCCGTCATTATTAAAACCTCGGAAATTCAAACTTGGGGTCTTCATTTTTAAGTGAGGTTTCTAGATCCGTTGAGGTTGACGAGATCAGACGCGTTTTTTCCTTGTCTTTATGATTTTGAATGGCCAAACTTTGAGCCTGAATCTTTAAGCTTGTCGCCTGAGCCCGAAGCGACTGATTAACTACATGGAGCATGATTCCAAGAGTGTGGGATGTTAGCTGCTGGGCTCGACCAGGGGATGCGTCTTTGGAATAGTTTCTAATTTCTTGGTCAATGGCGTCGATTTGATCTGAATATTTATAGATAGAATTATTAAAACTTACGGCTTCAGCGACATTTTCATCGGTGTCTTTTTCCACTTGAAAATCAGGAGAAGGGACGATTATTCCGTAGATAGCTTGCAGTTTTCTTAAGCCCTCTCCCACCTTTCCCCAGTCTCCGTATATTCCCGGGTCCGTATTGGGGCTTATTGTTTGAAGAAGATTTACGGAATTATCGATCCCTTCGTTAACTCTCTCTAAAAGCCCAAGGGTGTCTTGGTCACTTGATAAAATAGCTCTAAGTTGAGCAAGTTGCTGAATGGCGTTCATGAGAATTTGATAGAGAGCCGCATTTTCTTCGCCAAAGATGCTGGCCCTTGCAGGCATAGCTACGAGAATCGTGAGCATCGCGGTAATAAATATTCTTCTCATGCGGCCTCCCTTCCGGTTGCGGCAACGCCATTTGGGTACTTTTTAATAAGTTCCCTTAGGACTTCTTCCTTTGAGAGCTTTGGGTTTTCCTTTGAAAGAACTTCGATTTTGGCAAGGTCAGGCGGGTGTGTTGTAGCGATCCAGTACTCTTGAGGGGTGGCCTCAATTCTTACAACGCTTCTATCTTCTCCCGCTATCAAGAAGGCCTCTGAATAAATACCTTTTTCTTGACTGAGGTTTGAAATGAGGGCCATTTCATTGTCATTTAGTCTTAGAACTTCCTTTAGCCTTGCGGGATCTGCATCGCCCTGCATGAGGATCCACTTGACTGCTGAGTTAGGTAATATGGCATTAGCCACTTTGCTCTTTGCAAAATCGTCAATATTTTGAGAAATGGCGATGGCTGAACCGTAGTGCTTTCGAAGAGTTCTAAAAACTTCACCAATAAACGCACTTCCCGCATCATTTTCTAAAAGCTTCCAGCACTCGTCAAAAATTATGAACTTTGCATTTAGTTTATCTTCAACAACTTTGCGCCAAATGAAATCTGTAATAATGTAGAGGCAAACGGCCTGAAGCTCAGGGTAGGCTTCCATCCCTTTAAGATCAAAGCACACAATATCCCGGTCGAGCTTTGCAGTAGTTGGCCTATCGACAAATTTCCCATAAGCCGTATCCCCGCACCATGAACCTAGGATTTTTCCAAGCCTTGAAACCTCTTTGTCAGAATGGACTAATAAAATATCCCTTAAATTTGATAGAGTAGGACTCTGAGACGTGGCGTAAACCTGTTCGATTGATTCTTCGATGAGCGTCCGCTCAAGTCTCTTGAGGCCCGGGTCATCTACTTCCTTTGTCATCATTTCAACCAGGCCAACTAAGAATTTTATTTTGCTACTTGAAGGAATCTTTTCACCCGCTGGGAGATCAAAAGGGTTTACCGAAATATTCTCGACTAACCCAAGTGGCAGGTATTGGCCGTTTAGATTCTCGCAGAGTTTTTTATAAGACCCTCCAATATCAAGCATATAAATTTTTGGTTTTTCTTTTAAAAGTTGAAGGAGTAAAATCGTAGTAAGAAAACTCTTTCCCACACCTGAGCCGCCGCTTACGATTTGATTTGAGTTTGTAAGGGTATTAGAAAATGGATCAAACGAGACAAGGCTCCCGTATCTTGATCTTAAAAGAAGGCTTGGTTTATCGTGCCCTCGCCATGGGCCATAGATGGGAAGAAGGTCAGAAAGGGTTGACGTTTTTACTCGCCTCATTCTCTCTTTTGCTCTTGCGTTGGGGAGAGCAAATTCTGAGAAAATGTCAAAGGAAGCTAGAGACTCAACCATCCCTTCGCTGCCTGAGAGCTCCCTGATGCGCATTAGAGTTTCACTGACCTGATTTTCAAGTTCAAATTGGTCCCGAGATCGTAAAAGGACATTCAGACTAATTTGAAAAACCTTTTCACCTTGGCTAACCATTTCAGACAAAAGAGTTTCAAGATCCTCAAGTTTTGCTTCACTTTCAATGTCATTAACGCCAGTTTTCTTTCCTCGGGCCATGGAGAAGGCTAGGCGGCGACTTAGTTGAAGGTTTTCAATCTCTTTTTGTTGGTCAGGAACGTGGATTGTCAAAAAGACGCTTGAGTCAAAGGGAAGCTCCCGCAAGATTCTTGTCATTGAGGCATAAGTATGATCTGGCAAAAGTTTAAGCGAGATCACCCTATGGTGCATATCTGACAGTGAAAACCCTTTCTCAGAAATAGTGGCGTCGGTAAATAGAAGAGATGATCTGGCATCTTCTGGGTCATAGCCATCTATAGAGATGGGGCGTGTCGGGTTCCAAAGTTCATAACAAAGTGTGACAATGTCATCGGCTTTAAGTTTTTTAACCCTAACTCCGAGATTCTCCAGTGACCTTACCACGTCCTCTTGAATCTGCCTTATTTTTGAAAGCTCAAAACTCAGAGTCTCTTCTGTGATCTTGGAAAAGAGTTTTGATTTAGAGAAAAATGGAATTTTCTTGATCTGATTTTGAGAAAATGGGCGCCTTATAAAAATTTTTAAGGAATGAAACGGAAGAATAGAGTTTTCAGCATAGTCTTTGAAACGCTCAACCCTTTCTTTTGCAAGGGTTGAGGCGAGATCACTCCCCAAAGCGGGATTTTCAGCCTTATATTTATCCAAAGCCCCATGAGCCTCCACCGTGGCAAGGGCTTCATTCTTGATTTCTTGAATAAACTGAATATCGGTTTGAGAGGGAAGGCCATTTAAAAATTGCGAAATTTTTTCTGCGAACCCATTTATCTTATCATTATCCCAAGCACTCACATCAACCGGGGTCAAATCACAACCAAATCCAAGCGAGCCGTCAGAGAAGATTATAAAATTGTCCTGAAAGCCCCAGAGCTGGAGTTTATCGGCTAAAATTGATGTCATTTTTAAAAATCCTCTATTTCTTCTTTAGTCTTGGTGGGCGATCTGTATTTGTAGGTTCATGAAAGGCTGTGTACGTTCCCGGAGTGATTTGATAACGCATAAGATGAATGAGGTAGTTGTCAGGTTTTCCTTTTTTGCCAAACCTCAGGAGGGCTGCCAACAAGATTGTTGGCAGCCACACTAACATTAGACGTAAACTCGTTTGTCCGAACAAGAAATTAAGAATTGCCAGCGTGAGACTAATGGCTAAAAGATCCAATACCTCAAAGCCCAGCATTAATAATTTCTTTTCAAGCGCCTGGCTTACAGGCACGACCCTAAGGCTCATCTTGCGTCCTTTAGCCGAGTAGGATCCTTTGCGACTGACTTCGGGTCTAAGATTTTGCCTTCTTCAACTTTTCCATTAATCCCGGATGAATTCGCCGGAATGGCTAGAGTGTCACTTGCGGATACTTTTAGACCTAGACTTTCAAGCTTATTGTCGATCATGCCGTCGACTGTAAGATAGCACCCAAAGAAGATCAGGAGATAAAGGCACATTTTTAAAAACCAGGGCGGAAAGTCCATTTTTATTGGTTGCTTATTATGGAAATGAAAATCGTCTCTCATAAATTACCTCTTAATTTTAAGGATTTTTCACTTGGATTCGGGGCCTTTATAGTTTTTGGAATCTTGTCGGCATTAACATCCGACGAGCTGGTGGGCAATTTGGGCTCTCCGCCCGAAACCACGATGTTGTCATCTTTTGAACAAGGGCCGAGAAGGAACGGGGGCGTTTTTAGATGATAAGTCTCAGGGGTTCGGCCGAAAATGACAGCTACCACCACCCACCCAAAAAAGAAGCAAAGCACAGTAATCCAGCATTTAAACAGGTATAACGGGAAGCCTCGGAAAAGTTGTTTTAGAGCCCGATAGGTTTCATCTTCTTTCACTGAACAACTCCTTTAATAAAGTTCATAATGCTGGTGGCGCCAAAACCAATGATCATGCCGAAAATGGCAAGCCACAGGTGGGCCCGAGCGTTTGGAGAGCCTGCCACAAATGAGAGTCCTGCGATAATGAGTCCTAGGATTGAAACAAGAGGTAGAATCGTTGTTGTAAGCCGCGACTGAAGTGCACCAAGTGTTGACTCAACTGAGCAAAACCCTAGCTCTGGAATGAAACAAACCGCAAGCATCAACGTCATGGCAAAAAGAATGGGAAGGTATTTCATGAATACTCCGGGAGAAAAAATGGAATTCGAAAGATTGGAGACTTGAAGCAGGGTTCCTGGGATAACAGGGCGTTAGTTTTTCGGGAATAGGCTCATAAAGAGTGAGAGATTCAAAAGTGGGATCCTCATCTCAAGATGTGTTTTCACATCGCCCAGCATTCTTCCGGTGCCGACGGGATTTTGAAGTCTCACTTCACCGTTGATGAAAGTCTTTTTTGCAAAAAGGGTGTAGGAATCATTGGACGATCTATTTTTTGAGAGATAGTAGGTCATTCCGGGAAAGATCATCAGGCGCACAAAATAATGGTCCGATTCTGGGTAAAGAGTAGCGTGACCTACGACCATGGACCTTAGAATTTCGCCCCGAGATCGAAAACCCGTAACGATTTCAAAAATGGATTCGGTTGATTCATTCATAGAAAAGTTAACCTCGTAAAAATTAATTAAATAATAAAAGACGGGATCCCTTTGATTAGAGATGAATAACTAGGATGAATTTCTTCAGGCAGCTTCTGGCGGGTCGTCTTGGTCCTCGAAGTTTAGAGCTTCGTCGGCTTTACTGGATGGGTTTTGTTCAATGTCTGCGGGAGTGTTATAAAGTTCCTTTGCAATACGTCCTTCCTTATCGCCCCATGAGAACCCCTCTATGGAATTGAAATTACATTCAAGGCAATAACCGTGGGTCTTGAGTTTCTCAAAGGTACGCTCCCCGCATCTGGGACATTTATATAATTTCAGCATAAGCCAAGCTCCCGCAGTTTACCTTCATCGGGAAAGGGATGAGAGTCTTGAACCTCTTCGACCGTGTGGACATAAAATCGCCACCCACACTCCTCACAAAAACCAACTTTGCCAAAACTACTGAGGCTTGTGCTCCCACAGTCGCGGCATTTGTTGTAGTAAAGGTATGGGTCAATAGAAATTTTCTTCGGTGTGAAAGTGTGCATAAAAACCTTTCTTTCGATTAAAAAAAAATTGGGTAAAATATTGGAGGAGGTTTTACGGCGGAAGTTTCTATGAGTTAGGTTTGAAACAAGACGACGCCGGACTCTTCCTCAATGGCCTCAAGATCACCGCCTACATAGACGAGAACAATTCTCCCGTAGGTAAACGGCTCTCCGGTTTCTTCTTCGTAACGATCATGAAGTCTCTTTGAGGCTTCGCAAAAAATGGCTTCGTCATCAAATTCAGACAAAAAAACAGTTTCTTCCTTCATTTCTCATTTCCTTCTTAGATTTTGATTTAAAAAATAGGGATGGGGTCCTGCTAGACTTGGGCTTTAGTGGGTAGGGTCGATAAAGTGGGAGGAACGGGTTTCGGGACGTTGGACTCTCGATTTGGAGAGTTCGATTTACCTTTCCCCTTCATCCATTGGAGTTTCGTGGCTCTTTTTTTGAGTTTTTCGAAGCCTCTTCGGTATCGGCTCCAAACGCAATCCTTTGGAATACCTAACTTTTCTCCAATTGAAAATAAACTTAGGCCCTCTTCAAAATGAAGCTTCAAGACTTCTCGTTGTCGCCTTGTAACTCCCACTTTTCTGATCAAGGTATTAAAGCTTTTCATCTTTGGAGGTTTAGAAGGATCTGCCCACACAAACCGATTTGCGCGCCCCAAGAGATTTGCGCCGCCAATCGCTTCAACCGTATCGAGATCAAGCAGCCGTTCCCGTTGGTAATGTCGATCTTGATCTAAATAGATTTCACAAGGTTCGCAGATTAAACCCGGCTCGACATTTGACTTGACCTTGCAGATAAGACACGGGAAAGAAATCTTTTTTTCTTCCATGGCTCTCCTTTCGTAAATTAAATTTTTAGAGAGTAAAAAGTGGACCTCTAAATTCTGGGAAACCGCTCTCTTTTTTGATACCAGTCATCTCTCATTTTTGTGAGATGGGCTTCGATTCGAATAGCTTCTCCTGTCTGCCTTTTAAGAAAGCGACTGAGAAAACTTCTTAGCCTTGATAATCGCTTAAAGAGATTTGATCTCTTTTTCTCCACATGGAGAAGAGACGTAACGACAACAAAAGCGGGAGACGCCTTGTGTTTTGAGTCCGGAATTTTTGCACTCATCAAGGTGCACCTCCAGAGGCTCTCTTGAACATCACCTGTGGCTGAGATTGAACGTCACTTCTATTCTTGTCCTTGGATTTGGAATAGCGGCGTTTCTCCTTAGAGATTGGGACTCTCCACCAAGAGTCATAGATTCCGGAAGCAACACTTGATGCAATACTGTTCCACTCACACTTAAAACAAATGAGTTCATTTTCTACGGATAACAAGTCGGAATTCCCACAAACCGGGCAGCGTTTAAATCGATTGCTTGCTGTTCTTGGGTCATTTTCTAAATTCATTAGGCTCTCCTCTTTTAGGTTTTAGAGGTCGAAATAACTCGCCCCTTTTACTTATTAAGGGGAGAAATGTGTGCCAGGGTTTTTAAGCCGTATGGCTATGCCTAAGTGATTGAAATAATGTAAATAAAATCAATTTCGAGGCGGGATTTTTAGTTTTCCGAAAGTTTATGGCTTTACAAATTTATAAGTGAAAAATTATATATTTCATAAAAATTCATTATGTTTTGTAAAACTTATTCTTTCTTCTCCCATAAAATCTCTGATACATAAATTGGACCATGAAAGAGATTTTTTCTAATTTTGGGAGGTTGCGGTGACGGTTCAGGGAAAAATGCAGAGTGTGAGTGTTCTTATCGTCGACGACCAGAAGTATGTTTGCGACACCACAAGAATGATTTGTCGCCAACTTTTTAAAAAAATTTCTGAACACCTTAACGTTCAATGCGCGTATACAAAAGAGGAGGCACTTAAATTCGCAAATAATGAGCAGTTTCATCTGATCCTTTTAGACCAAGATCTTGGAAAGGATCCGCACGGGAAAAAGATTTAT
>JABDDW010000035.1 GCA_013287405.1 Deltaproteobacteria bacterium
CGTTCTCGGAACTTTCGAGAGCGCTGTGGTGCCTTATCTTAACTCCAACAATATTTTCAACTCTTTAGAAATTCAAGGAGCGAGGAGATTTAATATTGGAAAAGCTTCGCAACTTCAAATCTATCTTGGAGTTCTTATAAATCAGGTTCCCGACGTCGCCGTCGATCAACAAGGGAATTTTTATCAAAGAATCGATACCACCATAGGACCTTCCCTTCAACTTGCCTATTTCATGGGGCTGACACGAGATTGGGGTTTAAAGTTCTCGCCTCGAATTTCACCGACGGTGACGGGTTCAGATCCTAATGGAAGGGACATCAGAACTAAGATGGACGGAGAACTTTCATTGGAGTTAATGAAAAACATCTCACCTAATTTTATCGCGGGCCTCGAAGCTTTTTATCGGTATCAGGCCGCCGTTTATGGAAGTAATATTCAGAATTTCGGAAACAATTCAAACTATAATTACGACAACTACATTGCTCTAACGACTACAGGTTTATTTTTAACTGCTCAGTTTGGATTTTAACTTTTTCTCCATTAGAGAAATTTCTTCTGATATGCCTCTGACCCTAAGATTGACTCCGTCGTCGGCGTAGTCTTCAGAGAGAACTCGCATCCTTGATCTGATTTCTCCAATCATCCCCTCTGCGAGGTAGGGAACAAAAATAACCTTTTCAGTCATGCCTTGTTCAAAAAAACCTATTATATTCTCAGAAAGATTTTTAATGTCCCTGGGAGAATGGGTCGAAATAAAGAGGGCTTTTGTAAATTCTTTCTCCAATGCTTTAAGTTCTTCAGAAGAAAGGAGGTCCTTTTTGTTTAAAACAAGAATATTGGGGATTTCTCCGGCCCCCACTTCACTTAGGACTTTCTTTGTTACTTCGAGTTGAGAACGAAAAGCGGGGTCAGATGCATCAACTACGTAAACGAGCAGCGATGCATTGGTGGCCTCGTCGAGAGTTGACTTAAATGAGGCGACTAGATCGTGGGGCAATTTTTTTATAAAACCTACAGTATCAGAAACTAAGATCTTTGGCCGAGTTTCTGGGTAGAGCGGCCTGATGGTTGTGTCTAAGGTTGCAAAAAGCTGGTCAGCGACAAGAACCGCCGTTCCGGTCAACGCTCTCATTAAAGATGATTTCCCGGCGTTGGTGTATCCAACCAGAGCTACGGTGGCCTCTTTTTGTCTCCTTGCCCTTCTTATATTATGTTCGTTGTTTATGGTTTCGAGTTCGGCCTTTAGCTCTTTGAGGCGATCACGAATTCGTCTTTTGTCCAGTTCCGTTGCGCTTTCTCCCGCGCCTTTGGCTCCGATTCCCCCAGCTCTTCGATCTTCTCCGCCTGCGCTTGCTTCTCGTATTCTTGGAGCCACGTAATTCAGCCTCGCAATTTCGACTTGAAGTTTTGCCGCGCGAGTTTTTGCGTGACGGCTAAAAATTTCGATTATGACCCCCGTCCGATCAAGGACGGCTACCCCAACGGCAGTCTCAACGTTTCTAATCTGCGAGGGTGAAAGATCGTGATCGACGATGACAATTTGAGCACGTTTTGAACTCTTGGGAGGGGCCTGTTGAATTTCAGTGACGAGCTCTTCTTTACTTTCTCTTTTGAGTTGAGCTTTAGTTTTTATTCTTTTGAAAGTGGGAGCGACCTTCCCCGATCCCCCGGTGAGCTGCGCTAATTCAAGGAGCTTACCTTCTCCCAACAAGGTCGGGCTTTTATCTGAATCTCTTTTTTGCGTCACTTGTCCTATGACCTCGAAGCCAAGGGTATCCACAAGTCTTGAGAGTTCAAGAAGAGAGCCCTGAAGTTCTTCTGGTGTTGTTTTGGGAAGTTGAATTCCGACGAGGACGGCGTTTTGTTTCATGAAGATTATGTTCTCATTTTGTTTGAGCTGTAGCTAGTGCTGAGAGGACCAGACGCGGTCGGGCCGTGGCCTTACGCCCTAGCCTTAATACCAGCGGTAGATGGGACCGTAGACGGGGCCGTAAATAACGGGATAAGGCTGATAGAAAGGTGGGGGATAAGAAATAGGGTAAGAGCTTGGATAGTACCCTGCTGAACCGGCGCCTCCGTTAGCGCAATAAATTTGTGGAACTTGAATTCCTCCCTGGGTGCAGGCGCCATTTATAACTTGGTAACCCGTTCCGGTATTGGCTCCGTTGCAACTTATAGCGACTCCCGTTGAGGAGTAGCAATAACCATTGGTGGAAGTGGAGACCACCGGCTGACCGGAGTTGTTGTTTGAAGAACTGCCTCCGCAGCCGCTTAAATTAAAGCTCGCCAGTGTTAAAATAATCAAAAATAGTTTATTGAATCGCATACTCATCAGGTTCCCACGAAAGCATTTTTTGTGCCGGGGCAAACCCCAATCCAAATTGAATTTGCACCTAAAGGGTGCCAAAAATTTCCAAAAAGTGCCCTTTTTTCGTTACAAACAGGTCACGGGCTGCATATTTTGGGTGTACATATAGGGGTTTCCCTGCCTGCAATTATCTTGGGCTCCAGATCCATAGCAAGTGCCCATAGAGTTGGGCATTGAAGCGCAATTCTGGGGTCCGTTGGGGCAGTAATAATAGGTTCCTTGGCAAACCTGCGAAGGTCCCGCGCCTGTCAGACCATTTTGCTGGCAATAACTTTGAGGCATAATTTGGCCTCCCGATGAAGTACATCCATTAGCTGTCATGTAATAGGGGTTGCTCGGGTTGTTAGAACTATTACTTCCGCAAGCTACCTGTAAGAGTAATGCGGGAACGATTATAAGCAGTCTATAAACCTTCATATTTTTCTCCTTCTCCTGGCTTTTAATATGAGCAACGAGAAGGCCACTTCTTTGGGCACGTGTAAGTTATCTAATTCTCTAAGGATCAGGGGGTAGAAGAGCCCTTAGGGGTAGTGTCTAACTTTTTGAACGGGACGCAAACTGTCACTTTTCATATAGATTTGCCGGTTATGGAAATTGGGTACGACTCTTTATGATGCTGTGTGGATTTATAGGCAAAGGCTTCAGGCAACGGCCATCGGTTTGGGAAGTCAGGGTGGGGGCGGTTGATTCACCATGATGAGCTTTACCTTTAAGTCGTTAAGATCTCCTTGTTTTAGAGCAAAGGGATTTATTGGCTAGATACGATAAACTTGGAGCTTCACTTTATAGATTGCATAGATTCACCCTGAACCCAGACTGATCCCCTGACCTGATCCCAGCTTACCTGAAGCCTTAAACCTGGGAACAGGTCCTTCCCTATTCGTTCCACACAAAATCATATAGATTTGCCGGTTGAAGTTAGCCGCAATATTAGAAAAAGATGGTCCACCTTTTGATCATTTTCTAAAGTGTAGACAGTTATTTCATTTTATCTCCAAAAGACGAAGCTTTAGGGAGGAGATGGGTGGCTTCCTCCTTGCATATTTTGACCCTTGGTTAGGGGAAGTATGTTGGGAATTAAAAGTTATGGGTATCGGGGTTCAGTTATTGCCATAGGCTTAAACCTTGTTGTTTTCCAAGGTTGCACTTCTGGCGAATCAGTAAACGGGACTAAAGATTCAATATCTCAAATAAATTTGTCGACGGGTACGGGGGTCGCTGTAATAAGTCCGACACAAAACCAAAATGTGAATACATCGTTTTTGTTGAAGGCTCAATCGACCAATTGCCAGGGCCAGCCCGTGGCAACGATGTCTTATTCTATCAACAATGGCGGTCTGGGCCCTATAGTGAATGGCACCGCCATGAAAGTGATTGTCAACGCTTCGCCCGGCGCAGAGCAAATTCTTCATGTCAAATCTTGGGGTAACCGAGGAGCCGGTTGTTACGCAGATGTCGCAATCACCGTGGAGTCTTGGCCTGTAAGCATTCCGGCAGGGGCGGCATCATATCTAAATCTTCAACAAGAGTCCGGATGGTCATTAGATGCAAGCAGCTCAATAAGTCCAAATCCGCCTGCGGTTTATACCATCAATCAATCGGGCTCGCCGATTGTGATGACTCTCAATACTGTTGGCAGATCCGGCCTGTACACCGGTTGGATGGCAAAGAAAAACATTAGCACCTCCGGGCAACTCCATATGCTTGTAAGCGCAACCTACACCTTCAATTCCGTTAGCGGCATTCAAGCGTGGGAGGTCGGTAGACGTGCGACAAATGCAAACGGAGTTACAGACAATGGCCAGACTCAGTTAGTTCCTATAAGTGGTGGTCTTCTAGAGTTCGATATCGTTCCTTCTGCATCAGGCGGATGGAAAGATACCGGATGCCGATTTCCGATGTTCGTTAAGGGAATAACTTATGACGAGGAACTTTATTATATCAATGATGCAAGCGGCGCCTTGTCTCTGATGTACGTGAGCCTGAACGGTACTGTTTGTACAATTCCATCAGGTCTTCAGTCCATTGCCGGATTAGCCCAAGGGTGGGCGCCCAATACCGCTGTGATGGCTTTTCAGCCAGATGCCAATCCGTCGGCGACGGCCTACCAAGCCGTGGTTAAAATGAGCCCATGGATGTGGTGATTCCCAAGCGGCGGAGAAGCGACCGACCCATGGCTTCGGCCGTGACCTCGTCGACCAAAACTACCTTTTGATCTTTGAGGGGGCGTAGTTTTCTTAGCTCTTTAAAAAGTCAGCAAAATCTTGGGGTAACCGAGGAGTCTGTTGTTACGCAGATGTCGCAATCACCGTGGAGTCTTGGCATTGGCAAAATGGTATTTTTTCATAATTTTTGATTGTTCTGGTATCCTTGACCATATGGCTAAAAATGCTTTTGGTTTGCTATTTCTGATCTTGACAATGGGCTTGTCTGCGGGTTCTTACGAAAACAATACCTCGAATTATTGTCAAAACGTAATGAGTTTATTTAAACCGCTGAGAGTAGCTCAGCAAATTCAGGCGCATAAAAAATCTTTGTTGGAAGGATACCGACTTCCGCTTCGATACATGCAAGGTTACTACATCAGAAGAATCGAACCTTATCTGTCAAAACCGACTTATTCAACCGTTGAAAATCCTGATGTCCTCTATCGAGGTGTTTTCATCAGTATCGACGAGCTGACCGAATTGCTAGTGCATGGCCATGAAGTCAGTAAAGTTCAATGGACTGCTGTTGGGGGACAAGGGATCTCATTATCTTCGAGTATTGAGGAGGCCAAGACGTACATATTTCATTCAGCGGATAATCGCCCCGATGGGCTCGGAGTTCTATTTAAATTTAAAAAAACCAACTACATGACTCTTGTGGCTGATCCTCAGACAAATCCTACGAATACGATCTTCAAATCTTATCAGGACATCCCGTCTAGAGATGTCGTTGGAGTTTCCCTGTGGGGCGAATATGGTTTTGAAAATATACAAGAGATTTTAATAAAAGTTGAGGCCAAGCAGATTGTTCCAAACTCTATCTGGACCTCAAAGTTTGATAAGAGTCCTTTTTGAAAGCCCGAGACACTGTTATTGACACCTGCATTTTGTGAGAAATCAAATCTGAAATTCTAGTGGTTCCCCCACTTAGACCTGGAATGCTGTTTTGAACTTTTTTGCCATCGATGAGACCCGTGGCCTCGGCCGTGACCTCGTCGACCAAAACTACCTTTTGATCTTTGGGGGGCAGAGAGAGGCGGAGGGGGCGTAGTTTTCTTAGCCTCTTCAAAGAGTTCTTTAAAAGTCAGCATTAGAAATTTGCTGACGATATCTTCGCGGCTCATGGTGGCGATCTCTCGCTTCCAATTCTCATCTACAAGTTCTTTAGCTTTAGAAAAATCCTTTTGATTCTGAAAACGGATGAAAATTTCGGAGATCTTTTTAGTTCCCACTTCTTTGCGGGTCGGGAGAACTCCCTCCTTCATCTTGCTTCTCGTCATCCGCTCAATTTGAGAGATGAGAGCGCGATTAGCGGGAGTCACTAGGCTTAGAGCAAGGCCTGCCTTTCCACTTCGGGCGGTTCGGCCAATGCGATGAACGTAAGACTCTAACTCTCTAGGGATGGAGTGGTTTATGACGTGGGTAACGTCCTTTACGTCTAAGCCCCTTGAGGCAACATCGGTGCAAATTAAAATAGTTATTTTGCGGTCACGAAAATCGTTTAGAGTTCTTTCTCGATGTCTTTGATCTTTGTCGCCATGGAGAAAGTCGACTTTATACCCACGCTCCGAGAGATACTTGGTGATATCGTTAACCGTAGTTCTGGTCTGACAAAAAACGATGCCATAGAAGTCCTGAGCTGCATCAATAAGCTTAGCCAGCACCTCGCGTTTATTTGATTCTTTGGTCACGTAGTAAACTTGCTCAACCGTGCTCGATAAAACTTCGTTGCGATTCACTTGCACTTGAACTGGATTTTTTAAATAAAGATCGGCTACCCGTCTGACTTCTCGATCCATCGTTGCCGAAAAAAGCCAGGTGTGAGTTTTTTCCCTCGAAACATTCTTAAGAATTGTTTCAAGATCCTCTTTGAAGCCCATGGAGATCATCTCATCGGCTTCATCAAGAATGACTGTTCTGACATTTCTTAAATTGAGGGTTCCTCGTGTGAGATGGTCGATCATCCGACCTGGAGTTCCAACAACGATCGAGGCTCCCGCCTTTAATCCCCGAACCTGCTCTCCGAAGCTTGCTCCGCCGTAAATGGCCACGGCCTTTATTCCACTGAACTTACCCAAAAGATTAATTTGGCCAGAAACTTGAAGGGCTAATTCACGAGTGGGGCAAAGGATGAGCCCTTGGACACCTTCTTGAGAGGGATCTATTTTCTCAAGGAGCGGAATTCCAAAGGCAGCGGTTTTACCTGTACCAGTGGCTGCAAGCCCAATAAAATCTGTGGGCGCGCCCAAGAGTACGGGTAATGTCTGAGCTTGAACCGCTGTCGGTTTCTCGTATCCCAGTTCCTTTATGGCTTGTAGCAACGGGGGACTCAGGGGGGGGGCTAAGAATTAATTCACTAAAGGATTTCAAAACTTCTCACTTCTGAAAGAACGTAAAAAATAGTTTATAGCACACTTTTAGCAAAAAAAGGGGTTTATTCCAGTTCAGCCCAACGATTGTAAAGTTTGTCTAAAGTTGCCTGTAGTTCGGCCATTCTTACTGTAATTTTTGTTAGTTGGGAGGCATCTGAGAGGTTTTCAGGCTTTAAACTTTCGAACGTGAGAAGACTTAACTCTTTTTCTAGATCATTTATGTTTTCTTCCATCGAATCCCACTCCCTTTGCTCCTTGAAACTAAGCTTTCTTTTTTTCTTAGAGGGTTGGATGGGGTCCATGGGTTCTAATGGGCTTGTAATTTCTGTATTGTTTTTTTCGGACTTCGGCCAAGATTTTTGATTCTCGTACCAGGCCTCCCACTGATCTAGTCCCACCAAAGGTTCAAGAGCCTTTCGACCTTTTGAGTCTTGGCCGAAAGCAAGAAGCATATTTGAAACGTGATCCATAAAGTACCGGTCATGGGTAACTAGAATGACTGCGCCATTAAATTCCTGAAGCACTTCTTCGAGCACTTCCAGGGTTGCCATATCAAGATCATTAGTGGGTTCATCGAGAACGAGGACATTGGCTTTTTTCAGCATCAGTTTGGCTAAAAGAAGGCGGCTTTGCTCTCCGCCCGATAATTTTCCCACCGCCAAGCCCATTTGCTCGTAACTGAACAAGAATCTTGCAAGATAACTTTTGATATGAACCTTACTTCCTTGAAAATCGACATAATCTCCTTTGGGAAGAATAGTGTTCTGTACCGAAATCTTAGGGTCCAGCTCATTTCTATTTTGTTCAAAGTAGGCCACTTCAATGCGCTCGGCGTGAAAGACTTCTCCAGAATCTGGCTTCTCGACTCCCATAAGCAGCCTAATGAGGGTGGATTTTCCGCATCCATTCTTACCAATCAATCCAATTCGGCTTCGAGGCGTAATAAGAAGGGATGTGGACGGAACAACAACCTCGCCATCATAAGTCTTAGAGATGTTTTTGGCTTCTATGAGCTTTTTTGGATTTTTTTCTAAACCCTGAAAGTTTAAGCGAACTGTAGGTTTCTGATTTCGCTCGTGGAGCTCTTCGACTTCCTTTTTTAGGTCATGGGTTCCTTTTATTCTGGCTTGCTGTTTTGTCTGTCGTGCCTTTGCGCCTCTTCTTAACCACTCCGTTTCGCGCCTCAGAGTATTCTTAAGCTTGGTCTCATGGAGTTTTTGAGTGGTCATGAGGTCACGTTTAGTTTCTAAATAAGTGGCAAAGTCGCCCCTCACACTGAGTAGCCCCCCTAAATTTCTACGATCGAGTTCTAAAATACGATTAGCAATCCGTTGGAGAAAAAGTCTGTCGTGAGTGATCGTCAAAGTGGCAAAGGACGAATGGGCTAGTAACTCCTCAAGCCAGAGGATACTTTCAATATCTAGATGATTGGTCGGCTCATCGAGAAGGAGAAGGTCAGGATCTTTAAAAAGGGCCCTCGCTAGAGCAACTCGCTTTTTCCAACCCCCAGATAGATTCTCGATTGGCGTTTGGGGTGACACTCCAAACTGATCCCCCAGTGAGAGTTTAGACATAATTTCTTGAGTTCTGGCTACAAACTCCCAGTCATGTGCAGTCTCTGTGGGAGCAAGCATCGCTGCATCCGTGACGGCCGACTCAACTGTGGCGTTAGGCTTAAACGTGGGAACTTGTTCCAAATAGCTTATTTTTAATCCCCTCTGAATGGATAAAGTCCCTTCGTCATAGGGTGTAGTTCCAGCCAAAATTTTCAGAAGGGTTGATTTTCCCGCTCCATTGGGTCCGATAAGGCCAATTCGTTCGCCATTTTCAATGGAGAAGGTGATTTTTTCAAAGAGCGGAGTCGCAGTGAACGATTTACTAAGAGTGTGAGCATTGATGAGAATGGCCATGGTCTCTTCTATCAATTGAGGCTTAGAGACTCAAGGCCATCCTCTCTGGAAACCAACTTAGAACAGATTTTCGATAGCCTCATCTAGTGACTTCGATTTAGCAACGTGCCTGGCTTGAGCCTCGATCACGGCTTGTTCTTCAATAGAGGCTGGAAGGCGAGACTTCGAGTCCGATTCAGTGAAATTGATGGCAACGTGTTTGTATTTTTGAACTTCCTTAGCAAAGGCTAGGTTTGAGAAGGGAACCATTAAAAGCGTTATAGAAACTAATAAAATGTTTTTCATAACGTACTCCTAAACGGCCAACAGTTAAACATTTTTGATTTCACTTAACCTATCGGGAAAACGCTCCTGGACTTTAGTCTAATTAGAAAAAAACCGTCATTTTCCGAAACAATTTTCTAAAAATTATTCAGCTGTCGATAAGTTCGACATATTTCCGCTAAATAAGGGGGCCCAACACTCGCCCTATCCCTTCTGTAAGATCCGTAATAAAACTACTCGCTCCAATGCCCCTTTGGGATTCAGTGGTTCTTTCTTCAAACCATTTTTTTAAACCTTCAATTTCTTTTTGAGCATAAACCACGGCCCCAACTTCAAAATTATAGAGCAAACTTCTCATGTCAAAATTCGCAGATCCAATGATGGCGTAGTCGTTGTCGATCAAGAAGGCCTTAGCGTGGAGCATTTGAGGATAAAAATAAATTTTTGCACCACACTGGCTGAGTTCTCTAATATAACTTCCCCGGGCTAAGTCCGCCATGAAGTGATTTGATTTCTTTGGAATGAGCAGCGATACCTCACATCCTCTTCTTGCCGCGAGTTGAAGGGCCTTGGCAAGGGACTCATCGGGAATAAAGTAAGGCGTGGCAATCCAAATCTTTTGTTCTGCTTTGAATATGAGTGTCAGAAGAGCGTCGTAAAGGGTATCTCCTGAAACGTCGGGTCCGCTGGCCACAATTTGAACTTTATTTTCCATTGGCGAACTCCCAGTCTTTTTTGAAGATCAGGTCTAGGTCCAATGCTGAGCTTCCCTCTAAGCTCAGTCCCAGGTCGACCCACCGCTGGCTATCGCTTGTGGGTCCCATATATTCTTGAGCTATATTCATGCCACCAATAATGGCTTTCGAGGAGTCCACCACCAGAATTTTACGGTGGTTTCTAAGATTGGATCGCCCCTTAAATGGAATATGTAATAGGGGCATGAAGTAGGCGACTTGGCCTCCGGCTTTTTTAAGATCCAGTAATGAAGGGTTTCGAACCCATATGGCACCCAGAGAGTCCAACAGGAGTTTGACGGATACACCCTGCTTTGCTTTTACCGTCAATATTTTGAGGATTTCACGACCGACTTCATCATTTGCGAATATAAAAGTCGTGAGGTGAATGTTCTCCTGAGCAGAGGTTATAATTTCCGTAATTTTTTCATAAGCATCTTGGCCATTTAAGATTAGAGAAAGCTTTGAGTTGGTCCTCGGAGGAGGCGCACCCAATCGTCCTAATAAGGTTTCAATATCAGGTTGAGCTGGAAGGGAATCACCTTGAACCTGAAAGAGGCGACTTTTTTTACTAAAACGACTCGGAAATTTTCTATCCGTAAGGAAAATATAGAGAGGTATTCCGATGTACGGAACGACGGCGATGAAAAATAGCCAAGCCAAAGTGTTGCCGGGCGGTCGTTTAGATCGCAATATAAAAGAAACAAAAATAATAGTGAGAACAAAATTGGCTATGGAGAGAAAATGATTTGAAATCATGTTTTAGGCGGCGTCTTTTTCATAAGTGGGGGCAAAAACAAATCCTTTAACCGAGTTAATATCCGTAAGCCCAGAGTAAACATCCATCAATAGGTTTTCGGCTAAAGTTTTAAATCCTTTTGTCCGCGTGAGTTCGTAGATTTCTTGACGAGAGGCCCCCGTATTGATCAAGTCCGAAAGCTCTCCATCCACCACAAAAAGTTCAAAAACGGCCATTCTGCCGGCAAACCCAGCGATACAATTCTCGCACCACGGGCCTGCTTTGTAGAGCGTTGTTTTGGTCGGAGGTCTAAGTATTTTTTAAGTCCGGCCAAAACTTTGAGCCTTCCACGACTTCCTTGTAAAGTGGCGCTAAAAATGGGGCCCATACAACTTGGAGCTTTCCATGGGTACGAAAACGGATGGAGATAGGGCTCAGGGATTGCCTCTAAGGCGTGGTTCACCCCCAGGTGAAGATCGCTAGCCTGCATTTTAAGGGCTGAAGCAATAAGATAGTCAGTTGCTTGAGCCGCATTTGTGGGGCGACCCGCTATGAATTGCAGGGTGTGTGCTTGATTTCCCATGCCGTCTTGATCGGGTTTTAGACCGCGAAAATTGAAAATATTATGTGGAGTTTTGATCACGGGGTTGTGGTAAAAAGGGACCATGGGCCAGTCGTCCTCTACCTACTTTTATTCTCCGGTTGATCCGAAGCAAATATCCCGAGAAAGGGCAAAAGCTAAGGAATTAAGGCAAACGCAGTGGTGGAAGCAGCTTCTGGCCCAAGGTCTCTGCTATTACTGCCACAAGAAATTTTCTGGTGGAGAAATGACGATGGATCATATCCTTCCTTTGGGACGCGGTGGACGCTCTACGAAAGGCAATATTGTTACTGCCTGTAAGAGCTGTAATACGGCTAAAGCCCATAAAACCCCAGCAGAGCAGTTGCTTGAGTCTCTAAAGAAGACTTAAGCTTCATTCCGTTTTGACCGACTAAACTATTAATGAAAAGATTTGTGATTTTTCTTTTTGTCGGGACTATCTTCACCCAAGTTTCATTCGCCGAGGATTGTTTCATGATCAAGCCTGGTCAGAAACTCAATGCTGACTCATGCGGTCCGATCGGGGGGCTGGTTAGTATTAAAGATTGCGCCACAGGGGTAATTTTAAAAACCCTCTCAGCGACCTTAGGAGTAGATTGCTTAGGGTCCCCTGTGAAAATAAAACTTCTGTACAATGACCAAATGCTCGTGGGAGAGCTCACTCAAGATGGTGATAGTTCAGATTTGATTATCTCAAAGACATATTTTGAGGATCGTTCCCGAGAGCCAGCTCAGTCGAAACCGCGAGTTGAAAGAAACTATACGTGTTTTACGATGAGGCCCATTGAGGCTATTAATCCCAGGACCTGTGAACCCGTAAGAGCCCAGATCCAGTTCCTAGATTGTGGCTCTCACAAGCCCTTTGGCGGCCGTTTGGAAGTGACCACTCACTACTCCTGTAATCAAAGTAATCCAGAATTAAAGTACTGGTACAAAAAAATGATGCTCGTCGGAAGTTTAAAGAAAACCCCTCACGGGCTAAAGGTCGCTAAGACCTACGCCCTCATTTATCCATCGATCTATGGGGTGTATAATGATCGCCAGACAAGCTCTGTTGGGGGTGATCATCAATGACAATTCCCATTTTGGCACCAAAGGACCAACGAACATTCGGGGAATTTTCTGGAAAAAACAATCATAATTGCTTATTCTCTTACCGATGAAAAAAATTGATTGGACCACGACGCTTTTTCTCTTTTTAACTCCTCTTGCCGCTTTAATTTTTGTTCCTATTTATTTGTATAAAGAGGGATGGCACTGGTCTTTGTTTTTCTTATTCGTAACTTTGTGGGCTGTAACCGAACTTTCTGTAACGGCAGGCTACCATCGATATCTTTCTCACAGGAGTTATAACGCCAGCACCTTAATGAAGGTTTTTTATCTTCTTTTCGGAGCAGGAGCTTTTCAAGCGAGTGCGTTAAAGTGGGGAACGGACCATCGACGACACCATCGCTTTGTCGATACGGATAAAGATCCTTATAATATTCAGCGGGGTTTTTGGTACGCCCACATGGGCTGGCTTCTTTTAAAAGACGAAGAAATTTATAAGGATGATTTCGCTCCTGACTTAAAGAATGATCGCCTTGTCTATTTGCAACACAAATACTATGTACCTATTGCCATTATAATGGGCTTTGGACTTCCGGTTTTGATTGGGTCTTTCATGGGGATGCCGTGGGGTGGATTTATTTTCGGCGGGGTCCTTCGTATAGTGATCTCTCATCATTGCACGTTTTTTATAAACTCTTTGTGTCATACCCTGGGCAAACAACCTTATAGTGATGCTCATTCTGCGAGGGATAGTGTTGTTATGGCGGTCCTCACTTTCGGAGAGGGTTATCATAATTTTCACCATGAATTTCAGATTGATTATAGAAATGGGGTAAGGTGGTACCACTGGGATCCAACGAAATGGTTTATCCAAGTTGGAGCGCTACTGGGTCAGGCTACGAAGCTAAAAAAAGTTTCTCGTGAGGCCATAGTTAAAGCGACAGTTCTTCAAGACGCAAAGATATTGAGTGAGCGAGGTTTTGAAGTGACCCGGTTGGAAGAGCTCAAAGCAAAAGTGCTGCAAGCCCAAGATGATTTGCGTAAGTTGCGCCAGGATTGGCTTCAGTTTAAAGAAGAATTCAAGAAAAACTCCCAAGATAGATTTCATCAATTAAAGGCAGATCTTCAGGTGAGACGAATCGAATTTAGAAATTCTCATGCTCAATGGAAGGCTTATGTCAAAACGATGAATGCGATACCCGTGCCGGTAGCCGTTCAGCGCCGTTAAGCCGCCTCTTTCTTATCGCTTGCTGGCTTTGCCAACAATTCTTGGCTCCGGACTTTTAAAGCCTGCCAGCAGTCAGGAATATTGTTAAAAAGCTCCGAATCTCTTAAAACTCCGGCCTGAAGGAGGGCGCTTTTTAATTCCGGTCTCAGGCTACACACCGTGAGAAGTTTTCCGGACTTTCTGACCGATGTCTGAAGTTTAGTCCATGCCGAGTGAGCCCCAGGCAAAAACTGGGTGATGTCCCTAAAGCTAAAAATGACTGAGGTCTGTGGTTTTTCAACAATGAAGTTGGCTAAAGATTCGAGTTCACTTACTTCTTGAGATCGAACTTGTCCGAAAAGAAGAATAATTATTGTATTTTCTTTTTCGCCAGTTACGAATTTAAACTCTTGCCCAGCCGGTACGGTACCCATAAATTACCTTTCTTAATAAACGTTCCGCGTTAAATGCTGATCGGTAAAACACGTACAAACTTTAACAAAACTTTCCCGATCGGTAAGTCATTAAATACTATAATAAATACAATTACTTAGATCTGAATCAAAATGCAATAGAACTTCGGGGGCGTTTCTGGTACCGCTATAGTCGGCCTCGTTAGGCCACCGGAATTTTTATATGAGGAGGTTCCAATGTTACCCACCAAAGGCTATGCCGCTAAGAGTGCTTCGTCAGTTTTGGCCCCTTTCCAATTTGAAAGAAGAGACCTCAGAGATGACGATATCCTTATAGAAATAGATTACTGCGGAGTCTGTCATTCCGATATCCACCAAGCGCGAGACGAATGGGGAGGCTCAATTTACCCGATGGTCCCTGGTCATGAAATTGTGGGTCCCATAACCAAGGTCGGTAAATCGGTTAAAGGATTTAAAGTAGGGGATTTGGCTGGAGTGGGCTGTATCGTCAACTCTTGTCGAGAGTGTCATAACTGTGAGGAGGGCGAAGAACAGTTCTGCGAAAAGGGGATGGTTGGAACTTATAATTCAAGGGATCGCGATAATTCCATAACCTACGGAGGCTACTCTTCACAAATTGTTGTGGATCAAAAATATGCTCTAAAGATTTCCCCTAAACTTCCCCTCGAAAAAGTAGCTCCTCTCCTTTGCGCTGGAATTACCACCTATTCCCCCCTTAAACATTGGAAAGTCAAAAAAGGAGATTCCGTTGGAATTGTGGGTTTAGGAGGATTGGGACACATGGGGGTGAAACTAGCTGCTTCAATGGGCGCAGAAGTGACTGTATTTAGCACGTCAAAATCCAAAGAAAAAGATGCTCTAAGACTAGGCGCAAATCATTTTGCTGTAACGACTGATCCGACAACCTTTGAGAAACTCCAAGGTAAATTCGATTTTATTCTTGATTCGGTTTCAGCTCCCCATGATTTAAATTTGTATTTAGGTTGCCTAAAAACTAATGGGGCTATGGTTATCGTGGGAGTTCCTCCTGCGGCTGCCCCAGTGAATGCTTTCTCTCTAATAATGAATCGCCGTCAATTGGCGGGGTCCCTTATTGGAGGGATTCGAGAAACCCAAGAAATGCTCGATTATTGTGCGGATAAAAATATTACTTCTGATGTAGAAGTGATTCCGATCAAAGATATCAATACGGCGTATGAAAGAATGGTCAAAGGCGATGTTCGATATCGCTTCGTTATAGACATGAAGACCCTTTAAAGGTACCAGCTTACTTTGGGTTGTACGCCGCGTTACCATAAGTAAGCCCTATCGGGGCAAGGCTGTACCGGCCGCCTGGTACCTTTTGGTTGGGGGGGCTTTGAATATATTTGAGTTTAATTCGAAGGTTCCTTTTCCCTTAGTTCCTGAAGAAAAATATTCTTATGCCCTAGCACAGGCCCATTCTGCCAAGGTCGATCGATGGTTAGGCTTGGAAACTGACAAGGT